>NZ_JAVRCP020000035.1:0-64809 GCF_034530675.2 Nostoc sp. DedVER02
GATGATTGCTTCTCTTACTTCTTACGACTTTATCCTTGAAGCCTTATTTAGCGCAGCTTCATAAAGAATTGGTATTAAGTGCAGCCCGTAAATTATATAAAGGTGGGATTCGATCTGGTGAACCGATAAGAACCAGAGTGCAAGCCCAAGAAATGTTAGATAAAATCCCTCCATCTCAAAGAGCAGGGATTGATGGCAAATCTACTGATGTTAATACCCAAAAATACCTATCAGATAAGCACGCTAGTCATATCAAACCGCATAGCAAAGGCGGCTCAAATGATCCCAAAAATATCAAGTGGGAAAACGCCAAAGATAATTTAGCTCGTGGCGATAAACCCATGACTTCGCAGGAGCAAATGAGATTAGATGCTAAATGGCATTTTGACAACCTAACAGGTGCTATGAAAGCAGGGGTAGAAGCCGCGCCTCTTGGAGCAGCTATTGGTGTAGCGACAGCAGCACCATTTTCGTTACTAACCAATGCGTTGCGGGTAGTTCGGGGTGAAATTTCTGCACAAGAAGCCACTATCGAAACATTGAAAGATACTGTAAAAGGCGGCGTAGTTGGGAGTGTGACAGCGTTTCTAACCACAACATTAGCAGTAGCTTGTCCACCAATTGCGATCGCTTTAACCGCACAGAAGATTTTTCCAATCCATCAAATAGAAACAATGAAGAATCCACGAAAAAAGCATTGTCAGGAGAAAACGAATTTAATCAGGAGGAAATTTCAATGAACAATACTCGGCATATTTTTTTGAACAATTTCAAAGGCTTGTATTATTTTTTCAAAGTTAGATCCACATCTGAACTTTTAAAATAATATCATGCCCACGGCTGAATCAGGGTTTGAGGTATAAAACCTGCTAAAATTTTGTCCTAAGTATGGCAATGAAATGATATTCTTAAAATATGCCTGAATACTTACTATAGTTATGGTATTGCCCTGTAACTTTATCGGACGTAATCAAGTCACATAAAAATATCAATGTGAAAAATATGGTTTTAAGGTAAAGCAATTAAATCCAGGATTCGACTGAAAAGCTGTAAACTTGCTGAATCCTAGTGAAGTCGCTGTCAGCAGAGACGAGAGTAATATTATGATAAATTGCTGTTGCGGCGATCCATAGATCATTATCATCAAAACCGATATCCTGAATGCGGGTACTGCGGCGTTTGTTTTTTTCTTTTGGGGCAAATTGACGAAAAATGCGGTTCTTCAGTTGACTGTATATCTCAGCTATTTCTTTGTTAATCAAATAGATATCAATCTCTGTCAGGAATGCTTGAACCACTTGTAAGTTGATCTCTCGACGCTCTGATTTTTCCGTCATGTAGAGCAACTCACCATAGCTAATGATGCTAATCCCAAAAGGATCTTGAGCATAGCTTTGAGCAGTTGCGACAACTTGAGGATTGTTGTTAATAAGATAACTACAGTGATTGGTATCCAACAAATACATAAATTATTGGCTTAAAACTTCGCTTTTGAGTGGGTTGCATCAAGAAATGCTAGACACTCCTCTAGATCGTCTCCATGCCAAGTACCAGCAAATTTGAGCAAATCTTGACCTGTAGAACCTCGTCGGATAATAGACTGAGAACGATCGCCACGTTGTTTTATTTCAGCGATCTTAGCAGCAAAATCTTCAGGTGGTTCTGCTAGATTCTCATGCTCCAGAAGAGAATCAGGCGGAATGTGCGCTTGCTCTAAAGATGCCAAAATCGAAGCTCCAGTGGAAGGTGATTTGGTCACTTCTGATTGAGATGGAACTGTTTTCTGAAAACCAAGAAATGCTATATATTGCTCAACCTGAGTTAGTTGGTCATCTGGAAGTTGAGCAATTTGTTGTTGAAGTTGACGGCGGCGATCAAAGATAGTCATCAAACACCTCGCAGGAACGACTAAACTTTCATTTTACTTGATTGATATACTGCCAAATCCAGAGTATAACCCATTACATCTGATTACGATTAGAGATAGGCGATCGCAAATTTAGAAGAGTTATTAATGTTTCAAGGCGATCGCACTCCACCAAATACAATGAGGGTAAAGTACCCCCAAATTTACTGCACACTCCTAAACCACTCAGTAATTCCCTGAGCGATCGCTTTTGCCATTTTCTTCTGTTCTTCTGGGTTAACCACCTGCTCAAATTCATCGGGATTGCTCATAAAACCCAATTCCAGCAAGACTGATGGTGCAGCAGTCGGACGTGTGAGCGCTAAATTATCCCAAAACACACCATAAGAAGGTTTGGCAAGTTTTTTCACTACATAGTTATGTAAAAACATTGCCAAGTTGTGGGCTTGAGGTTGATACCAAAAAGCGCCGAAACCCTTGGTTTTCTGGGCATCGCCATCATCGGGTAGAGAATTGTGATGTATGGAAATAGCGATCGCAGGTTCTTCTTTACTGATAATTGTCTGACGTTCTGCTAGAGAAACTTCGCGATCGTCCTCCCGCGTCATTACTACCGTTGCGCCTTCCTTCACCAACTCGTCGCGCAGCAACTTAGATACCACCAAATTCACATCTTTTTCTAAATATCCAGTTGGGCCACTGGCACCAGTTTCTTTACCGCCATGCCCTGGATCGAGTACAATCTTGAAATTAGCTAAAGGCTTGCGTCTTGTGTTCCCAATTTTAGGCGGATGACGCAAAGCCAAAACCAGGGTTGTACCGTCATATTTCAGCTTATATCCCCACTGTTGAGCTTTTTTGAGGTTAAAGGTGTATTTTACTCGTTCTGGAGCTTCCTGTTGCCAATCTAGGCGAGAAATTAGGGGGTCATCATCCAGACGTATAATGTCCGTTTGGGCAGTAGTATTGTAGAGAGTGAGAGCGATCGCTTTCTCACTTTGTTGTAGGCTCACAGGTACGGGAACTTGTAAGGGGAAAACTATCTCTGTCGCACCAGGGAGTTGATGGTATCCGACACTGCGAATTATTGTTTGTGGCGGAATTGCACCAGGTAGAATGCGGGTTTCCTGACTATTAATCCAAGCACCATAGTCTAGGCGTAACCATTCACCTTCCCTACCTGTTACTGTTGCGCGTGTGCCTTTAGGTAGTGGTGTAAGTCGGGAATAATCGGTGCTTGGGCCGGTACGAGCAACACCTGATTCTACTGTAACCTCAGAAACTGGCAACTCTGCTCTTGAGAGGATTTGAATTTTACCAGTCCCTGGTTGAGTTATTGTCTTGTCATTCAGCGTTAGTTGAAACTGAGGTTTTCCCAGATCGGCAGCTGTTGCCACTGTGGTGCAACCTTTGTAACTGCTCACGCTAGACTGGGCATAAGGCTGATTTTGCCCTGTCAAAGCTGCCAAATTATTTGGTAGTTGTGCTTGTTGAGGTTGGGGTAAAAGGGCAATGGTTTGATTCGCCAGGGTTACAGATACATTGGCATTGGGGGGTGCGATCCCTTCGGGGAGCTTCGCTAACGCGCTAAAACAAATTAGTTCTCCCGGTAGTCTAGCAATGTCAACTGCGGGAGTCAGGGAATCTTTCGCAAAGGCTACCCCCTGTGGTAGTTCCGGGCTATTGGCAAGCCTGATCACCTTAATCTTAAGCTCTTGATTCTGGCGACGCACAGTAAAAAGATTCTCCCCCAACTGCAAGGGGAAACTAGGGGAAAAATGACCAGCTTTGCTGCGGGTAATTGGCTTACCATTGATCAAAACCTCACCATCTGGTGGTGCAGTCCCCAGAAAAAAGATTTTTTGGGAACTTGTCTGGTAGTTTGTCTGGGGAAAAACGACTATAAGAGATGGCTCTGCCAATGCTACGGAGGATGTGAGAATACAGCCTAATATTACTAATCCTAAAAGGTTTTTCACAACAAATCACAGAAGATTACACCACAACAACTGTGGCACAATGACGGGATGTATTTTTAGAAGTTGTTAGAAATTCAAACTACTATGACTAAGTTTATCTTCGTAACTGGAGGCGTAGTTTCCAGTATTGGTAAGGGCATTGTAGCAGCAAGTCTAGGGCGTTTGCTCAAATCGCGCGAATATTCGGTGTCGATTCTCAAACTTGACCCTTATATCAATATCGATCCTGGCACGATGAGTCCCTTTCAACATGGGGAAGTATTCGTTACCCAAGATGGTGCGGAAACAGATTTGGACTTGGGGCATTACGAACGCTTTACCGATACCTCAATGTCGCGCTTGAATTGTGTGACTACTGGCTCAATTTACCAGGCAGTCATCAATAAAGAGCGGCGTGGAGACTACAATGGCGGCACTGTACAGGTTATTCCTCATATTACCAATGAAATAAAAGAGCGAATTCTGCGAGTTGCTAAAAGTACAAATCCCTCTGTAGTAATTACAGAAATTGGCGGTACGGTGGGAGATATTGAATCACTGCCGTTTTTGGAAGCGATTCGCCAGTTCCGCAAAGAGGTGGGACGGCAAAATGTGCTGTATATGCATGTAACGTTGGTACCGTGGATTGCTTCTGCGGGTGAAATGAAAACTAAGCCAACACAGCATTCAGTTAAAGAACTGAGATCCATTGGTATTCAACCAGATATTTTAGTTTGTCGGAGCGATCGCCCCTTACCCAAAGGATTAAAGCAAAAATTATCGGGGTTTTGCGATGTGCCCGAAGAATGCGTCATTACTTCCCAAGATGCCAAAAGTATCTATGAAGTACCCCTGAATCTGGAACGGGAAGGAATGGCAGAACAAGTCTTGAAATTGCTGCAAATGGAACAGCACAAACCAGATTTGACGCAGTGGCAAACCTTGGTACAACGGTTACATACTCCCAAGAATGAGCTAGAAATTGCCATCGTTGGGAAATATGTGCAGTTAAGTGATGCCTACCTATCTGTAGTGGAAGCACTAAACCATGCTGCAATCTCCACTTATGGCAAACTGCGCCTGCGTTGGGTGAACTCAGAAGATTTGGAAAATGAACCAGCCGAAACTCATCTTCAGGGTGTCGATGGCATAGTTGTGCCAGGAGGTTTTGGTGTTCGGGGGGTAGATGGCAAAATTGCCGCCATTAAATACGCCCGCGATCGCCAAATTCCCTTTTTGGGTTTATGCCTGGGAATGCAATGTTCTGTAATTGAGTGGGCTAGGAACGTAGGGGGATTAACAGATGCCAATAGTGCTGAATTTGACCCTCATACAGCCGATCCAGTAATTAATTTATTGCCAGGACAGCAGGATGTTGTCGATTTAGGGGGTACAATGCGCTTGGGGTTATATCCTTGTCGTGTTCTCCCTGATACTTTAGCTTTCAAGCTTTATCAAGAAGATGTAATTTATGAACGACATCGACATCGCTATGAGTTCAACAATGCTTACCGCGATCTCTTATTAAAGTCTGGCTATGTAATTAGCGGTACTTCTCCAGATGGACAGTTAGTTGAAATTGTGGAATTACCCAAGCACCCATTCTTTCTTGCTTGCCAATTTCATCCAGAATTTCAATCGCGCCCTAGTAGCCCTCATCCTTTATTTAAAGGATTTATTCAAGCAGCGATCGCTCTTTCTTTATCAATTCCAGGTACTCCTACACCATTGGAGGTGTCATAACAATTAAAAATTAAAAATTAAAAATTAAAAATTAAAAATTAATTTTTAATTGGTACAGAGCAACATTAACTTAAGGTTTCGGTAGATTTGGACATATAGGGTGCATCATTCGTAAATTTTTGACTTGAGGAGATGTTGTGGCGTACTGGGTGAAAATCCTTTACGAGAGGAGAGAATATGTAGTGAACTTTGAACGTGTCCATGCTTTTTGTTATGAAGTAAATGGCAGAGTTACTTTTTGGCTACCTGATAGTGCCATTCCCATAGTAATTAACCCCCAAAATAACCTGGAAGACTATCAAAAAATTCTCGATTATTTAGAATGTGTGACGAGGTTAGAATTAGATCATGCCCATTGGGTAAAAATCTTTTACGACAAAAACGAATATGTAATTAATCTCAACTGCATCAGTTCCTTTTGTCATGAACCGAATGGCAGGATAACTTTTTGGTTGCCAGATGGTACTATTCCCATCATCATCAACCCTGTGAGTAATCCTGAATCTTATGAAAAAGTTGTGAAATACGTTTACAAGGCAACAGGATATTCTTTGTCTTAGAATTAACTAATTCGTAATTCGTAATTAATTAGAAAATTAGTCATTAATAATTAAAAGTACAGAGCAACTAATTTCATTTCAGTTATGAAAAATAAAAAAGGCTCGACATCTTTATTCAAGCCCCGCATTTATGAGCCACCTCGGTCTTAAGGTTTCTCCAAGTAGCGTGCATAGGGTAAGAATTACAAATTACGAATTACGAATTACGAATTATATAGCATTGCCATGCCAACTTTGCTGCACCAACTATCCCAGCAAAATTTCCTAATTCGGCTGGCAAAATCTGTAAACCCGCTCGTGATAAAGGCTGAACTCGCTTCTCAATTTCTGCCTTCGCTGCTGGTAAGAAAAACTCAAAACTGCCACTTATACCGCCACCAATGACGATCGCTTGCGGTGTGAGTACATAAATCAAACTCGTCAAACCAACTCCCAGATTTTTACCATACTCTTGCCAAAAAGTCAATGCTTCGGGATCTCCTTGTTGGGCAAGAATACCTAATTCGATAGGTTCCTTGAGAGTGCGGCGGCGAATAGCGGTAGCCGAGGCATGTTGTTCTAAAGAGCCTTGATTGCCACTATTACAAATTGGCCCATCAGGATTTAATGAAATTAAACCTAATTCCCCTGCGGCTCCTTGATGTCCAACAAATAGTTTGCCATCTAGGATAATTGCGCCACCAACCCCAGTTCCTAAAGTTAGCAGAATTAGATTTTGCAAGTGGCGACCGGCTCCTAGCCAAGCTTCTCCTAAAAGAGCGCAGTTGGCATCGTTAGCGATCGCAGTAGGTTTGTCAGTTTTAGCTTCTAACCAGTCTGCTAAAGGCACATCGAGCCATCCAGGTAAGTTAATGGCGATTTTGGCAATGCGTCCTGCGGCATCGGAGGGGCCAGGAGTCCCAACACCAATAGCAACAGCTTGATTATCTGGATCGATTTGGGCGATCGCATCTACTAGCACCGCCAGCACCGCCTCCGGCGTTGTCGGTTGAGGAGCCGCCACAGTCAAAGATTGCAGACAAGTACCATCGGCTGTAAACCGCCCCAGCTTAATTGCTGTTCCCCCTACATCAATGCCAATTACTTGAATTTTGTCATTTGTCATTTGTCATTTGTCATTGGTAATTGGTGAACAGCTATTCCCTATTATTGGGTGCGAGTAGTTTTCATCCCCGATCTGTTCGCGTAGCGTCTCCCCCTGGAAGAAGACGCGAAGCTTTCAACTCTGATTTCTGTAAATTAGCAAAATTCGTGGTGCGAAAACTCGATTGCTCATGCCAAGCTGTAATCGGCGCACCTCTTAAGATGCCAGCAAGGGCAACAGAAAGGATAAATCCGCCAGTAGCGGCGGCAATTAATGTCAGGTTATCTTTCACCCAAATCTCTCCAGTTATCAATTACTAGTTATCAATGATTAGTCGGTTGACTAATAAGTGTCCACTATTTACTAACTATTTTCGGATTCCATTTTCTCTCCGTAATCGGGGATTGACAAATTCGTTTAACCCTTCACCAAGTAGTGATAACCCTACCACCATGAATGTCATAGTTAAACCAGGAAAAAGTGTAGTCCACCAAATCCCAGTAGGTAAAGCTTCTAAGGCTTGTTTTAAATCATGTCCCCATTCTGGCACTTCTTCGGGAAGCCCTAGCCCCAAAAACCCCAAACCGCCCAACACCAAAATTGCATCAGCAGCGTTGAGTGTGAATAGAACGGGTACGCTTTGAATGACATTGAAAAATAGATAACGAGAAAGCACAACCCAAGTGGAAGCGCCCATTGCTTGAGCCGCCTCGATAAACACTTCCGTTTTGACGCTAACAGTGTGGTTGCGAACAACGCGGTAATATTGGGGGATGTAGGCAATGCTAATAGCGATCGCTGCATTTAATATCCCCCGCCCTACCACAAAGGCCAGTGTCACAGACAGCAGTAGCCCCGGTAGAGTGTAGATGCTATCCATCATAAACAGCAACACTTTATCCAATTTTCCGCCGAGATAACCACTCAGCATCCCCAAAGGCACACCGATAATCATACTCAGCGCCGTTGCCAAAATCACTACCTGCAAAGCAGCTTGAGCGCCGAACAATGTCCTGGAAAAGACATCATAACCCAAGCGACTAGTGCCAAACCAATGTTTAGCCGAGGGTGGCTCGTGAATTGGATTAGAGAGAAAATCTTTCGGGTTTAGCAGCCATCCCCAAGCCTGGAATAGGGGAGCGAAGAATGCCAGTAAAATGAAAAATAGGGTAATGGCTAACCCAATGACCATGAGTTTTTGGGAAAGATTAGAACTTTTGCCAAACTGTAAAAATGTCGGTAGTCGCCGTTTTGTAATGGCCATAAAGCGATCGCCTGGATCAAAGCTTGATACGCTGACCATTTTACATATTAGGGAGTAGGGATTGGGGATTGGGGACTGGGGACTGGCTAAAAATCTCCCATAAAATTGAGGGACTTTAGATTGAGATGATATGGCAGATAGGGGTTTTGAGTCTTTAGACTTCTATCAAGATAGCCTTAAGTTGCTATAAGCGGCTTATAGGTTAGCAAATAGTTTGCCTGATTGTGAGCGTTACAATTTGAGCGATCAATTACGAAGAGCAGCTTACAGTGTTTTACTGAACATAGCTGAGGGCTATGGACGTTATCACTACTTAGATAGATTGCGTTTTATGTACATTGCTCGCGGCTCCTTAACTGAAACCAAAAGTGCCTTCATTATTGCTGAAAGCTTAGGCTACTATAGCAAGGAACAATTAAACTGAGTCAGTCAGCTTAAAGACCAGATTGAAAAAGGTCTTAACGGTTATTGTCGTTTCATTCGTTCCCAACAACAGGGTAAAGAAGAGTACGGTACTCGATTAGGTGATTGGTAGATAGGGGATTGGGGATTGGGGATTGGGTTTATCAAGTAGATGAACGGAGTTCTCAGATAGATAAAAGAGTCTCTAATTTTGCTAGTCCCCAGTCCCCAGTCCCCAGTTCCTAAAGATTGCTCTCAATCAACTGGCGATATTCGCTCTTTTGCTTCACGCCTTTGACTTCCTTCACCAGTTCTTTGTTTTTGAACAATTGAACTGTTGGCGTTCCTGTCACATTAGCATTTTCAGCAATATCTCGGTCTTTGTCGATGTCAATTTCTACAAAGTGAATTTTACTGTCAAATTCATCCACCACTTTGTTTAAAATTGGCTTCAGGGTATGACAAGGGCCACAACCAGGAGAGACGTATTTAACTAGGAGTAAGCGATCGCTTTCATGGAACAATTTCCGTAAAGCATATCCTCCGGTATGGCGCGTCGCATCCAAATTAAATCCAGCTTCTTCTTCAGCTTCAGTCTTTTTGGCTGGCTGATGTTCTAATTCATTGTCTGCTATTTCTGGCTGTTGATGGAATTCTTGAATCAAGCCACTGGATGACAACCAACGTTCTGCCAACATCGCCGCCATACAACCAGTACCCGCAGCCGTAATTGCTTGCCGAAACTCATGATCTTGTACGTCGCCAGCTGCAAAAACGCCTTCTACACTGGTTTCCACAGAACCTGGTTTAGTAACAACGTAACCTACCTCATCCAGTTCTAGTTGCCCCTTAAATAAAGAGGTATTGGGAGTGTGACCAACGGCGTAGAATAAACCCTTAGCGTGCAGTTCGCTTTCTTCACCAGTTTTAGTATTGCGGACTTTCACCCCTTCCATGTGGCCATTGCCGAAGATATCCACGGCTTCAGTGTTCCAATGTACCTGGATTTTTGGGTTGCTCAAAACCCTGTCTTGCATAGCTTTAGAAGCCCGCATTTTATCGGTGCGTACCAACATATTCACCTTAGAACCGTATTTGGTGAGGTAAATAGACTCTTCCGCCGCCGAATCGCCAGCACCAATTACAGCCAATTCTGCACCATGAAAAATCGGTGTAGCACCATCGCAAATTGCACAAGCAGAGATACCCCGACTCCAAAATTCATGTTCGTTGGGTAAACCCAAACGCTTTGCTGTCGCACCGGTAGCAATAACGATGCTGTTGGTTTTGATTTCCCTTTCTTGCGATCGCACTGTAAATGGACGCTGACTCAAATCAACTGATGTAACATCTTCAGTATATAGTTCCGCTCCCCAGCGCTCCGCCTGCGCCTTCATCTGATCCATCAGTTCCGGCCCAGTAATCCCTTGGGGAAACCCTGGAAAGTTCTCAACTTCCGTTGTTGTCATTAGTTGTCCGCCAGGTAAACCCCCGGCTTGGAAACCTTCAAAGACAACGGGTTTCAGGTTAGCGCGTCCGGCATAGATGGCGGCTGTATAGCCTGCTGGGCCAGAACCGATAATTACCAAATTTTCTACAGTTGGGTTAGTCATGAAAATATACGAACTCATAACGACTACGCTTAATATAGCATAACAAATTGTGATTGGCTATGCCAGATGGTAAGCGATCGCCAAATGCTTACGGTACTATATGCTCAACACTTGCCAAACATCCTCTTAAGCGCTAAGACTGCTCTTGCAGATATTTCCTGATAGCTATTTATGGCAAACTATACAACCGTTTTTATTTGAATACAATACATTGTAAATTTTGGAAGTTAAGGTACGTATGATAGATATCAAATCCTTATTTAGTGTACCCGCATTTCTCACAAGCTTCAGGCGTTTGATGGAGCAGAGGGGCAGAGGGGAAAAACTTGGTATTTGAACTCTCCCCTGCTCCCCTGCACCTCTGCACAAGCGTAGGCTTTAAGAGGTGTGGTGAGAAATCCGGGTGTATTATTTCCCTCACTCTCACCGATTTAGAGCAACTACAAACTAAGCATCCAGAATGGTAGATGGAGTTGGGAGACGGAAAAATCATAGTTTCTCCGCCATCAGATTACGAGTCAGAGGAAATTGGCACTTGTCTAATTACATTTTTAAATAACTGGGTAATGTCTCGCAAGCTAGGGAGAGTGACTGGTTCTAGCGCCGGATTTATCTTGCCAAATTATAGAAGAAGACAATTTAGAAAAAAGAAACCTGCGATCGCCTGATGTGTCTTTTGTTCGCGCTGACAGATTGAAAAAGAACCAAGCGCGACTTTGTAGAGTTAGTTCCAGACTTGATGGTTGAGATTAAATCTAAAAGCGACAGAATCAAACCACTTGAAGAGAAGATTCAGTTATTCTTGCAACTTGGAAGTGTAGTCGGCATACTGATTAACCCTGATAAATTGACAGTAACAGCTTACCGATTAAACCAAACTCCAGTGGTGTTGCAGAATGGAGACACACTTACATTACCAGACTTGCAACCGGGTTGGGAATTAACAGTATCAAAACTGTGGCCACCTGAGTTTGAATGAAGTAGTCTCACAAATGAAATTAAGAATCTAGCCCTTGGTAAACACCAGGGACTTAGTTATATCTGTGTCAATTGGGATACAAGGATTTTGGATTGTGTAACCAGATATTGCCAAACTTTTTTTCTGAAGGTGATAGGAAAGCGATCGCAGTTGGGTAAGTTATATCTAGAACACACAAGCACTTCCTACCCCAGGGAAAACACTTATGAAAACCGAACTAAAAGCTAAATTTCTTCACCACATCCTCGACAAAAAGAAAGAAAATGAGGGTTTTACACTCATTGAATTACTAGTAGTAATTATTATCATTGGTATTTTGTCTGCGATCGCACTGCCTTCTTTCTTGAACCAAGCTAACAAAGCCAAGCAGTCAGAAGCTAAAACTTATACAGGCTCAATGAACCGCGCGCAGCAAGCTTTTTACTTAGAACAAAATAAATTTGCGGCTCAAGCTGACTTTGGTACATTAGGTCTTGGTATTGCAACCCAAACCTCAAATTACATCTACACAATCCTGGGTGGTGGTACGGGTAACGGTAGTCAAGTCAGTAACCAAGCAGGAACAGTACTTGCGGCTGCACCTCTCAAAACTTATATGGGTAATGTGGGTGTAACAACGCAAGCAGCTACCAGTGAAGCTACCACCATAGCTCTTTTATGTGAAGCTACACAAGCTAGAGTTAACGGTGGTGCAGTTCCAGATGCCACCATCGCCAATAGTTTCAATGCCACTAGTAATACACCGACTTGCCCCAGCAACTTTATCAGCTTATCTAAGTAGAGAACTGAGTGAATAAGCTAAATCTCACTCATCTACACCACTTGACATAAAAGTTAACTTGTCACATCTGCTTTTATTAAGCTAAATTACGTATTTTCCCAAGTGGGTAGATTCTTCTATCCACTTTATTTCATTTTTGTGATTTATTCACAATTAGATTGCCCCTACTTTTTTCTCTGATAAACACAATGATTACCGAGATATATAATTGGCAAGATCAGGCTGAAGAATACTTTATTCAAGAAAACTATGTGCAAGCAGCAAAGTTATATGAACAAGCAATAGCAATAGAACCAAATACTATTTCTTATTATTGGCATTTAGGACTACTATTGCTATTACAAGGGCAAGAGGCAGAAGCTCAAATGACTTGGATGCTGCCAATGACAGAGGCAGACGAAGAACAGTTACAAGTTTGGACAAATGAACTATTTCAGGTTTTGCAAATAGAAGCACAAAGGCGTGAAACGCTGGCAGAGTATTCTCTGGCTTGGTTAATTCGCCAGCATATACGAGAAATTAATCCTAGCAATATCAATAATTTACTTCAAATTATTCTACTTTCTCTCAAATTGCAAAAATTTGCAGAAATTGATGATTTACAAGAGTGGGGATTACTTGAAAGATTAAATGCAAAAGAAAATATAGAAATTAATACCGAACTATTAATCGAAGTTTTAAAAGAATTTTTAGATACTGCTCACTTACATCCAATTAATCTAAATTTAATAGAAGCTAGCCTTCCTTATTTCTCTGATACTCATCAATGCTTCTGTATACTGCTTCCTGCTGCTATGCAAATTGGTCATACTTTGCGGCAGCCTTTACTAGCAGCATCTCTATTAGAATTATATTTACGATTGGAGCCAGATAATGTAGAAATTTTGCGGCACTTAGCGACTTTTTATCAAGATGCTCGTAATTATTCTCAAGGTATAGAGACAGCTAGGTTATGTTATTCTTTATCAGAAAGTTTGGCTGATAAAATTTTTGCGCTCCATCTGCTGTTAAGGGGCCTAATGTCAGCAGGGGGATATTGGCAAGAGATATGTACAACTTGCGAAGAATTAGAAAATGTATATAAACAGTTTATTAAGGCTCAACAAATTCCTTTAGAAGAAGGAAGAATATTACGGTTGCTTACGCCATCTTTTGCAATACCTCACATTAAAGATGCCCCTGCTGATTTTAGAGCTATTCATAATAAAGTAGCTGAGATTTTTCAGAACTATATTCATCCTTTTTCCCAATCACAAGGGAAAAACTATGCTCGTAAAATTATTAATAATCAATCTTTAACCTACCATCCGAAAAAGTTAAAACTTGGTTATATATCTTACGCTCTAAGGAATCATTCTGTTGGTTGGCTAGCTCGCTGGTTATTTCAGCATCACGATCGAGATAAATTTGATATTCATACTTATTTTGTTAATTACACACTAGTAAATGATTATCTTCAAGAATGGTATCTAAGTCAGGCAGGAAAAGCTCACCAATTAGGTAGGAATGGTCTAGAAATTGCTGACCAGATATATCAAGACGAAATTGATATTTTGATTGATATTGATAGTATCACTTTAGATATTACAAGTGAAGTGATGGCACTCAAGCCAGCCCCAATTCAAGTTACTTGGCTGGGGTGGGATGCATCAGGTATACCTGCAATTGATTACTTTATTGCAGATCCTTATGTACTCCCAGATGATGCCCAAAATTACTATACTGAGAAAATCTGGCGATTACCTCAAACTTACATAGCAGTAGATGGTTTTGAAGTTGGTGTGCCTACTCTCCGCCGCGATGACTTGGATATCCCTATGGATGCTATTGTATATCTCAGCGCCCAAAGAGGATATAAACGCCATCCAGAAACAACAAGGTGGCAAATGCAAATTATCAAACAAGTACCTAATAGTTACTTTTTGATTAAGGGACTTGCTGAGGAGGAAACAATCAAACGCTTCTTTTACCAAATTGCCGAAGAAGAAGGTGTAGATTGTTCTCAGTTACGATTTTTACCACAAGTTAATTCAGAGTCAGTTCATCGTGCTAATTTAGGCATTGCTGATATCGTCTTAGATACATTTCCCTACAACGGAGCAACAACAACTTTAGAAACATTGTGGATGGGTATCCCCTTGGTGACGCGAGTCGGCGAACAATTTGCAGCGCGTAATAGCTACACCATGATGATGAATGCAGGAATCACAGAAGGCATCGCCTGGACTGATGAAGAGTATATCGAGTGGGGTGTCCGCTTGGGTAAAGACGAAACTTTACGTCAGCAGGTGGCTTTGAAATTGAAAGCATCTCGACAAACAGCGCCTCTGTGGAATGGTAAGCAGTTTACCCGCGAAATGGAGAAGGCTTACCAACAAATGTGGCAGAACTATAGCGGTTCTCAATTGGATGGATAACCCCCAGCCCCTTCCCTTGTAGGGAAGGGGAGTAAGATTCAAAGCCTCTTTCCTTTTAAAAGAGATGTTTGGAGAGAGGTTAGAGTGTACTGCATCCAAATGAAAAGCGATATATGATTTTCCACTACACAAGCAAAGTCCACCTCCGTGGACTAACGAAAAAGCAAGGTTTTTAACCCGCTTAGGCGAATTTTGCCCTATAGCGAGATCACAGTTTCAGCAGATTGGCCCGACCTATGACGAGGGCGAAGATGCAAGGTTATTTCCGTATCAAGTCGCTTTAGGAAAATGAGGAGTTTGCCTTCGCTGAACCGTTGAAACTCTCCTTTCATCAAATGAGATACTTCTGGTTGGGGAATGCCAAGAAGTTCGCTAATTTCACGCTGTTTCAAGTTGCGTTGAGAGAGGAGGCGGAGTACCTCAATCCCTATTTTGCCGCGCGTAAAAAATTCTGAAGCATTCGACAAACCGAGGTCAGCAAATACGTTGCCACTGCTTTCTTCAAAAACGGGTTCCTGTGTCATTGTTGTTTTCCCTTGCCACTGCGTCCTTATAGCGTTGTTTAATCAGGTCAACATCAGCCTGTGGGGTTTTAATTCCCTGTTTTGATTTCTTCTGAAAAGCGTGCAAGACATAGATTTTCTCTCCAATTTTTACTGCATAGACTGCCCTGTAAGTATCAGTATCGTAGCGTTTGACAATTTCATACACGCCACTTCCAACCCCTTTAAAAGGCTTGGCATCCATTGGTGTTTCTCCTGCTTGCACCAATTGCAGCGCATAACCTACTGATGCACGCACTTCTTCAGGAAATGAACGGATATTTTTGAGAGAGTCTCCCATCCAAACCAGAGGTCGTAAAGGAATTTCTATAATATCCTCGTCATCGTCCATTTTATATGAAATTTACTATAAAACAAGTCAGACAATAGCATGAAATGTCCCCCGCGCCACTTCCGAGGTAAGTTGGGAGGGGCAAGATTAGGTAAATTAGAAATTTAAGCGCTAAAGTAATTACTACAAACTTAAGCTATCTAAATCGCAGAATGGAAGAGTTTCTGCTTTGGCTTGTGCGATCGCAGATTGATTATCTGCTGCTAAAGCAATTCGAGTATTAATTCTAGGCAAAAGAGTTTTCCATTGTGTCTCACTTATCTTACCTAGCAGAGAAATTTCTGGCCCCTCAGTTATATCTACATCATCTTCCATGAGCAAATTCATGGTTAAAGACGATAAAAGCATATCTGCTTCCTCCTCAGAAATATTTTGAGTATCTATGAGAAGAGTTATCTGGCTTTTATCTGGGTGAGTAGTGAGGGTAGAAATGACACTTGCTAAATCTTGATATAGCAAGTCTTCGGGCTGTGACCAGTCTGGGAAAATAATTAGGTTAATATCTCCTAAGCGGAAATTTTGACTTAGAGTATCTGCAAGATATTTACTAAATAGTTCTTGAAAAAGTCCGCCTATTTTAGCTGAATAAGAGCGGCTATCTAAAAAGCTAGGATTACCTTGTATTTTTTCTTTAATTTGGGCGCTCTTTTGTTGGCGTAATTCAGGATCGGTTCCGAGTGCGATCGCTAAATGTATATAAGACTCTTCACTATCCGCCACTAAATCAGGGACATTTAGTGTTTGCACCATTGCAGCCCCCATTGCAGAACGAAAGCTATTTCCCCGTCTAGCGATAACTGGCAGATTAACCTGTAACGGTTCTATTAAAGAAGTTGTTCCTGCAAATGGATAAGAATCTAAATACACATCAGCAATACCGAAATATGCTTTAACCTCTTGTCGATTTGGTACTGGCTGAGGATCTAGGACTATCAAGCGGTCTGATGGTATTCCATGCTTTGAAAATACTTTATTCAAGTGATTCACAAAAGCTTTTTTCGGATAAGCATTTGACCAATTTGGGCCGAATGGCAGAAGTACTAAAATGGATTTTGGAACTGCAAAAATAATTTTTGCCCATGTATCAATCAGTTCAGGAATAGTTTTGAAGTAGTTAGCACCAGAGATAAAAATAACTGTTTCTTGAGATATACCTAAATTTTCTCGATCAATTTTAACAGTTGCATTTTCTTGTTCATTACCATAACTAAAGCAATGAGCAGTTCCT
The DNA here is from genome assembly GCF_034530675.2 of Nostoc sp. DedVER02. Lineage (NCBI taxonomy): Bacteria > Bacillati > Cyanobacteriota > Cyanophyceae > Nostocales > Nostocaceae > Nostoc > Nostoc sp. DedVER02. The sequence continues at coordinate 16,791 of NZ_JAVRCP020000035.1, forward strand.
TCTAATTTTACCAATTTTTCTTGATATTGCTCTTGTGCCATTACTGATGGATCGGTTAATGTACCAGAGATGTAATAATCAATATGTCGCATTCCGGTAGTAACAACAGATCCGCCACTTGTGGCTTGTATTCTAGCTAATCGATGCATTGATAAGAGGCAGATTTGATTCGTTACTGCTGTCACATTAGTAGCAATGAATAATATATCGAGATCATCAGCCCGAATAATATTTACCTGTTCTCCTAAATCTTGCGGTAATACCTTAAAAGAGTTTGCACAGCTTTGGCAATATTGCTCTAGTTGATGACCAGTTTGATTAAGAGAGTACAAAATTACTTCAAAATCTCTACTGATATACTCATAAACAGGAAGATAAGCAAATGTTTCAGAGCCAGGTAGAAAATATGCAGCCAGGACACCCAACCGTATTTTTTTTCTAGCTGTAGGTCTATCAGGAAACTCGTAATCTACCTCATAACCCTTAAGCTTTAACAAAAACTCTATAATCTCTCCACGTTTAACATAGATATCTTTAAGATTATGCTCATTAAAATATAGGGGGATAAAATTAGCAATGGAAGTAAAGCTATTAATTATTTCATGCCACAAGAGAGAATCAGGATTTTTTAGTATTGATGTGTGTAAGTAATCAATCCACCCCTGCATATAGTAATAGTATTTCTCTGCATCATCCGGTTCTTGAAAATTGACTGGGGATGAAAAGAGGAATTGCAGATAGTCATTAAGTAACCAACGAGGTATGCGAGAGAGGTCATGCTGCAATGGTAACTGATCGGCACGACGATACAGCATAGCTGCTAGTAAATGCTGTATTGCTTTTGGCTGATCAAAACCTTGAGATATATTTTTAACTATATGATTAGCAAAAATTTCTTCTTCCTCAGTTAGACTTTCATATTTGATGTTACTATTCAGTAACATCTGATATGTTTTACCTAGCAGACCTATATAGCTATCTTTTATCTGTTCATCAGAAATATTTAACCATTCTTCTGCTATTTGTTTTCGCAACTGACACAATTCAGTATTTTGGTCACTCAAAACTGCGTATCTATAAAGAGCTTGTTGCCTCGTTCCTTGAGGATACCGTGTATCACTGTAAATTGTCTGAAATAGTTTTTGGTAATCTAAGAAGATAGCATCCTTTAAGGCAACATTTCGACGAGTTTGTTGTTGTGAATGTATCCTAAAGTGAGATAAAACTTTGTCAACAAAAGCAACTTTGTATTGGCTCATAATTCTGAGCCACATCTCCAAATCTACAAGTTGGCAAAATTCAGAATTAAATAATCCTACTTTGTCAAATACATCTTTTCTAATCAGCACTGTACTTGGTTCTCCAATTTTATTAATTGGATTATCAAGTATATTTGGATCTAACAAAAGTTCCTGTCCTGATTGAATCAGGTTTAATGTTGACCAAGCTTTATGTACATCCTTAGCTTCGTGATGTATTAAAAAATTTGAATCATAATTAGTATCACCAGTATTACCAAAAATTGTTCTAGGTGAAAAAACCAAACCTATCTCTTCATCTTGTTCAGCCAAATTAACCATTGCTTCAATAGCGGTTGGCTCTAATAAATCATCTTGAAATAAAAATTTTATATATTTTCCTTTAGCTTGAGAAATACAAAAATTCCAATTATGACTTAATCCATACTGGCTATGTTCTATAATTGAGAAATCAAAAGATGTTTTGTGCTTTAATGATTTAGCAATTTCAACCGTTTTGTCAGTAGAATTATCATCAGATAAAATTATTTCTAAATTAGGATATGTTTGCCATAAAACACTGGCAATTGCTTCGGCAACAAAGTTTTCACCATTGTAAGTAGGAATACAAATACTAACTAAAGGTGATCTATTTGCTATTTCTTGTTCTACTTTAATTCTAATATTATTTTTACTCAGGTGATTTTCTTTATTATAATTAGTTTGTACAAATTGATTATTCTGTATTCCTAAAGATAAAACATCTTCAATTACGGATTGGTTTGTAATAGCAAAGAACTGATCGAAAAATGATTGTAAATCATCTTTGTAGTATGGTTTAAGCTCATCTGGTATAGGCGTTGTTTGCCTTAATTCAACTTTTGTTAGTAATTTCGGTAATATTTTGGGTATATGATTTTTTTGATAATGTCTTCTCGAATAAACAGATTCTGTCTTTAAGACTTCAGAACTAATATTTCTTAAGTGTCTATGAAGTTCGTCAGGTGTTTGCCAGCGGAAAGCTTCTGGATAAGCAATATCCGTACTACAAAGTTGACGAGAGCGATAATTATTATGAACTACAATTGGTGTACCAGATGCCATGACCTCAATACCTGCTCGACCACCCCCTAAAGGAAATGACTCTAAATATATATCAACTTTATGTTCGGACATTGCTCTCCCTAAGCTTTTAACCCAGGGAATGTGAATAAATCGTTCTAAACTAATTCTAAATTCCCCTAGCTCTCTTTCTATAACACTAAGTGTATGCTGTGATAAATCTCCAATATGTATATGAAATCCGCCAGTAGACGCAAGTATTTTAGGTACTTCATGAATATAAGAATATAAATAAGGAATTTCTTTAAACTTATTTTCACTACCAGAAGAACAAGTTCTTAGTTGACCATCTGAAACAAAAGAAGAGGAATATCTCTCGGGAATGTTATCAACCACTAAGGGAAGATAAATATTGTTTGAAATTCCTAAATTATGACGACAGTTATAGAAAGAACCGGGGTCACTATCTATATGTTGTGCATAGGAAAGATATACGCCAAGACAAAGAAGATGACCAGCATGATGATAAAAAATTAAGTTTGGTGTTAAATTTGGCTGTACTGCTGCTACTGCTACAGCATCCTGTGGATGATTAAATAGAAATACTTGATTTGCAGGATTGGCTATCAAAGCTTCCTGAAGCCACTTCAACTTGTCTATAGATGTGCCTTCTGTTGCCCAAAGCATCTGCATATTCAAGGGTCTAAATCTATCTTCAACTACTGGACGATCAGTTGAATTAAAGGTATCAGTAATCAGAATTAAATGTTTCTTCTCTGGTCGAGCTTTTATCAAATCCTCAATAACGGCAGTGTGTCCTCCAGTTTTATATAGTTGAGTAGCTATGTATATAATAAGTTCATCATTTGGGTTATATTGATTTTCTAGAAAAGGTTTTTTAATTTTAAGAAGTTCGCTACCAATGCGTTGACATAGTTGATCTAAGATAACTGATCCAAATACATTAGTTATCGTAATTACACTTGCTTTTCCATAGGCTATCTTATGAGCAAAGTGAATAATTAGATTTAGAGCTAAATTTAAATCACCTGTATCTATAGTTTTTAATATTTCTGATTCAAACTCTGCTAATGACATAGTATTGTCTCCTTTGTATACCTAAAATAATTTAGTAAATCAACTCATTAGAGATGCATTGATTTACGGAAACCTCCACTTTTGGAAGTTTGGCTTTTTTAGATCAACCAGATAGTAGGATTCTTGACGCAAAGTAATTACGTTTACTCCAAAAATAGATGCTACCTGATTTATGATTTACTTTATGAAGCCCACTTTTGTAATACTTTTATTACTTTCTCCAAAAGTTTATTAGAAAGATGAGATCCCATAGGTAAACTAATGATCCTTGTTGATATATTTTCTGTAATTGGTAGTATCCCTCTAGTCCATTCATTGTTAATGTAAGCTTTAGACAAGTGAGGAGGAATAGGATAATGAATTAAACTACCAATGCCACAAGTATCTAAATAATTTTTTAGATTGTCTCTTTGAGAATGAGCGATTACAAATAAATGCCATACTGGTTCGGCCCATTCTGGGACGTAGGGTAATTTTAAATCTACAACTTCTTGCAATGATTTTAGATAGTATATAGCTATTTGTTTGCGTCGTTCATTCCATTCATCTAATTTCGTAAGCTTCACTCTTAAGAAAGCAGCTTGTAATTCATCCAATCGTGAATTAAATCCTTTGACTTCATTCTCATACTTAACGCGAGAGCCATAGTTACGGAGCAGACGAATTTTATCAGCTAATTTAGCATCGTTGGTAGTAACTGCTCCCCCATCACCAAAAGCCCCTAAATTTTTACCAGGATAAAAACTAAACCCTGCTGCATCTCCTAAACTACCAACTCGACAATTTTTATAACGTGCGCCATGTGCTTGAGCCGCATCTTCAATAACCTTAAGATTATGTCTATTAGCAATTTCATTGATGCAATCCATATCTGCTGGCTGACCATAGAGATGAACTGCTATGATTGCCTTTGTTTTGGAAGTAATAGCTGCTTCTATTTTCTTATGGTCAATATTATAAGTATTGATATTTGGTTCAACTGCTACTGGTGTTGCTCCTGCATAAGAAACTGCTAGCCAAGTGGCAATATAAGTATTAGCTGGAACAATTACCTCATCACCTGCACCTATTTCCATAGCTCGTAAAATTAAATGCAAGCTTTCTAATCCATTACCTACCCCAACGCAATACTTAGTTTCACAGTAAACTGCAAACTCTTCTTCAAAAGCTTCTACTTCCTGACCAAGAATATACCAGCCAGACTCCATGACGCGCTGATAAGCTGCATCAAGTTCTTCTTTTAGTTCCAGATAAGGAGCTTTTAAATCAAGAAATGGAACTTTCATTATTTTCTCTCATAATAAATGCTAGAAAATCTTGATAGTTTCGATAGTAATCGGACTCATCATAATGTTCTGATGCTAACGCCATACAAACCGCTCCAGAAGAAAAGTTATCAATTTCACGCCAGGTTAGAGGCGGAATATAAAGTCCATAATAAGAGCGATTTAAGTGATAGCGTTCTTTAGTAAACCCATCGTCAATAATGACATCAAAACTACCTGACATGGCAATTAAAAACTGGTAGCAATTCTTAAGAGAGTGACCCGCACGAATAGAACCACCTGGCACATCATATAAATAAAAAACTCTTCTGACTTTAAATGGAATATGTCTATCACTTTCGACAAATGTTAAGTTTCCACGAGGATCTTGAATCTTGGGAAGCTCAATAATTTTGCAATTTTTAATACTCATAAATCATCCTCACTATTTTAATGTCATCTCATAAAATTCGTGTAGTACCCCACTACCTCCAAATTCTGATTTGAATTTATAAAGACTAGCAGCAAGAGACTTTCCTTCATTTTGATTGCTGGTGCCAAAATCAAAATAACGAGAACCTTTAGTCTTAGCTTTTTCAATACATAATTCAAAAATTGCATCTAAAGCTGATAGATCATAACCTATTAAACTCGAAGCAATATATTGTGTTCGTACAACTGTAGAAGTAGAAAATAATACAACACCTGCAACAATTTCAGAATTAGATATAGCAATATAAAAATTAATATTTTTTGGAAAAAGGGAGTGAAGATAGGTAATTTCATCTAAGGAATGAACTGGTAACTGACCCATTTTTCTGGCTAGATTTTCTTCAATAAGTAACCATAAATTACCAATGTCTTCAGCACCTTCTTTTACTTTAATTCCTTGTTTCAATGCCTTTTTTAAACTCCGTTGCCTTCTCTGACTTGGTTCTCTTCTATTAGTTAAGTCTATTGCACAGGAGAGATCACAACGATAGCGCACTGCACCTAGATGAAAAAGCGCATATAGGTCATCAGCCAATGGATACTGATGATAAATATATGGTATTGCTTTATACCTTAATTGCTCAAATTCTCGGTTCTTATAGTACTCTAATACTATTTTAAATGCCTGAATCATTTGTTCACCAAGCAAGTGACCAGTATGTAGTACTCCACCATAGGTAATTCCTGGATGACTAACTACTCGTTTACTATTAATCGGGTCAACTGCTGCTAGAAATAAACCTATCAATTGGCTCCTTTCATCTTTAATTAGTAAAGATACATCTTGGAATCTATCAGCATGGTAGGAAAGATAGCGACGAGTATGAAGAAAAGTTGCCATAGGAGCTTCAGCAATGAACTTGTCCCATAGTTCAGCATCGCTGTCAGTATAAGGAAAAACTCTCAGATAATTTTTATCTACCATTTACTAATGAATGATATGTTTTAGCTATTATTGCACTGTTAATCCTGTAGAACTGCAACACCAAAGCCTGTCTCTCCATAATTATTGCCGTTATAAAACATATAAGTTCCATATTTAGTCTTTTGAATACATGAATAGCAAATCATTTGTGAATCCCAGCCATTTTCTGATATATCAATACCTACTTGCTTGTCTTTTCTAATCCAATTCAGTCCGTTAGTTGATTCAGCGTAACCTAGTCGATATCCCTTGCTAATAGTGCGAATGGAATACCACATTCTGTAAATACCGTTTTCTCTAATCACGAAAGGTCTACCGAATCCGTATTCGTCTTCATTAGCAATATCTAGACAAACAGTACCTGACTTACCCCAGTTGACACCATCTTTAGATTCTAGATAGCGCATATTATAGGTTGGTACTTTTTTATTATTGATGTCAATCCACTTGTCACCAGCCACGTACCACATTCTCCATTTATTATTATCTAGATGGACATGTGCAGCCGTTCTAACAAAAAGCTCATTATTACTTCGCTCTAATATAGGAACTCTAGAATAACTTTTGAAGGTATTTCCGTTGTCTTCACTAATTGCAAGACCCATCAGCAGAAAATAACGAACTTTAACACCCAGCTGCCAACCTACATAGTACAGATACAATTTGTTCGCATATTTAAGAATACTAATTGGTGTAACTCCATTGTCATCAAAAGTACCAGGTTCGCCAATATCTAATACTGGCTTCTCTGAAACCTTTAAAATATGAAGTGGGTTGCTTGCTGCAATATCCACAAATCCAACTCTTCCAACTTTATTTTGATCTGAAAATGCGACATATATTCTGATTTGACTCTCATCTAGCATCATAGTGGTAGGAATAGAAGCGTGAGAAACTGCCCAATCCTGCTTACCATTTGCCACGTATACTAAGCCAAGTTTTTTCCAAATCATTTTCTAATCCTTGACTTTGAAAAACTTCAAAGCATTAACTTTTGCCGGCTCAGGTTTGACTGGTCCGTATAATAAGCCTTCTGGCACATCTTTAGTAATGATAATACCGGGACCTATCCAGCAATCCTTGCCAATTTTTACATTGTTGCTAATAGTAGAATTTACACCTAAAAAGCAATTTTCACCTAACTCAACAAAGCCGGAAATAACTACATGAGAGGAGATAAAACAATTCTTATGAATATAAGAATGGTGTCCGATATGATTTCCACTCCATAAAATTACATTCTCTTCTAACTGAACAAATGCCTGAACTACATTTCCTTCAAAAATGAAGCAATGCTCTCCAATTTGTACATTTTGCCAAACAAAAGCTCTGCTACTAATGTAACTGGCAAGCTTAAATCCTTTTTGCTTGGCTTCAAAGCATAATCTCGACCTTAACCTATTTAATTGTGTGTAAACTATTGCTACAAATACTTGGTATTCGTCAGAATTGTAATCTTTTTCTAGTGACTCAAAGGGAGTAACGGGTAAACCAAATAATTTATCCTTGCGAAGGAATTCTTGTTCTACACTAAAAGCTACCACTTCATAGCTAGAATCATAGGTAAAGTACTCGTAGGCAACTTCAGCAAAAGCGCTATCGCCTATAATAATCAGTTTTTTGTTTTTTGATGAAGTCATTTTAAGGTTTCCTAATTAAGATATCTTCGCGCCTATTTGACATAGGTAAATCATTTTGTTGAGGAAGTATATAAGCATCAAATCCTTGAAGTCTGGATCTATTAATTAAAGAAATAATTACTGAATCATCAATATTATGATGCTCAATTTTATTAAAAATTACTTCTGGTATTTCCTGAGAAGCAGTAAAATCTTGATGAAACTTTATTCCTCTTGGACTACTAAAAAAGCGTTTTCTCTTAGATACATTGGGAATATCTCCTATCAACATTTCTCCACCACAAGCCATTAGTTCAAGTGACTTATCGATAAAATCCCATATATTAGATTCGATGAAAATGTAATGGAAAACACTGTAAGCTATAATGATATCAATACCTTTTTGGTACTCGCTAAATAACTCTTCACAATAAGGATAATAACCAGGAATTTTTTTAATAAAGTTTTTATCTGGCAAGTTCGACAGCATTTCTGGTGAGTCTACCCAGATTAATTTATGATTATTTTTTTCACAAATATCAGCCAGCATAGTTGGTAATTCACTACAACCTGGTCCGATATCTAAGACAACTTTATTCTCTGAATTCAATAAAGTAAGTTTTGTGATAATATCCTCAAAAATCAATTTTTCTTTTCCCTCTCGATAAGAATTGGGAAACCCTATTTTTTCATAGCTAGTAAGCGAAGAATCCTTTGCCATTTTCCTAAAATCATCAAAGGAAAGATTTGAAAATCTTACATAATCACTGTTTTTCATAACTAAAATGATGGGACGAATTTGGAATTAACGATCGCCATTCCCCTCTTTTTGAGCCTGTTGCTTCTTAACCTGCTCTAATACAACTTTGTAATCTTTCCGTTCAGGGTGCAACTTCACCAGTTTCTCTAAAAGCTCCATAGCACCTTTAGTATCCTTCTGTTGTAAGCGCAGCAAAGACAGTTTTTCTAAAGCAAGTTGATTTTCTGGTTCCCGCCGTAAAACCAACTCATAACCCCGCGCCTGTTGCTGTAATAATGACTCCGCAGAAACAGACGCAGTTGCTGGCTTGGGTTGGCTAGCCTGTTGAATTGCTGGAATGACTGCAAATACCGTAGACCCAAAAAACGAGAATATCGACACTATCGTTAAAATCTTTTGTCGCCGCTCAATCTGCTTTTTGCGGACGATTAGGTATTCTTCCCCTGAACCAGGCATGTATCAATTATTGCTGCGCTCAATAGTTAGGTGTCAGCAACCCTCCTCGTTTTGAGGATACCCATCTGCTCAAGGGAAACTAACATCTTGGCGAAAAATTTTTTACACAAACTTTAAAAGCTGACTCTGGAGACGAGGGAACTTTATGGTAAGCCCATGCTGTAGTGCCAATTTTGCCATGCCTAGTTTACCGCCGTAGGCATCGCTCTTACACTTCAAAACAAAACCCTCTCTTAGATACTGCACAGAGCCAACCCTCCAGGTCTGATTCACTAGAGAGAACATCAAGAGTATATAAAGATTTGCGATTATTCTACCTAATGCCAGATGTTTGCGATATCCTAAATCACGTTTAATCCAAGAAAAACCTCAGAAGTCAGAATACAGGAGTCAGAATCAATTAGTGGGGGATTCAGACCCGCCACTTTCTTGTTGACCACTAAATCTTCTCTTTCAGAGACGCTGTGCGAACGATTTAGTGGGGGTGCAAAAACGCCGTCTATTCATCCGCCAGTCGTACAGAATTCATGCTGAATTCTGACTCCTCACTCCTGAATTCTGTTTTGATAAATAGAAACAGTGGATATTTCTACCCAATTGCAAATTTCCCTGTCAGTCAAAAACTTTCAAACTAGCCTGTATCATCTGGCTTTATCAACAAGCAAACATATTTTTCAACGATCCAAAGAAATAGAATTTTCGTAGTCGTCCTCAGTTACACTACATAAGTGCAACTTCCTAAAGGACTAATTGTTTTGCTCGGTGTTCACAATTTGGACTAACTTCTGCAAAAAGTTTAAAGGCTGCTTAGTATAATTAGAGTTTTGTGGTGGTAATTACCGTACAAAACCGAATTTACTAGTAATTTAGTAGAGTTTGTTATGGTATACTTAAAAAGTTAAGACTAGCTTTACCAAAATTACACCACTCTACGATCCGGCAACAATTGCAGAATGGGAAGCAGTTTTAATCAAGTATTTACCAACAAAATCTGAATTCAATCGAGGTTATGACTCAGCAAGTGATTCACCCAATGGTGAAATTGCAGCGCAATGTGCAATCACTCATAGAATCTAATATTATCAAGCCAAGCGATAGCATCTGGAAAATCGCTTTGCTCTATGGTAATGAATGGCAGCACTGGAAACAAGAACTGCTTGACTTTGGCTTTAGTATGCAAGACCCAGTTAGTGAATTGCTAGCTGTAGAAACTTGGGATGAAGAATAGGTAATGGGTACTGGGGACTGGGGACTTAGGAAATAATTATTTTAACTGCTAATACTCAGTGTCCATTCCCTAATACCCAGTCGTCAATACCCAGTCGCCCTCCCTATTGACAAGCAGCTAACGCCGCAGCTAATTCTTTGGCAGTTTGGTAGCGATCGCGTGGCAATGGTTCTGTAACGCGATCAATCGCATCTCTCAATTGGGAACTAATGGTGGGAACTTTTGCCACATCAAACCTGAAGTTTCGCCCTCGTTGGCGGTAATACTTAAAAGGGTTTTCGCCTGTGAGCAGAAAAATTAACGTTGGCCCAATTGCATACAAATCAGATTGAGTCAAAGGTTGTCCCCGTTCCTGTTCAGGAGCGCAATAACCTTCTGCACCAATCCGAGTACCGGGCGCTGTGCCAATTTCCTTAACTGCGCCAAAATCCAGCACTACTATGCGATTTAGTGAACTTCGCACCATGAGGTTAGCGGGTTTAATGTCGCGGTGAATCAGTGGTGGCTCTTGGCTATGAAGATATTCTAAAATATCGCAGGTTTGAATCATCCAAGCGATCGCCTGGCTTGGTGTAACTGGGCCAGTAGTATAAACACGTTTCTCTAAATCTTGTCCCTGAATTAGTTCCATTGCCAAGTATTTTTTTCCGCCTTCTACAAAGAAGTCGTAATACTTGGGAATTCCCGGATGGTTAAGAGATTTAAGAGTATACGCCTCCCGCTCAAATAATTCTTGAGCTTTGGCAATTTTTACCATATCAGCATTCATTTGCTTCAACACCAGCAGTCGTGGGGTACTCCCAATCTGACCAGACCCATCCCAAGCGAGATAAGTAGTACCCATACCTCCTTGTCCGAGAGTTCGCAACACCTGATAATGGCGAATTTTCTGTTGTACAGAGAGAGGTTGACCGCAGTGAATGCAAAACAGATTGTTTGGGGAGTTACCCTCGTGCGTGCAAGTGTATTTACCTTGGGCTGAATAGACTGTTGCAACAGCGTTTTCTTCAGTCTCTTGCATTTGTGGCGATCGCAAACCAGTTTCCAGTAATGTTACCTCCTGAATTTGGAATTGTAGTATTGGGCCTCCCTGTGCCAGTTGCAAAAGGGAATTATCTGGTAACGAACTCTGAATCACAAGGATACCGTTGAGGAAAGTCCCATTAGTACCCTGACTAATTAGCCGCCAACCACCATTATTATCGGCAAAATCGACGTATCTAAGTTCTAGATGATGGCGTGAAACTAAACTATCAGTTAAAACAACGTGATTATCTGCCGCTCGACCAATCCGAATTATGGAAGAGTTCTCAAAGCACCACTGCTGGAGGGGCGTTTTTTGTTTCGGTTCTAGCAGAGTCAGACTAACCACAATACAACCTATTGGGGAATTGGGAATTGGGAATTGGGAATTAGAAATTGGGCATTGGGAATTGGGCATTAAACTATACGTAAATTAGGTTTTAACCCCTGGTTTCTTGCGCTTTAAGGTTAATTTGAAGATATATGCCTATTAGAAATTGGTGATTCTTCTTATTACCCATGCCCCATGCCCTATTCCCCATTCCCATTTATGATTAACTTTCGAGATTTGGACGTACTTTTGCCCGAATTAGTATACCAGTAATGTTGTCGTGACCATTATGTTGGTTTCCCAAATCAATTAAGTTTGTAACACCTTGTTCTAAGTTAGCGCCTGAACTAAGTAAGGGTTCTAAATGAGTTTGCCAATGGGTTTCTAGTAAATCATTATCTGATAGACCGTCCGATGCTAACAGCAGAAGAGTATCTTCATTAATCTCGAAAAAGCCGACATCGGGATTAATTGAATTTTCATCACGAGGCCCCAAGGCTTGGGTGAGTTGGTAGGCATCCGGGCGGGCGTAAGCGATGCTTGCTTCCACTCCGCGCGTAATTTCCCGTTGTCCAACTTCGTGATCTACTGTGACTTGTTCTAACCCACGCTTGCGCGTCAAACGATAGAGACGGCTATCTCCTACGTGGACAACTGCTGCTTGAGTATCTTGAATTAATAGCATTACCAGAGTTGTACCCATCCGCCCTACTCCAGAACGGGCATCTTTTTGATTTAGCTTATAAATCGCCTCATTAGCTAAATACACTGCCTCACGAATGCTATCTTCTGTTGGCAGTTGGTTAGTAATCCAATGTTCTTGAAAGTATTGCCGTAGGGTGTTGACTGCTAACTCACTGGCTATCTCGCCGCCAGCATGTCCGCCCATACCATCGCAGAGAATATACAAACCATGCCCTTCCAGAACTCGACTTTTAGAAAACTCCAACTTCTGAATTTTGGTTTCAATACCAAAGTAGTCTTCGTTGTGATGACGTTGACGACCTACATCTGTACGTCCTGCATCTTCCAAACTACTTAACTGCATCGCCAGCACAACAGTCGGCATATCATCAATTTTGCTAATGATGTCTTCTGGTTCGTCTGATTGCGGCATTGTCGGCACAGTAGTATTGTTCTCCTTTATTGGGGGCAAAGTTGCGGTTCCTAGTGCTTCCAGTTCAATAGATATTTCTTCTAAACGCGATCGCAATTGTGCGATCGTGTGAATCTTACCTACATCTAAATCCCCCAACATCTGAACTACAGAACCAAATTGAGTGCGTTGAGACTGCCTAAATAGTGCCTGCCAAACCCGCCCTAAAGCTTGAATGGTAAACGGCTCCTCTGGAATAGCAGATGGTTGAACTTCGGCATCTTCTGACAATTCCGTGGTGGGCAAAGGACTTGATGATTCAAGATACAATCTTTGCAGCGCCAGCGTTTGGTCTTCATCCAATCGCAAATTCGCCAAATCTAAAAGGCTTTGACGACAATTTACTGGTTCCAACAAAGCCCAAAGTTGGGTCATTTGATAACACCAGTGCAAAATTTTTAACGAACTTGTTGTCTCTTCTTGCCACAGATCGAGTAAAGGCTGCCAATTTGAGCGGTCTTCAATTATTACTACCTGCGTATCCCCCTGCTGCCATGCATCATGAATCAGTGGTATCTCGCGCTGGCATTGGGACTGTAAAGCAATATAAAGTTTAGCAAGGTGAGGAATTCCATTCGCTTCTATTGATGGCGTTAGCAAATCTGATTGCTGAGTTGCTAGCATTGCCTCAATGCATGATATTTGATACGGCTGGCAGTCTAGAACTCTCACACCTACATCAGTAATGGTGCTACTTTCCGTTTGGGTAGGTAGCGGATCTAACAATTGATAACGCTCTTGAGAGTCTAAATAGGAGCCTAATGCAATCTGGGAAGTAGGGGATAGAGAAGATAAAGAGGATATTGTTTCCTCGTCTCCCACTACTCCTACATCTTTTGGCTCTCTCTGTACTCCCAAAGCTTCGCTAGGCGTTTTTTTAGCAATAATTGCCCAAAACACTGTTCCACATTCCGCGCCACAGTTATGACAACGTAGTGCATTGACAGGTACATCTTCAGCACTGCATTCAGGACAAACTTTGTGGGTCAGGGATGTGCCACAGCTTTGACAGAATTTGTTGCTTTTGGGGTTTTCAAATTTACACTGAGGGCAAATCAGCATAGTGGAAGTTCCTTTAATTCCCGCTCCAAGGTGCTTCTAGCCACTAACATCCAAGGTGCCACAATTGGCTGTCCCTGACTAAAGTAGACATATAAGAGATTGTAGTTTATCAATGAATTTTGGTGGCAGTATTAATTGTGACGCATATTAGATAAATTTTGGGAATTGGGCATGGGGAATGGGTAAGAAGCAGGGGAGCAGGGGAGAAGTTGTAGTAAGTCTTTCCCCTCTGCCCCTCTGCCTCTTTCCCAATTCCCAATTCCCAATTGTCAATAGTCTGGTAATTGCGGAGGTTCTGCGTCAAACCATTTTTGATAAATTTGCTTGTAAGTGCCATTGGATAACAAAGTCCCTATAGCTTTGTTAATTGCATCCAGATGGGGAGAGTTTTTCGGTGTAGCAATCCCGTAGTATTCTTCGGTAAGCAAATCGGCAACAACTTTGATGCCTTTGAGGTTGCCATTTTTTATCGCATACAAAGTTGCGAAAGCATCGCTAACCACAGCGTCAACATTGCCATTAAGCAAGTCTTGGAAAAATTCTGGGCCAGAATTAAAAGTGCTAATTTTGGCGTTGGGGATGGTTTTGGCAAAATCTGCCCCAGTGGAACCAATTTGGACAGCGATTTTTTTACCTTTGAGACTATTGAAGTCTTGAATATTTTGGTTATCTTCACGGACAGCGATCGCTAGTCCGGCTTTAAAATAAGGTCGTGAGAAAGCAATTGTTTTCAGGCGTTCGGCGGTAATGGTGATGCCACTAATTGCTGCATCAACTCTTTTAGCTTGCAAGGTCGAGATCATGCCATCAAAGGGCAGACTTTCAAACTGGACTGCAAAACTTGCTACTTTACCAATTGCATTAATCAAATCAATATCAAAACCTTGTAATTCCCCGTTAGCTTTTTGGATTTCAAAGGGGACAAAGGTTGGATCTGTCGCCACTTTAAGAGTTATAGCATCTAGGTTATTGGTGGAATAGAAATTTTTACAGCCAATAATCAGTAGCAGACAACCTAAACTGAGAATTAGCTGCTGCCACTTGAAGTTAATTAATTTCACTCTAGAGAATGGGGCTTATCTGGACAGCTTATCTGGACAATGTAAAATCTCCATTTTTTCACATCAGCCCCAGTTTGGGTGATTCCTGGGATCTTGATAGTCAAGGTCTTCGCAGTGAAAAGGAACTTCCTCTTCAATCTTCATCAAAAAAAATTCACATTCTTCATAAGTACCGATAAATCCAGGCGATTCTGCCTCATAAATTGAGACAATATTTAGGGAATAGCGACCAACTAAAGTCCAGTCCCTACCGTCATCGTGGTTAATCCTGACAATTCAATTACTATCAATAAGTTGAGGAATATGGAGGTATATAGCGGTTCTCACTTTCCTGGAGTACAGGAGCCAGTTAAGGGTACGGGTTAAAAAACTTAAGAAAACAGATGTAACCTTGGTAAGAATTACCGCAGAGTCCGAAAACCGCTATAAACCTCATATTGGAACTTCAAAATTCTCTAGTGTAATTACATCCTTAAGAATGAATAAGAGCATTTGTTCTAACCGCCTAAGTTTTTAGCATTTCTTCTTCAATTTTTTCCGAGATGTGATGTATATCCCTAGCATATATATGCCTGTCATCAGCGAAGGTTCAGGTATGGGTTTGATTTTGGCATAAATACCTGTTTTAGTTGTACCTCCTTCAAGAGCTTTAATGCTTATTTGGGTAATATTTGAGTTAAAACCAGTTAACTCAAACGTATATTTATTGCCTTCAAAGGTAAAATTGCCATTACTGAAATTTGTATCTATAAATACAAAGTCTGCATTTTTTTCAGGATCTATTGCATCATTAGGTGTATTTAATAGACGCAATTTAAAGTCAAAAACTTTGCTGTTTCCAGTGGCAGAATTAAAGGATACATTAAGATTTAAAGGTACAAATTCAACGATTGTACCGTTAAGCACCGTTCCATTAAAGTAAGTCAAATCAGCTATTTTAAATACAGAGTTGATCTCTGCTAAAAATGAATTTCCATTCAAAGTAAGTTTATTTGAGCCTGTTATTTTACACCCACCAGGAGTACTGGAGCCTGATGAACACACATTAGGATCGCCCCAAGTAAATGTGTTGCTTCCCACGCCTGTATATGTGGGATTGGTATCGGTGCTTCCTGGAGTAGGTTGTCCCCACGTTCCAGTAGAGATACCAGAAAAAGTGAGAGCTTTGGCTTGATCGGAGAAACCAAATGCTGTGGTACTTACAAAAAAACTAGATATAGCTATTGCAAAAACTAAATTTAATTTCATAACTTAGGTTTCAATTCTTATAGTGGAGTTTCTCTAAACTAGATATCTAGTCTAAGCTAGTAAATTTACGGAAAATAGGGCAACATTATTATTTGATTTCTTGTAAGATATTTATATTTTTATAAAATAAGCTTAATAAATGTAATTTAATAAGCTTATTTTATAGATTGTTTAAATACTTTATCATTTTTTAATTAGATAAACTCTTTGCTGTCGCTACCTTAGTTGATGCCCTAGCTAATTGTCAAGTTGATATCAAGTTCTTATGCACGGGTTTTCAGCATTTTCCCTATAACTTTGATAAAATATCTGGCAACAACTGACTAGGAACTTTAGATAAAGCCAGATTTTGCCCCTGTATCCCTAATTCATCATGAAAAGCGCGAATAGTTTTCACCACATAAGTGAAAGTTGTTTGATAAACCTCTGATTGTTTGCTCAATGCGTTTAAGGCTTGCAAATGGTAGTCTAAGGCTATTTCTAGGTGTTGAGAACGTGTTGCTTTGTCACCATTAAATGACTTATCTATTACTAACTGATAATGTGCCAGTCCCAGGTTATTATAAGAGGCGAGTAAATCAAAGCTTAAAGGAGTACCGCTCAGAGAGTGAGCCAAGGATATGGCCTCTTCGTAAGTACTGATGCATAATTCTAGATACTTTTGCCGTGCCTCTTTAGTTGTCTGAGATAAATTTGCTAGATGCCAGTAGGCAGTACCTAGATTATTTTGTGTCGCGGCGCAGGCACTAGGAACATTAGCTGGAGTGCGATACTTAAGAGCTTTGTTATAGACATTAATTGCTAGCTGGAGATTTTGGGCAGGTTGTTCGTATTGTGCCAGATTCCAGCAGGCAGTACCGATGTTGTTTTGAATCATGCCATACTTGAGCGGCTCCTCTTCGGGGTTGTAGTGTACAAGTGCTTCGTTGTAAGCTGCGATCGCTTTCTTTAAATGCACAATCGGTTGATTATATTGCCCTAAATGCCAGTAAGCAGTACCCAAATTGTTTTGACAAGCCGCATACTTTAATGAATCCATATCGGCTGTACGATAGTTGAGGGCTTCATTGTAAGCTGAAATCGCTTGCTGCCAATTTTCAGAAGGGTGAGAAAAACGAGCTAAATCACCATAAGCCGTCCCTAAATTATTTTGCACACGAGCGTAAGTTTCCCGATGCGTCTGTGGTGAAATCATCTTTAACGCCAACTGATAAAATTCTATTGCCTGCTCTATATAAGTTTGTCCCTCCTCAGAATTGGGTGGTGTGCGGTATAGCATCCAGTAGAGTGTACCCAAATCATTTAATATATCTGGAAGTTGTGGTGAGCTTTCGTCAAAGCTAATTGCTTCCTGATAGGCAATAATTGCAACCATCAGGTTTTCGAGGGTTGACTCTCCTTGCTCAATACGAAGGCGATATAAAGTGCCCAAGCGATGATAAGCTTCTGCCAGTATCTCCCCTGAAACAAGATTTTCGTGTAATTTTTCAATCTCCAACAAAATCTGCTGTGGTTGTAAAGAATCCTCAATATTTTTGCTAGGATTTGTGCCGATTGTTGCTATTACTAGCTCCGTTAACTCGCTACTAATATAAGATAAAGACGACAGCGATTGATTATTATTCACACTACCAGACCTATTAGTAGATTCTGGGGTTTGATGTACACTGTTGTCTTGTATCTCTGCTGAGAAATCGGAATTATTTTCAAACTTAAACTCAGTTGCTGCCGTTCTGAGTTCTGCTTGGTTAAGTGATTCATCTAGAATCGACTGCTCAATATTCCCTAAATCCAAACTTTTGGAACTAGAAAAACGTTCTGGATAGCCTGCATTTTGAATTGCAGGTGTGGGTTCTCCAGCAAACACAAATACACCAGTCCGGCAACGCCAAAACTGTGGTGCTGATTGCTTGATGGCAGATAACCAAGGACGCGGTATCCACAACAGCAAGTTAGATTCTAGGAATCGACTGGATTCTTGTGTAGAGAAAAATTGTTCGCTTAAACGCAGATAGTGTAAAAATAAACGCTGTGTTGCTACTGGTTGCTTAGTGAGATGCTCCACGCCTACAATCTGAAATGCTGGTACTGGAAAAGGTCTTCCAGGGGTATCTTTTGAACCTCCAACGGTTGGCGGTGGATAATTAGCTAACCATTGATTTATCTGAACTATAGGATTGGGATCGTTTAAATTCAAACGCAATGTAACTAATCGCGGATAAGCTGGAGTGCTATTTTCTTGGGCATTTGATTGCTGATATAGCACCTGTCCAACAGGATAAGCCAATGTAGAATGCAAACGAGCAGCTACTTGATTTCTTAAGTGTAAATCATCACATACCGCTAAAAAAAGTTGTCGTCGTAAGCCAAGACTCAGGGCAAGTTTCAGGCGGTGGTATACTTGCCGATTCCAATTAGAATTATTCTTGTGTGTAGTATCATTCACGCTCATAACGCCTAAAGAGCCAAAACACAGTACATATCACCGTTTTGGGTGCATTCAAGTGAGCTAAAGTCATAATAAAAATGATTTTTAAGTGGATGTTATACGGCTCAGAATAAATTAAGCTTTCAGGTCTAAATAAAATAATAAAGTATAATTATATACTTTAATTGCCAGTTCAATTTTAACAAAAAATAAAAAAGCAGGCCCCTTTGAAAATCGGAACCTGAAAAATTATCAAGAAGATGAAATTTTATTAAAATGTTTTACGATTAACTGCTCTTAGAAACAAAGAAGGCGACTACAATCAAGCCGACAACCAAAGCTGTAGCGGCGATTCCTACTAAGAGATAAGTTCGTTTTTGCCCTTCCGTGGGAGGTTCTGCTTGATAAATCTTTGGTTCCCGGGCAAAATTATTCAGAAGGCCGCCTTCTTCGTTGGTATAGGGCATGAATTGATTCCTTTATCTTTATCGTTCATTTAATGTTACATAAATGCTAAATCCGCTCTGAAACTGCTAGACAAATCGTTACATTATGAATTGAGAATTAGGCATTGGGAATTGAAAAGAGGCAGAGGGGAAAACTAATCTTCCTGCTTCCTGCTCCCTGCCCCCTGCCCCCTGCTTCTTACCCATTCCCTAATTAGTAATTGTCCCAGTTAGAGGTGAACTAGGACTGGCGTAATCTTTGATGGGCATCCTGCCAGCAAGGTATGCTAGACGACCGGCAACTGTTGCTAAATTCATGGCACGAGCCATTGCTGCTGGGTTTGCAGAAAGAGCGATCGCACTATTAATCAACAAGGCATCTGCTCCCAATTCCATTGCTTGGGCTGCTTCTGAGGGTGAACCAATACCAGCATCTACTACCACAGGCACACCTGCATTTTCGATGATGATTTGGATATTGGCGGTTGTTTTTAGCCCTTGTCCAGAACCAATTGGTGATGCTAAAGGCATTACTGTTGCACAACCTACTTCTTCTAAACGCTTGGCTAACATGGGGTCAGCGTTTATATAAGGTAATACTGCAAAGCCTTCTTTAACTAGTTGTTCTGCGGCTTGCAGCGTTCCAATAGGATCTGGGAGTAAATACTTAAGATCGGGTATTACTTCTAACTTTATAAAATTATTATCTTCCTGTCCTAACAATTTCGCCATTTCTCGCCCCAAACGGGCTACTCGAATTGCCTCTTCAGCAGTTTGGCAACCTGCGGTATTGGGCAACATCCAAATTTTTGTCCAATCCAAAGCTTCAGCTAAACCTTCATGCCCAGGGGCTTTAGTTTGTACCCGTCGGACTGCTACGGTAACAATTTGGCAATCACTGGCGGCGACGCTTTGCTGCATTTCTTCAATGCTGCGATACTTACCAGTTCCCGTCATTAAGCGAGATTGAAAGGTTTTGCCAGCAATAATTAACGGCGAATTTGTAGAGACGCGATTCATCGCGTCTGGATTCATCGCGTCTGAGATATGATGCCCGTTGGAGAAATTGGCAGAGTGAGTCAGCATTGGGGTGAAGGTAGATGGCTGGGATTGGAAGCGGGAATAGTGAAAATCAGCAAGTAGAGGATCGGGCTTTTGTTCTAAGATTAAATCGGCAATCAATACGGCTGTTACGGGTGTGAGTAGAATCCCGTTACGGTAATGACCTGTAGCAAGGGTTAAATTTTGACAGTGGCTAGTACCAAGGATGGGCAACTCATCAGGAGTGGTTGGGCGAAATCCCCACCAGAACTCTTGGATGGGATAATGCTTTAATTGAGGATACAGCCGGATAGAAGCTTGTAATAATTTTTGAATGCCGTCTGGGGTATTGTTAGGGGTGAAGCCAACGTCTTCGCTTGTTGCCCCGATAATTAGGCGATCGCGTCTTGGTACGATGTAAATATTCTGCCCAAACAAAACCCGCTTTAAGGGCAATTCTGGGGTAAATTTTGGTATCTCTACACTCAGCATTTGTCCTTTTCTGGGACGCACTGGTAGCGGTAATAACTCATTTGACCAAGCACCGGAAGCTAAAACATAGTGCGCGGCGCGAATCACTCCAACATTGGTTTGTATACCAACTACTTGCCCTTGCTGCTGTAAAAATCCTTCGACTGTAATACCGTCTTTGAGTTCAACGCCAAGAGACTCAGCTGCCGTTCGCAATACGTGAGCTAGAGCCTTATTATCAACTTGCGCGTCTTCAGGATACCACCAGCCACCAATTACATCTGCTCCTAACCCTGGCTGATATTGATGAATTGCCTCTTTATTTAACCAGTAAGCAGGGGACTCTTCGCTAGCAGAGGGGCAGAGGGGCACAGAGGCAGAGGAGAGAACTTCCTCTTTTCCCCCTGCTCCCCTGCTCCCCCGCTCCCCTGCTCCCCTGCTTTCTTCAAAGACAGGTGCGAGAATACCACACGGACGGTAGCCAGTATTTAAGCCGGTTAGTTCTTCTAGTTTGCGCGTCCAGTCGGGATATAAAGCACGCGATCGCAAACACAATGAACGCATTGCCCCATTAGTGATGTTTTCCGCGTCTGGTGCTAACATCCCAGCGGCGGCGTGGGTAGCGGCAGCCTGAAAGTCACGACAAAGCACGGTGACATTTGTCCCGCGCAGTTTTAGTTCAACGGCGATCGCTAAACCAATAACACCGCCACCAATAATTACGATCTCACTAGTCATTAGTCATTTGTCATTTGTCATTTGTCATTAGTACATAACTAATTAACTCATAACTTATAACCTATAACTCGTAACTAAAGACATATATCCTTACCACAAGGCGCGAATTGGTTCGTTGCTTTGATTGGAATCACTTGATGGTGTGTTTGTTTCTGAACTATTTGTATTGCCGTCTGTTGTACTGTCAGCAGGTGATGTTGAGTCATCAGAAGGATTTTGAGCAACGCTGCTTCTGTTGTCAGGTCTTGGGGCTACAATAGTGCGTCTGTTTTCGTTTGTTTCGGTTGTTTCATTTCCTTCGGTTGCAGTTTCTTCATTTTTGCTGCCCGCGCTACTATTAACATTGATATTAGCTGGCAGGACTTTTGCTGCTTTGCCACCGGGAGCGTTAGCGGTTTGTACGCCCATAGGAAAATTGATGCCTAGTAATGTACCAAGCAGAATGGCTAAACCACCAGCCATTAAAATTAAGGGTGTCCATCTACCCATATTGTCTTAACTCCTTTTTAACCTTTTGGTGTCCACACTATTCGAGAACCTTGTCCCCAAAATCCATCAAACTTTGTCACTTGCACATCGCCTAAAACTTGAGTTTGACAGGCTAAACGTAAGTCTGTTGTAGGAGAATGGGGAGGAAGCGAACGCCGGGTTCGATCGCGCCAATTCGCTGCTGAGACTTCGCCCTCTACCTTAACCGCACAGGTTCCACAACTGCCAATGCCGCGACAGTTTATTACCTTAGCACCGTCATTGTAGAGGTTAATACCATTTTGCAGTAAAACTGTTCGGAGATTGCTTCCGCTTACACACTGAATTGTTTTACCTTCAGCTAGTACTTTAGGCATTTTTAAACTGTAAAACAGGCTTTTTGTTGTATATTGACACATTGCCTCGAAAGTTGTCTCGTCGGTCCCAGTTTTATGACCACAAATTCCTCACCTCAACTTTGGCTTTATGACACTACATTACGGGATGGCACTCAGCGCGAGGGGCTATCAGTATCGATAGAAGATAAGTTACGCATTGCCAAGAGACTCGATCAACTGGGAGTTCCCTTTATTGAAGGCGGTTGGCCTGGTGCTAATCCCAAGGATGTACAATTTTTCTGGCAACTCCAAGAAGATCCGCTAAAACAAGCTGAAATTGTGGCTTTTTGTTCGACTCGCCGGCCTAACTCCACTGCCGCAACCGAACCGATGCTACAAGATATTTTGGCGGCGGGAACTCGCTGGGTAACGATTTTTGGTAAGTCTTGGGATTTACATGTCACAACTAGCCTGAAGACGACATTAGAAGAAAATTTGGCGATGATTCGTGACACCATCGAGTACCTCCGTTCTCAAGGTCGTCGGATTATCTACGATGCCGAACATTGGTTTGATGGTTACAAGCACAATCCAGATTATGCTTTACAGACATTAGAGGCTGCGATCGCATCTGGTGCTGAATGGCTAGTCCTCTGTGATACCAATGGCGGTACTTTACCTCATGAAATTAGCCAAATTGTTCAAGATGTCAGTAGTCATTTGTCATTAGTCATTAGTCAAGAACCAATGACAAAGGACAAAGGACAAAGGACAATCCCCCAAATTGGAATTCATACTCATAATGATTCCGAAATGGCGGTTGCTAACGCAATAGCCGCAGTGATGGCTGGGGCAAAGATGGTACAGGGGACAATTAATGGTTACGGTGAACGTTGCGGTAATGCTAACCTCTGTTCGTTAATTCCCAATTTACAACTGAAGCTGGGTTACAGTTGTATCACAGAAGACCAGCTAACACAACTTACAGAAGCGAGTCGTTTTGTGAGTGAAGTTGTCAATCTTGCACCTGATGAACACGCTCCCTTTGTAGGACTTTCGGCTTTTGCCCACAAGGGTGGTATTCATGTATCAGCTGTAGAACGTAATCCCCTCACTTACGAACACATTCAGCCGGAACAAGTCGGGAACCATCGCCGCATTGTGATTTCTGAACAGTCTGGACTGAGCAATGTTTTAGCCAAAGCCCGAAGTTTTGGGATTGACCTCAATCAGCTAAAGGCAGAAGCCAAGCAAATTCTTCAGCGTCTCAAAGATTTGGAGAGTGAAGGATTTCAATTTGAAGCAGCAGAGGCGAGTTTTGCGCTACTGATGCACGAAGCTTTGGGAGATCGTCAGAAGTTTTTTGAAGTCAAAGGTTTTCAAGTCCACTGTGACTTGATTGAGGGGAAAGAAACTAGTAACGCCCTAGCTACAGTCAAACTCGCTGTTGACGGCAAAAATATTCTCGAAGCGGCGGAAGGTAATGGCCCGGTTGCGGCGTTGGATGCGGCTTTACGCAAGGCTTTGGTGAATTTTTATCCTCAAATAGCAACCTTCGATTTGACAGATTACAAAGTGCGGATTCTTAACGGACACACGGGCACTGCGGCGAAAACCCGCGTGTTGGTAGAATCAGGCAATGGTCGTCAACGCTGGACAACGGTAGGGGTTTCTACCAATATTTTGGAGGCTTCCTATCAAGCAGTGGTGGAGGGCTTGGAATATGGTTTGTTATTGCACTCCCAAGGGTCAGCGGTGGTGAAAGCTTCTAGTTGACAAAAGGGATATGTAGTGTGAGGGAAGCGATCGCCAAAGTGCGATCGCTTCCCATAAGTCACAATAATTCGTAATTTTTACCCCACGACTGAAGTCGGCGGTCTAACTGAAGATACTAAGCATTTTTATGTTTCCATTGATGAATCAACGGGCTTGTACCTATTTAATTACGAATTACGAATTACGAATTACGAATTAGTAATTATCTGATCAATACCTTTGGATTTCAAAGTAATTTTTTTGCCACAGGCGAGCATAACGACCAAAACCCGTGTATTGGTAAAATCTAGGCAATGGCGATCGACACTGATAAAAGACAGGCAGGATAGAAGGTGACAATCGAAATCTACGTCAGCACTGATATAGAAGCGGATGGCCCTATCCCTGGGCCCCACTCCATGCTTAGTCTTGCCTCAGCTGCATATACCGCAGACAAACAATTAGTTGCGACTTTTACAGCTAATTTAGAAACCTTGCCAGGGGCACAAGGACACCCCAAAACTATGAAATGGTGGGCAAAGCAGCCAGATGCTTGGGCAGCCAGTCGAGCCGATCTCAAGCCCCCTTTGAAGGTCATGGAGTCTTACCACTCTTGGCTTGTAGCTTTACCAGGGAAACCGATCTTTGTTGGCTATCCAGCTGCTTATGACTTTATGTTTGTCTACTGGTACTTGATCAACTTTGTGGGTGATAGCCCCTTTAAATTTTCGGCATTGGATATCCGATCCTATGCGATGGCATTTTTGAAACAAAGCTACAGCAAATCTGGCAAGGATAATCTACCATCTACATGGTTAGAAAATCTTCCATTGGCTCACATTGCCTTAAATGATGCTATTCAGCAAGGAAAGTTGTTCTGTAATCTCTTGCAAGCAAATTTAGATAGAGAAGAAAGATAGTTAGGACTTACACAAAAGTACATATTGTTTGCGTAAGTTTTAATAGTCATGCGATCGCATTTATCAAATTCATTAGCAATGTAAAACGCTGATATGGTTAATTTAGTGGCTTCTGTACCATGAATACCAAAACAGCAACTCAATCACCATCTCATACAGACAATTATTGTTACTCTTAATACCTGAAGTGCGTAGGCAAAGCCCAACTCAGGCATCGCCAATATTTCAATACTTAGGTGCAGACCGAAAAATCTAATGCTTCCACAAAAACTTCATCTAAAGCAAGGGTTTAAGAGAACTTTTCCCAAGATTGGGCAACTAATTGGCTCAACCAGCGACGTTGTTCCCGATCCAGCAGTGGATCGTCTGCTAGCAACTGAGCGGTTAATTCTTCCAAAGATTGCCCCTGAGCGCGGACAACTTTAATTACGCCAGCGATCGCAGCAGCAACAAGTTCCTCATCAATCGGCTGTTGTCGCAGAGCAAAAATTTCCTGGGGGCTGTCTGGAATGGGATAATTCATGGCGTGGGTTTACAGAAATACAAAATGAACAATAAATTTGACAAACTCTTAAAATTTCTTCACTGAATCTTTATGAAACTAATAGGGCGGAGTTTACCTTACTTTGTGCCTTAAGAAAATCTGTCTTAGTGAGTAGATTGATGTGAGATGTCAGGAAAAAATGAAAGAGATCCTTTATTTAGAAGTTCCAACTCCAGATATAGAAACTGTGCGTAGCTGGCTACAAACAGATTTTGAACCTGGAAATGGAGAAAAAGTGCTTACTTCGGAAGGCTTTCGCCTCAAATTACCCAGTGCTACTACATCTGCTGGGGCGGCTGTTTCCGAAAACTTGCCTGCGGAACTTTCGGTATTTATCTGGTCGGTGCAACGAACTACCTATTTAAAAGTTTTTCGTTGGGCAGAACAACCCTTTCCTAATGAGGGACAAATTCTGCAACGCCTAAGTAAAGAAATCAGAAACCGTTTTCCGCATCATTACCCAGAACCGCCAACAATTGATTTATCCCAGCAATCGATTTTTGCCGCGTTAGCCTCTGCTTATCCGCTCACTGTCAAGTATTTTCAGAAAATGCCCAACGGTGAATACGATTTAACACGCGCCTACTGGTGGGAACAACGATGGCGTGAAGGAGTACGAAATCCGCAGCAGCCGCGTCAGGTTGTGTTTTCGCAGCAGAGTCAAGGGGAAATAACCAATGTCCCATCCCCAATTCCCAATGCCCAATTCCCAATTCCCCAGTACGACATCATCTATATCGGTGGCGCATTAGGCGCGATTCATGCAGCATTGATGGCAAAACTAGGATATAAAGTCCTGCTGGTGGAACGAATGCCTTTTGGCAAGATGAACCGAGAATGGAATATTTCCCGCGATGAGATTCAAAGCTTGCTTGACCTGGGTTTAGTCACCCCCGTAGAGTTAGAAACCATCATTGCCAGAGAATACAAAGATGGATTCAATAAGTTTTTTGATGCGAATAACCCATCCAAACTGCGATCGCCCGTTCTGCACACACCCACAGTCCTAAATTTAGGCTTAGATTCCGAAAAATGGCTCCTTATGTGTGGGCAAAAACTGCAAGCCGCAGGCGGCGAAATTTGGGATGAAACAGAGTTTATCCGTGCAGATATTGATATATCACAAGTTCTATTGCAAGTCAAGCACTTACCTAGCCAGGTTGAAAAACAAGTAAGTGGAAGGCTGCTAATAGATGCAATGGGAACGGCCTCACCCATCGCTTGGCAATTAAATGGTGGTCGTGCCTTTGATAGTGTATGTCCGACGGTAGGAGCGGCAATTGAGAGCGGATTTGAGCCGGGAGTATGGGATTCCCAATATGGGGATGTACTTTATAGTCATGGAGATATTTCGCGGGGAAGGCAGTTAATTTGGGAACTGTTTCCTGGAGCAGATGATGAACTGACGATTTATTTATTTCATTACCACGAAGTCAATGCTGAAAATCCCGGTTCCTTGCTAGAGATGTACGAGGACTTTTTCACGATTTTGCCAGAGTATCGCAGGTGCGATATGGACAAATTAGTGTGGAAGAAGCCGACATTTGGGTATATACCAGGACATTTTAGTGTGGGAAGTAGCGATCGCACAGTTGCCTTCGATCGATTAATTGCGATCGGTGATGCTGCATCGCTCCAATCTCCCCTAGTATTCACCGGTTTTGGTTCCCTAGTTCGTAACTTAGAGCGCTTAACAACCCTATTGGATATTGCTCTCAAACATGACTTGTTGAGTTTCCGCCACTTGAATAAGATTCGCGCTTACCAAAGTAACGTTTCCGTGACTTGGCTATTTTCCAAAGGGATGATGGTTCCCACCGGAAAATTTTTACCGCCCCAGCGCATTAACTCTATGCTCAACACCTTCTTTGGACTGTTAGCAGACGAACCCCAAGAAGTAGCAGATAACTTCATCAAAGATAGGTGTGATTGGTTAACCTTTAACCGCCTAGCACTGAAAGCTGCTAGGAAAAATCCTGCCTTACTTTTATGGATTTGGGAACTTGCTGGCCCTAGAGATTTAATGCGATGGCTTGGTAGTTATTTCAACTTTGGTCGTCATGCCCTCGTTAGCGCTTTGCTAAGTCCCTGGTTCGGACGCTTTTTGAATCGGGCAGGTCATTGGCTAGAACCCCGGAATCCGGGCTTGTGGCTGTGGCTGCTGGCGATTAATTATGCGATCGCCACAGGCAAACCGCGATCGCGCTCTCAAGTAACAAAAACGAATCCAGAAGCCATAATTCCGAAATCAGAAGCCAGGATTCTTAATTAGGCATTGGCCATTGGGCATTAATCACAGACGCGATAAATCGCGTCTCTTGTACAGACGCGATTCATCGCGTCTCTATTGACCTTTGGGGCGAAAATTAGGTAGTTCCACAGATGCCAATGACTTACGCCCCTTGGGTGGACGCTGAGGATAAACTACTGGTGAAGGTGAATTGGCATCATCAGTGTTATCGCTTAGTAAGTCTGGGGGAAAATCATTTTCTGACAATTGAGAAACTTCTGACCAGTAATCTTCAGTTTCTCCAACAGGCGGCTCAGTGTGGAAGGAGGTAGAAGAAACTAGTAAGTTATTGGCTGGTGAAGTTACAGAATCTGCCGTCCCAGAAGTGGAGGTAGTTGCAGGGGGATTGATTTCTACCTCTAAATACGCCTCCCGGGGATTTTCTACTTCCTCATCATCTTCTAGGATTGTTGCTAAAGTTTCCCAGATAGGGGCATTATTAGCATCCACAGCATCCACATCTTTTTTTGCCGCAGGCGGTGGTGATGCAGATTCAGGCTGGGAAATGAAAAACATTTGGATTAGACTATCCAATTGCTGATCTAAATTGGATGACCCTGAAGTTGAAACAGCTTCTGGTGTAGCTGGAGCGTCAATTTTTGGAGACGGGGCAGGAGGTTCTGCTGGTTTTGGGGTCTTTTGCTTAACTGACCAGTTCCAAGAAGATGATGGCGGTGGAGTCGGTTCATTTCTTTGGAATGGGATTGGTGTTGAGGGTTCGCCCCAAGAATCATCTTCATTGTCAGTCAAGGATTCTGATTCTGCTGACCAAGGTTGAATTGGCTGGGCATTAGGAAACAAAGACCGAGCTTTTCTAGAAAATCTTCCTTGTCTGCTAGTTATGTCTTTGGGGTGTTTTGCAGTATCTTCTAAGGAGTCATAGCTAGGAACCGATGTATCTAAACATTTTTCTAGAGCCGCTTTAAATTGCAGCGTCTGGCGTTGTTGTCGCATCAGTCTAGTACGCAATTCCCGACAAACAGTTTCTGACTGTAATAACTGCTCAGATTGTTCGCTGTTATTAGTATGTAACAATGTACATTCTCGCTCTAGCTGGGCAAGGCGTTGCTGGCTAATTTGTAGCTGTGCTTTATAACTATCAGCAACAATTTCCTGGCGTTGAAGAGTTTGTACAGCAATTTCTAATTGTTGAAATAAGGATTTTATCTGTTCTTGAGCCGCAGCCAATTCTTGAGTATGTTGGTTGAACATGGACTCAGTAACGCTGGAGCGCGTTTTCTGCCACTGTAAAACCTTTTCAGACTCAGCTAGGTTGTCTTTTAGCTGCTCCACTTGTTCATACAAGTTATTATTAGCCGCCCGTAATTCTTGGTTCAATGCCAGCAGGTTTTGAAACTCTGAGTCAATAAGTGCTTGCTTGCCGCTTTCCGGCTCTGCAACCCAGTCCTGCTGGGTGGTATCTTTTGAAAATTGTCTATCTTCAGCTGGCATGAGCAGTGGCAGTTGTTTAACTGTCATATTGTCATTAGGCACAACTGAGTAAAAGGGACAACTCGCCTGCTCCGATTGTGGCGAATTAGCAGAATTTAGGGATTCCATCACAGCCCCCTTGTTTGAGGTGTCAGCTTCATTCATCACTCTTGACCCACCTGCCTAAAAATATCAGCAGTGCTGGCATTAGCATTGCTTATCAACTTTGTCTAATCAGGGTTTGCTCTAGAAGCTAAGTTTAACTCTCTCCAGGCACCAGCAATTAATCATCAATTGGTGTTCCCCATTTTGTATTTAGACTGATGCCGTTATAACACTATGATGCTCTTCCCCGTCAAGAAGAGGCACGGGGGAACAGGGCAGGGAGCAGGGGAGATTAATAGAGTAATGGCTCTGTCCCACAGAAGTTTTTTTACATGAAAATGCGCCATCAGCATACACTTTATTTTCTCTAATCGCATCTATCTTAAGATATTAATTTAAAATGTATTCTTCACTACATTTTATTTTGAATTATTTATTACTTAGGTATAGATGTCAGTACAAGTATCTCCTATTTAACGAGCGTTCTGTTATTTTGAGCGATCGCTATTTAATATCAGCAAACAACTAAGAGTTTCTGCTAAGACTAAAATATTACGAAAATCTGATATGCACGGGTAAACACGCATAAAGTGATTTTAAAGCAGTAATAATTTATATCAGTGTATTTATGAAACTTTTTTAAAGCATAATCTCAACTTAGAACGACCTTTTTATCGCTCAAAACATTTCTAGTAGGCAATTTTAGCCTTAGTTAGTTAGAGGCTGTTCTCTCAAATTGCCTTCAATACATCAAGTTTGTTTAATGACGGCAAGAAAATTGTTTAAAGTATACTTTAATACTTATAAGTTTTTGTTACAAAGTACTTTAATTAACATAAAGAACATTTAATTTACGGGTTAGTACGGATATCGTTTTTTATTAATTTATTAAAGAATAATTGTAGCAACCGAGTTTTCTACTAGCAGCAAAGTAGTTATAAAGACTATGATTACTAACTATTAATGTGATTGTTGCATTATAAAAGCTGTGTTGCAGTTAGGCTTTTCTAGAAATTCCAAGTTTAAAATAGGGGTGCTAAAGATGACCGACATACTTGCAATGGGTGTAAATACAAAGCAAGAAGCTGTCCAATTACCGCTAGTTGCAGAAAATTTTGACAGTTTTTGGGACAAAGAAATTAGACCGTTATTCACAGATGAGTCTCTATCTTTTCAGGTGAAGACTCTTAAAGGAAGCTATGTTGAGTATGTCAACTTGGATAATGGAGCTACTACCACTCCCTTTGCAACCCTTAAGCAGCATGTGGATGAGATGCTTGATACTTATGGCAGCGTGCATAGAGGTTCTGGGCAAAAGTCCATCATCACTACACGAGAATATGACGCTAGCCGGAACGTCATTCGAGACTTTGTAGGGTCATCTTTAAACAACTATGTAATCTTTGCGAAGAATACAACAGAAGCAATTAATGGGGCTGCTACACTTTGGGCAAAAAAACCTGGAAAAATCTTAGTTTCTGATATTGAGCATTCATCAAACTTGCTACCTTGGGTTACTAGAGACGAAGTTGTGCAGTACAGAACCCAGCCAGATGGAAGTGTAAGTGTCGCAGAAATTGAAGATATCTTCAAGGCACACCAAAACCTTCCCGAAGCCGAGCAAATTAAGTTAGTAACAATTACAGGTGCTTCGACAATTACAGGTTATAGACCGCCGATTTACGAAATTGCAGCTTTAGCACATCGGTACGGCGCTAAGATTTTTGCTGATGTGTGTCAGTTAATTCAGCACGAACGAGTAGATATGCGTGCTGATGATGACCCATGTCATTTAGATTTTGTAGCTTTCTCTGGACACAAAATGTATGCACCTTATGGAACTGGCGTTTTGCTGGGGCCAAAGGAATTTTTTGATAGTTCTTATCCTTATCAAATTGGTGGCGGGAACCTGCCTTATATCACCAGAAACCTAGAAATCAAGCGTTTTTATACAGAACGCGCCCATGACCCTGGAACACCAAATGCAATGGGTGCGATCGCAATTGCTAAGGCCATTGAAATTATCGAAGCAGTAGGGCGCGATCGCATTGCTCAGTATGAACACTCTCTAGTTGAATTCACATATACACGGCTTAGGCTGATTCCTGAAGTTCAATTACATATCCCAGGAGATAATTTAGCCCATGTTATTCCCTTTGATATTGATGGGTTTGATGGACGCTTAGTAGCAGAAATTTTGGCACAAGAATACGGCATTGGCGTTAGGGCTGGGGCTTTCTGCACTTATGAATACATTCGCAAACTCAAGAATATTTCGGATGAGCGAGACTACGAAATTGCTCAAGAAGTAGACAGAGGAATTACGCGCAACATTCCTAGTATTATCCGCGCTAGTTTTGCAGTATATAATACATTGCAAGACTGCGATCGCTTTATTGATGCGATCGCTCAAATAGCTAAAAACGGATTTGACCACTATTTACCCAACTACACACAAGATGAAATCACTGGTGTTTGGACAGCGATAAATAGCTAGTACCGCAAGGCGGAATTAAAAATTAAAAATTAAAAATTAAAAATGAAGACAGTATAAGGCTTTCAGAGATTTTGAATGGGTTGTTTATTTACGCCGACCTGTACTAGTCTTTTTAGGGCATGGAGCATGGGGTATTGGGCATGGATTATTTTTGTTGTCTTTCTTGTCTGACTCATCTTCCTTATCTCCCCATTGCCCTCCTTCATCTCTATCTGCTAATTACAAATTATGAATTAAAAGGGAGTATAGCTTGAGCGATGAAAACCTCTTTGACCAGGAGGATTATCTACACGCACGGGTTGATGAGTGCATCTGGCAAAAAAGTGCAGATGCAGGTATTTCGCGTCAACGCTTTCTGAAAATATTAGCCACAATGGTTGGTGCAACAGCCATTGGGGGTTTAGCTAAACCTGCGCCTGCTCACAGTCAAGCGGCTGTTAAAACTAAAGGCAGTAAAATACTTAAACCATTGCCACCAGGGTATATATCTCATAGCAAAGGCACATTAGAGATGAACTGGGAAGCAATGTATGAGCGTGGTTATTTAGTGCCAAATGATTGGTTCTATGTTCACAACCGCAGTACACCTCCACCCTTTGACCCATCTACGTGGCGTTTGCAAATTCATGGAACTGGGGTTTCTGCGCCTTGTGAGTTCACTTACGATGAAATCATTGGTATGCCGTCCATCTCAGTCACTTGTGCCATAGAGTGTGCTGCTAATGGTCGGCGGTTCTTTGAAGAAGCTTACAACATACCACTCCCTGGAACCCGGTGGAGGCTTGGGGCTATTGGTGTGGCTGAGTGGACTGGTGTACCACTGAGCCTATTATTAGAGCAGGCTGGATTGAAATCCACAGCCAAAGATGTACTCGTTGAAGGTGCAGATTTTGATTCGCTGGATTCAAAGAAGGCGAATAAATCCAAATTCAGTAATGTAGTTCCCATTGCCAAAGCATTAGCAGATAACTCCCTCGTCGTCTATGCCATGAACGGAGAACCATTACCTCCAGATCATGGCCAGCCATGCCGTGCCTTATTTCCTGGTTGGGGAGGAAACGCCAACGTTAAATGGATAGAGCGGATTGAGGTTTCTGAAACACCGATATATACCCAGTGGGTAACAGAACAAATGGTGCTGATTGGTGCAGATTACCCAGCGATCGCACCATATAAAGGTAAGCTGATTACCTATCAAAATGTTAAAAGCGCTTTTGAGTTGGCTTGGCCCGCTACACTTTCAGCTAAAACCCATTTACTACGTGGACGTTCCTGGTCTGGGAAAGGAAAAATTGTCCGTGTAGAAGTCAGTCTAGATGGTGGTAAAACTTGGCAATTTGCTCGACTAAGAGAACCAAACTTTCCATTTGCATGGACACGGTGGGACATTGAATGGAACCCAACTCCTGGCGAATATTTTATCCAAGCTCGTGCTACCGACAATTTAGGTAATACACAACCGAGTACAGTTCCGTGGAATGATTCTGGCTTGCTCTACGGTGCCGTTGTTAGCCACCCAGTGACAGTACAGGGATAAGAGATGAGAGACGCGATTAATTGTGTCTGTACAAAAGGTGGGAGTAGAGACATGATTAATCGCGTCTGTAATTAATGCCCAATTCCCAATTCCCAATTCCCAATTCCTATTTATGATTGATTTTAGTTGGTTGATTTTAGTAGCTGGGGGTTTAATATCTGGAGTTATAGCTGGACTTTTAGGAATAGGTGGTGGTATTATTACAATCCCTCTTTTAGTCACACTAGGTTATACTCCCGTTCAGGCGATCGCTACTAGTAGCCTTGCAATTGTGATTACTTCAATTTCTGGAAGTTTGCAGAATTGGTGGATGGGTTACTTTGACTTTAAACGAGTAATTTATTTAGGAATTCCCGCCTTTTTAACTACTGGAATAGGTGTATATTTCGCCAATAAAATCCCATCTTATATAATACTGTTTACATTTGGCATAATACTACTTGCTAACATTTATTTGATTGAGCTTCGTAAACAACTAGCTTTCAAAGAGAAAGAGAATACAGAACCAATTTTTAACCCATTAGTTTCTAAAATTGGCACTGGTGGAGCAGCAGGAATTTTAGCAGGTTTATTTGGCTTAGGTGGCGGTACAATCATGGTACCGCTTCAAATGTTGCTACTTGGAGAAGAAATTAAAGTTGCAATTCAGACTAGTTTGGGTGTAATTGTTATAACTGCTTTAGCTGCCTGCACAGGGCATACATTAGAAGGAAATATTCTATTTACTCAAGGTCTAGTTTTAGGATGTGGTGGTCTTTTAGGCGTTCAAATGAGTACTCGTACATTGCCAAAACTACCAGATTCAACTGTAAATTTAGTGCTTCGTATCTTCTTAGGCGTACTATCAATCTATCTTTTTTGGGAAGCTTGGACAAATTATCAATTTATAGTTTCAGATCCAATCAATGAGAAATTGTTAGCTTTTTACCAACAAAATTCCCGACTTGTTTAATAAATCGGGAATCTAAACTTCTTTAAGGTAGCCAACGGGGATGAAACCCAGCTAAGGGGAGTTGTTCTGGTCTAATTTCAACAGTTGCAGCATCAGCAATGGGCAACAAAGGCATTAACCACAGGCTACTAGTAGCAATGACATCTCCATCATCCGTTTTTAAAGTATTTTTGGGTAATGATGCTGGGGGGCTTGTCTGCGGTACTACTTGGTCAAATAACAAGCCTAAACCGTCAGCAGATAAACTCATTTGCACATTTCGTTGAGCGGGAGGCAGTACTAGCAGTGGTTTCTGTTGTCCAGTTTTCAGATCAATTGCCACCACATAAGGCTGTTCTATGTATTGTTCTTTGGATACTAGCTGTGTTAGCAAGCAGTAGAGGGTGGGTGAGGCAATATCAAATTGGCAACTGACAATTGAGCCTGTTGTTTTTAATAGTTGTTTCTGTACACCTTGATTTGTCACCAAAAACAAATCTCGTGTGTAATCTGTATTAAACTTTACCATCGCTGCTTGAGAGCCATCTTTAGAGAAAGCCTGTACCAAACCAAATTGTGGCAGAAAATCTAAGGGTTTACTGGCATCACCTTGCAGTGGTAAAATTGCTGCTCCCTGTCCTTGAGCAACTGCTACAGCTTTACTATCTGGGGTAATCATAAAGTCTCCCCCTGGCTGACTTTTCAGACGTTTAGGGGTGGGTTTTTCTGCTGAACCGTCGCTGGTTGCTGGCATAAACCATAGTCCAAAGTCGCCAGGATTATTTTTGTTTCCGCGCTGGATGACAATAGTTTGCCCATCAGGGGATAAATCAAATTTCAGGTTTTGATAATCTTTACTATCTAAAACTAGGTCTACTTTGCCTCCTGGTTGTGCTTCTTGTCCAGATTTACTAGAAACACCTGTTGTCACTGTGTATAGTTGGGCTGAAAGTAAGTCTTCATTATTGCTGGCGCGAGCCGAAAATAAAATTTTCTCCCCCTCTGGAAATGACTCGAAATCCATTGCTATCAAGTCTTTGGGAGTAAGTATCTTTTTTTGCTCTTGGGTTAAGTTGTATAAAACTAATCGTCCCTGTTCTTCTTTATCGGTTCCTATGTAAAGAATGACGCGATCGCGTGTGCGGAAACTCCCTGTAAAAGGCTGGATAAACCGATTTTTACCTTCTTGCTGTGCAAACTTATCTTTGGCTCCCTGTAACTGCAATTTATAATTCGTGCCATAAGGTGCTGGTGTTAGCAGCGTATAAACCATTCGCCGTCCTGCCCAACTGAATTTACCTGCTAGAGGTGGCTCGATTTTCAAGTTATTCTCTACGCTTTTTGTTTCCATTGGGCGGCTGAAGGTGAGGGTGAAAGAGTTATCTTCCGCCCCAATCTGTTGATTTTGCCAGGTAAAATCCCGCACACGAGCAGTTACCACATCACCTTGCAATATAATTAACCCAATCAGCACACTTAGCAGTAGCATCAGTGCGATCGCTATCCGATCCAATGGTTGGATAAATGCTTTAGATTTTGTCATTGGGAATTGGGAATTGGGAATTGGGAATTGGGTATCAACAAATAACTAATAACTATAAGGATTTTGGGGTTGAGGAATCTTTTTAAGAGAGGTAGCGGCAATGGTAAGTTGGCGTTTTCCTGCCAAATTTTCTGTCATCATTTGTCCTTCTACTTCCAACCAAGTGTCAGCAGAATAAGGTTCTTGATTGTTGGGGAGTTTGACGGGTAATCCTACTGGGTAAGCATCTGCTGCACAGCAAGTTAAGACGAATCGGGCTAAGAACAAATATTCTTTTCCTATATCTGGCGGATGGATGACAAATCCCTGAACTTTGACTTTTTGACCTGTATATGTGTCTGGTTCTGGATAGACATTGACAGTGCGTACCCAGTCTACAAGCGATCGCTCCTCTGGACGAACAGTAGCCCGAAAAGCTTGAGGTTTGACACGTGTAGTTCCTAATAAATCAGCCGTTACGCCCCTTTGAAGTGCTTTGTCACTAGCAAAAACTTGCGGTGTAATGATAAAACCAAGAATTGCTGTAATTAATAATAAAACACTGCCCCAACCAGGGGGAAATAAACTAATATGCTGGCCGTTTGGCGTAACATCATGGCGACGGCGCTGCCAAAGTTCCTGCATTTTGAAGAAACCAATAACTATCAAGCCGATACCAGTTACAACCACAAACCAAATGTAATTTGGGTGAATCAACAGGTTCAGCTTGTTAGTTAACCAGTATCTCAACATCAAAATGCCCCAAGCTGCAATTGCTAGGGCATCCAGCCAAGGGAATAACAGATTTTGGATTTTAAATTTTGGATTTTTATTGGTCATTAGTCATTGGTCATTGGTCATTGGTCATTAGTCATTGGTCATTGGTCATTGGTCATTAAACAAAGGACAAATGACAAATGACAAATAATTTTTTAAAAAACATGCAAGTTGAGGAAAAGAGTTAACACAAATGTTAATTGTGCTGCTAAAGCAAATAAGTAAAAGACAGTTTTGGGCTTAAAAATAGATAACATTAAACCAACGCTTTTGATGTCAATCATTGGCCCAAATACCAGAAATGCCAACAATGAACCACTACTAAAAGTTGAGGCAAAAGACAGGGCAAAGAAAGAATCGACTGTAGAACAAATTGACACCACTACTGCTAATATCAGCATGACTACAATCGAGCTAATAGGCCCAGCACCCAAAGTTAGGATCGTTTCGCGGGGAGCTAGGACTTGAATAGCAGCTGCGATCGCACTTCCTAAAATCATCACTCCGCCCAATTCTCGGAATTCTTGGACGCTATTATCTACTACTAGGCGTAGTTTATCTGCAAGGGGTTTCTTGGTATTAGAAATTGGGGTAGTCGCCTGTACAAAATTAGCATCTATCCGCAGAGGTACACTGGCTTTTCCTCCTAAGATATAAGTCCCGGATTGCAAGATATTTGGTATTGCTTCTTGCTGTTCTACTTGGTAACGTTTACCACGGCGTTTGGTTTCAGGCTGCGCAAGTGGATTAAACTTCATATACCGAGCGATCGCAGGTTGGATTATAGGATTTAAGTCCTTTTGAAAACTGAAAACAAAACCAACAATTGTAGCAATTGCTAGGGAAAATACGACTCGTAAGACTGCTATTTCTGGCTGATCTCGAAACGCTGTCCAAGTTGACCAAATTACAATTGGGTTAATTGTTGGTGCTGCTAGCAAAAAACCAATGGCGACTGGTGTGGGTACTCCCTGAATCAGGAACCGCCGCGCTACCGGTACATTCCCGCACTCACACACCGGAAATAAAAAGCCAATCATGCTGCCAACTAAAGCACCCAGCAGAGGATTTTTGGGCATTCTTTCTACTAATTTGCGCTCATCAACAAAAAATAGCAGCAAACTGGAGAATAAAACCCCAAGAAGCAAAAAAGGCATCGCCTCGACTAGCAGACTTAGAAATATCGTAAAACCATTGTTGAGTTGATTCATGTGCGTCGCAGTCAAAAGCGGTTTTTAGTTTTAGGGTTCTGCCTAGTAATTCTATCGAAATGGGGATCAAAAGCAGTTCGGGACAATTAAACATCATTTAAGTAGCAAGTTATATTACCTTTTAAATAGCGTTTAAGCGCTACAAACCTTTGCTTCAGCCAAGATAGTAATTTTTACCTGAGTGCATTTACTGACGATGACCAGTTCTAAGATTGCCTAAGTTCAGAATTTGTTCCGATTTTAGAGGGCAAGTAGCTGCATACATAATTTGAATTTACCTATGTTTATACTTACAGTAATTTGCTGGATAAGATATTAGCTCGGCTGTATTTTCATCAAGTATTCACAGTTATTCAACAATTAGCTTAGGCGTAGCCCATCATAGACATCGCTCTTGCTTGCTACAATTATTGATTTTGGGTAGTTATAGCAAAATCTAATCTGAGCTTTGGTTGATTTTTTACTATAAAAACTTTAAAAAGGCAAGACAAAAGTTTAGCAAACCCGGTAAATGCTTGCAAGACCTTGTTCTTTATCCATAACTTATCACCTTGTCAAAAAGCCATTCAGAACCCCAACTTATTTAAAAAATTAGGGTTCTAGTATTTACTGTTAATTAAGTTTTTGTGGAGTTCCCCAAATTTTGATTTGTCGATCGAATCCGCCACTGGCAAGAATTTTACCATTTGGACTAAAAGCGATCGCACTTACCCAGTCTGTATGTCCAGTTAGTGTATTTATTAACTCACCTGAAGTTATATCCCACAACTTAATTCCATCTCTGCCGGCACTAGCAAGGGTTCGTCCATCGGGATTAATGGCGATCGCATTTACCCAGTTATTATGTCCTGTGAGGGTACGGACTAATTCTCCAGTATTAATATTCCACACTTTGACAGTGCGATCGCGGCTAGCACTAACTAATTTTTCTCCATCTGGTGTAAAGATGACAGCGCTAACAACATTAGAATGAGCGACAAATTCACTAATTAATTTACCAGTAGTCAAGCTCCACAGCTTAATTACACCCTTATTATCACCACTAGCCAAGGTTTGTCCATCAGGGCTAATAGCCAGAGTATAAATCAAATTATCAAAGCTTACCAGAGTCCCTAGAGGGCGTTGCTGTAGCAAATCCCATATCCGAATCCCATCCAAAGCTCCACTGATGAGAACTTTACTATCAGGAGACACAGCTAAAGATAATACATTGCTGGTATGTCCGACAAAAGAGCGGGTAAATTTAAAATTTTTCAGGTTCCAGAGGTTAATTATGTTGTCATCACTACAACTAGCAAGGGTTTGCCCATTTGGTGAAATCACTAAAGACTCTACGGCTGCTTTATGTGCTTTGTTAATATTCCCTAACTTTTTGCCATTTACTGGATTCCACAGGCGAATAATCCCCTCGTTTTCTGCACCTCCACTTGCAAGAACTCTGCTATCTGGAGTGAAAGCGAGAGATTTAACAGTTCCGTTATGTCCTCTAAGTGTGTAAAGTAGTTGGGCATTACTAAAGCTATTAGTAGTTTGGGAGGTTGGTATTACTTCAACGGCAGCATGAGCTTGATGAATATAAAATCCTTCCCAGGTAGTCACTGGAAGGGCAACAGCTGCCATAAATGCCAGGATAATATACGGACGCAGAACATTACCCCCACCTCTTCCCTCACTACTCACACTTTTGCCTCACTTTATATATAGAAACAAACAACTTAGAATTATGAATTATCAACTCATAACTCCTGTACAGACAAAGATTTTTCGCATCTCTCCTACTCAGCACTCTTAAAGAGGTGGTTTTTTCTTAGAAACGCTTAACATTGGTAAAGGCGCACTAGAAGAACGAGAGGGCAAATAATGTTGCACTACAGGTTCTTCTGGTAGAGTCCGGCGCTGCTGGGAACGCCACAATTTAAAGGCTAGCGCTACGCCTGTTGTTCCCAAACCAAAAGCGAACAACGACCAGCTATCATTCAATCCGCCAATCAGGGCATCTATAGTGCCCATCGTCACCAATACACTGATTAGTGGCTCTTTTCGGTAGGTTGACTTCAAAAAACGAGGTAATACAGCATTCATCACAGCTTGGTTGGTTCCAGTTCAGCTTTTGTGTATATTTACCAAGAATACCTCACCCGTAATTTGCCTTTCTCATCTAAGGCAGATACTAATTATGATTTTCTTTAGTAGGGTAGGAAGTATACTCATTAATCGCCTTGCCTATAGTAGTTGCAAGTCTATGATATTTCCATCACTAATAGGTATTTCGATTCCTCTCTTGCTTACATTCTAAGACAAAGTAGTTCGCTATCAATTGTCAAAGTCAAAACCAACTGGTTGTTCCAGCTGGTTGAAACTCCTTTAACTACTAGCTTAGAACTTCTACCTTCTGCTGGTTGGTAGTACTACTGTAGACCCAGCCATGATAGCACCCCTTGATTGGTGACATATTCAATCACCAGCAGCAAACCGAAGCCTATCATAGCTGCTCGACCATTTAAGCGTTCAGCATACTCGTTAAAGCCAAACTTTGGCTCCTCTAGTTTAGGTGTAATCGTTGGTTGTGTTTGTGTCATTTTTAAGAAACCTTTTTTTCGGCAAACGGGAGTTGATATGAGACTTGACAACAGAAGTTGTGGATAAGCGGTAAAGGTTAAAGGAATTGACTGGCTCTTTTCCCTTAACCTTTACCCTACACTTGGTAACTTATGAGTTAATTGCAGTGCTTGAATACCAAGATGACTTGATAAATTCAGCAAAAGCTTCTTAGTAAGGAGCTATACAATTACCCTTTTAATAAATTGTTACTATTCTTTATATATTGTATAAACACTGGGGTAATAGTCAAGGGCTGGAATTTGAAGCTACTCAGATTAAATTAAGAAACTTAGAACACAGATTAACTATCTCTAATACAGCTATCTGTAATTAAGTCAGTAGCATGCTTGCGATTCGCAGGCTAAAGTTAAACAAAAAAATTATCAGAGGTTTTATATGGAAATCGGCGTTCCGAAGGAAAATAAGGATCAGGAATTTCGTGTAGGGTTAAGTCCTTCTAGTGTGCGGGTGCTGCGAGAAAATGGTCATAGCATCTTCGTTGAGACGCAAGCAGGTAATGGCGCTGGATTCTCAGATGACGATTACAGAAGTGCTGGAGCCGAAATTGTCCCCACATCAGAGACGGCTTGGAATCGGGAATTGGTTGTAAAAGTCAAAGAACCGTTGACATCAGAATATAAATTTTTGCAGAAAGGGCAAATATTATTTACGTATTTACATTTAGCAGCCGATCGCAAATTGACAGAGCATTTAATTGATTGTGGCACAACTGCGATCGCTTACGAAACTGTAGAACAACCTGGTGCTAACAAACTCCCTTTGCTCACCCCCATGAGCGTGATTGCCGGTCGGCTAGCAGTACAATTTGGAGCGAGATTCCTAGAACGTCAACAAGGTGGTAGAGGAGTTCTTTTAGGCGGTGTCCCTGGAGTTCAACCAGGTAAAGTAGTGATTTTAGGCGGCGGTGTTGTCGGCACAGAAGCAGCAAAAATTGCTGTAGGTATGGGTGCTAGCGTACAGATTTTAGATGTGAGTGTCGAGCGCTTATCTTATTTAGAAACCCTATTTGGCTCTAGAGTCGAATTCCTTTATAGCAACTCTGCTCATATTGAAGCCGCCGTTAAGGAAGCCGATTTGCTCATCGGTGCAGTTTTAGTGTTGGGACGTAGGGCACCAATATTAGTATCCCGCGAATTGGTCAAACAAATGCGTCCTGG
The DNA here is from genome assembly GCF_034530675.2 of Nostoc sp. DedVER02. NCBI lineage: Bacteria > Bacillati > Cyanobacteriota > Cyanophyceae > Nostocales > Nostocaceae > Nostoc > Nostoc sp. DedVER02. The sequence continues at coordinate 58,044 of NZ_JAVRCP020000035.1, forward strand.
TTCTGTAATAGTTGATGTAGCTGTTGACCAAGGCGGTTGCATAGAAACTTTACACCCCACATCCCATACCAATCCGGTATATGTTGAAGAGGGTGTGGTGCATTATGGCGTTCCCAATATGCCAGGAGCAGTACCTTGGACAGCAACCCAGGCGCTCAACAACAGTACATTACCTTATGTCGTCCAGTTGGCGAATTTGGGAATTAAGGCGCTGGAAGTTAACCCAGCCTTAGCAAAGGGCGTGAATGTGCAGAATCATCGCTTAGTGCATCCGGCTGTGCAAGAGGTATTCCCTGATTTGGTAAATTAAGGTGTGCAAGTATTAGGCGATCGCTAATCAGACTAATTTTCTTGCCTGATGCGCGGATGGGTAGATGTACAAAATGAGAAGGGGAAAAAAATCGCTACTCCTCTATATTTTTACGGCACTAGCATTTTTAAACCATCCGCGCACCTTATTGGGACTGGCTTTCAGCGATTTGCATCTTGTACTATTACTATTTGCTGTATTATGTATGATTTGCAGAGTCCATTTCAAAAACCCTATTTTAGATATATTTTCTAATTACGATATTTTTGAAATAACTTTTCCCAGCCAATATCATTTTTAGATTTTTGTCTTTTATTAAATAATTTACTAATAGTTTTTTACTAAAATTTCGTCTACTTCACCTCTTTTTTTAGCATTTGAATTAATATTTCTAATTGCCGATATTTTTATCTGTTCGTAATCTTTATACAAGTCTTTTATGAAGTTTGTATAAGCATTGCTTAATAAAGCTTTGCACCCTCTCTTGTCTAAATTATCAAATGTCTCTTTTAACCTAATTTGTTCATCTTTATTAAATCTATTTACACTATAGCTAGTAAAGGAAGCAGTATCAGAGACTGGATCGTAAGGAGGATCGAGATATACAAAGTCTCCTTTCTTGGCATTTTTAAGAACGTCCTGAAAATCTAAATTAGATATTGTAATTTGGTTTTCATTTAAATATTTGCTTACAGCTTTTAAAACAGCTAAATCTAAAATATTTGGATTTTTGTATTTACCAAAAGGTACATTAAATTGTCCTTGGGAATTGACTCTAAATAAGCCATTATAACAAGTCTTATTCAGAAAAATAATTCTTGATGCTCGTTCTACTGGTGTTCTGTTTTGAAAGCTTTCTTGCCTGTCCCAATCTCTAATCCTATAATAGTAATCCTCATTATTCTTATGAGTTTTTAAATTCTCAATTAATTCATCAACGGAGTCTCTAATAACTTCAAAACAATTGATTAATTCAGTATTACTATCATTAATTACAGCCCTTTTCGGTTGCAAAGTAAATAAGACCGCTCCTCCGCCAATAAAAGGTTCATAGTAAGTTTGATAATTATAATTTATAGGAAGATTATTTTCTATTAATGGAACAATTTGCCTTTTTCCTCCTGCCCACTTCAGAAACGGTTTTACTACTTTATTGACTGATACCATATTTTGACCTAAAAATTATTAAGTATGCGTAATATTATTGTATAATAGGGTGATATTGTTGAAGAAATTTTTAGGTAAATAGACCATACGGAAGGGGAATATAACTGCTCACTGGTATCAACTTAAGAAGGTAAAGCCCAAATTTGTTGCGTGTAACTGTCAATCTCAAGGGTGGCGCTTACGCCTAGTTTTGACTCATCCAAAAAGCTTTTGACGTTCCACAAGATATAGCAAGGGACTGGGAACTGGGGACTGGGTGAAAAGTCCTTTTGTGTCTAAGTTTCATCATCTGTTGATGTCCTAACCACATTGACTGTTGCTATAAAGAACAACGTTACTGGCTCAAGTAGTTGGTCGCACTAAGTTTTATCATTGGCTTTGCTATTAATTGTGTACCAATTGGAGTTTCTGCGCTCTCGAAAGACTAGAGAATTGGGGAAATACTGGGTTTATATTCTTCTCTAATTTTATTCACTTTCATTATTCCACCGCAGAACCATCATATCTATTAGGACTTACGCAAAATCATGTTCAAACGAACCGTATACCCCTTCGGGGGAAGCAAGCTACGCGCAGCATCTCGTTAGAGAAGGACGCAAAGGAATAAGAGTTTTAGAGGGTTATTGTGTAAGTCCTGTCTATAACAAAATTTATAATAACTGGAATTTGAACTTGGATTAATTTTAGTTATTTCATCTTAACTTCAACCAGTCTGTGCTTCAGTATGACCGTTGCGGATAGACCATGCTAGTTCTAACAGTTGAGTCCAGCGTTTTTGTAACTGTTTGGGGGTGCATTTGATGGTTTTAGCGATCGCTTGATCGGTTTGTCTTGCAGTTTTTAATTGTAATATTTGCTGTTGCTGTTCTGTGAGTTGATTCACAAAGATTTCCCACTGCTGGGAAGATAAACCCAACTTTTGCTCTAAACCCGCACCTAACCATTGATGTACCAATTGCCAATGGTGTTGTTTGGCAAACTTTTCTACGTGGTATTTAAAGCGTTGTTGGAGATAATCGCGCTGACGGCTGGTTAAGCCGAGAATTTGGTCAATTTCTGGGGCTGAGAGGTCTTGAAGTTTCAGGCTGAGGTAGTTCATACAGTCAGATTGACCTTGAGACTCCAGGTATTTCATCAATTCACTGATGACGCGATCGCGTTCTGACTCTTCTGATGGATCGAAATTAGTTTGGGCAATCATCTGCGATCGCAGCTGTTGCACTGCCGAGTTACGCTGGTAAGATTCTGCTTCTTCGCCCTTAGCAGACTCCACGGCCATTTCAATATCCACAGTAGTTTCTTGCGGCTGACGACGAGCAAAACCTTGGGCCCGCAAGATAATTAATTGTTGATTTGCACCACCAGGTAAATTGATCCGGCGTTTGGCGTACTGTTCTGTAAACGCCATATATTCAGCTAATTGCAGCTGAGTACGCGGTGTATGATCGTCAGGTAGTTCGTTTTCTCTGCGGAAAGCTTTGATCGCTTCGATATAAAATGCTTGTAAAAAATCTTCAATTAGGCTGTAACGAGCATCAAAGCCCAACTCAGAGCCAGATATAGTTACATGGCGGTAAACCATAGCACCCAAATTACTATGTAATTCCACCCGCCCTTGTTTGGAACCTAGTTGGTAGTAACGTAAGCACTTTTGCATCCGATGCCTTCCCAACGTAATCTGCCAGGATTTGATTTGCCCAGATGTTTGGATACGCGAGCTTTTATCGCAAATGCGTTCTACTTCTACAGCTATGCGGTTTGCTAAAGCTTCTACGCACTTGGGCGTTGCTTTCACTTGTGCTTGCATTTCCTGACATAGCAATTCAATCAAGGTTTCGCTGCTGTTGTCTGAAAATTCTTCAGTTGAAAAGTGGTTATCAAAAATGGGTGTAGAGTTTGGTAGATTGACGACGTTAGCTTTCATGACTTTTCCAGGGAGTAGTATTGCACCGTAATTACAACGCAGACACAGCAATCAAGGCCGGCCAAGGCTTATGAATCTTTGGGCATTCATCTTTTAAGACTTGCCCCATATAATGCTCACATCTAAAGCTCATATATAAAACTGTAGGAAATACGACAGAGTTACAGTTATGGCAATGTGTCGGTTTTTTTCACAAGCCACCACATTGATGCGGGTACTCATGTACCCACAATTTTATTAAATTTGTAAAACCCTTGCTGTAGCGACTTTTACCACCATCCTGTTATTGCATCTATGCCCGTCGTAGACATCGCGTTTAAATATGACAATTTAAAAACTGGAGTCGCTTTGATCGCAATTTCCGAAACGGAGAGGTGTGCCTGTGAAGTCTGATTCTTATACCCATGCTGCTGCTGCTTCCCAACCTAAACCCCTCCGTATAATTGCTGCTTCGTCTCCGGTCATATCCAAAATCGTAGATACTTCATAAGTAGGTTCTTCACCAGTGTCTACAATTATGTCTACCAACTTGTCCAAACGGTCAAATAGCTCTACCCGTGACTGAACAGTTTCTGGATCTATCCGAATCATGCCATTATCTGCTTCATCTGCCGGCAGATGTGCTGAAGTTGAAATAATCGGATTACCCAAAGCTGCCAACAACTCCAAACACACAATATGGTTTGGTACTCTAATTCCAGTACTTTTCCGCTTAGGGCTTTGTACCAATCGCGGTACTAATTTAGTTGCTGGGAGCAAAAACGTGTATGGCCCTGGAATCAGGCGTTTCATAATCCGATAGGCTGTGTCACTTACGAAGGCATAAGTTGCCACATTTGAAAGCGAGGGACATAAAAATGTCAGTGGTTTATCATTTGCTAGCTGTTTAATTTGCCGCACTCGTTCTACCGCCGACTTAGCATTCAAATCACAACCGATCGCATAGACTGTATCAGTAGGGTAAAGCATGACTGCGCCACTAGAAAGCGCCGACTTTATTTCCTCTATTCGACGAATTTGAGGATTATCCGGATGAACTGGGAAAATTTTTGCCATAGAGGGGTTAGGGATTGGGGATAGGGGATTAGGGACTGGGGATTGGGGACTGGAGATAGGGGAGAATAACTAATGACCAATGACTAATGACTAATTTATTATGAATAAAATTGCTTATCTTCAATGTCCGACAGGAATCTCTGGTGATATGTGCCTGGGTGCTTTGGTCAGTCTGGGTGTTCCTGTGGAGTATTTAATTGAAAAACTCAATGGATTGGGAATTGAGCAGGAATATCAGTTAAGAGCAGAACTTGTCCAACGGAATGGTCAGCAGGCGACTAAAGTCCATGTGGATTTAGTACACGATCGCCATCACCACCACGAACATGGCCACGAACATAGTCACCATCACACACGCCACTTGCCAGAAATAGAGCAAATGATTCTCAAAGCGCGGTTGCCATCGCGGGCAGAAGCTTGGGGTTTGGCGGTATTCCGGCAGCTAGCAGTAGCAGAGGGGGCGGTGCATGGAATTTCCCCTGAAAAAGTTCATTTTCATGAAGTGGGTGCTATAGATGCGATCGTAGATATTGTGGGTACTTGCTTGGGGTTAGATTGGCTGGGGATTGAGAGTAATGACGAAGGATTGCCATTACTTTACTGTTCGGCGTTCCCGACTGGTGGCGGTACTGTTCGGGCTGCACATGGTCAGATGGCGGTACCAGTACCAGCAGTATTAAAACTGTGGGAAATGCGGGGTTGTCCAGTTTATAGCAATGGGATTGATAGAGAACTGGTGACACCAACAGGAGCCGCGATCGCTACTACTTTGGTAAGAGATTTTGGTTCACCACCTGCGATCGCTATTAAGCAAATAGGACTAGGAGCAGGAACCATAAATTTACCCATTCCCAATATTTTACGCCTCTGGCTGGGCGAAAGCGTAAGTTTACAGTCAAATTTCAGCAGTTCTGAAGATACTAGCTCAAATTTAGAAACCATCTCGGTATTAGAAACCCAAATTGATGATTTAAATCCCCAAGCGATCGGGTATGTATTTGAGGCTTTATTTGCTGCTGGTGCGGTGGATGTTTTTACCCAAGCGATCGCAATGAAAAAGTCTCGTCCAGGGATTTTGTTGACTGTGATTTGTCATCCAGAAAATTTACTCAGTTGTGAAGCGGTTGTATTTCGTGAAACTACAACTTTGGGCATTCGGCGAACAACTCAGCAACGCGCCATTTTACAACGGGAAATTCAACAAGTGGAAATTGAATATGGCCAAGTGCGTGTCAAATTAGCATGGAAAGGAGAATTACCAGAAAAAGTTATTGCTAATGTGCAGCCAGAATATGAAGATTGTGCAGAATTAGCGCGAAAACATAATATTCCCTGGCGCGAAATTCAACGGTTGGCGCTACAGCGTTGGTATTTACTTAATGGCTGAATCTCTTTGTTACTCCTTTTCAGTCTCTGATTAGGAAGGAGGCAACCTATAAAAATTTATTCTAGACTGGCTTTTACGTTAACTTGACATTAATACACTAGAACAAGCACCAACTGAAAACCCCTCCAAAGTTGGAAGGGTTAAAGTAATTTTTCGTCATGGGATGGTAATTAGCGGGAAATAGAAGTTTTTCGTGCATTATCAATAGGTTTGAGGTAGCTGACGTTTGTAGAATGAGTGGGAAAATTATTAGAGTTGATAGCTATAGGTTGGCCACTATTATTAGTAGCTGTTTGAGTACCACTGATTTCGGGCAATAAAGCAATAGAAGCAACAATGAGTAAAGAATCTATCAATATGGAGAGTTTCATAAGATTATCTTTAGTTGAAGTTAAGTGCAATTAATGTTCTTGAGTAATAGAGTCTTACTTTTTATGAGTCTCAACTTCCTGCACTTAGATCACCCGATCGGTTGATTTATTCCTCACCCATTCGGGTTTTCCATCAGACTACTTTACTTAGTTTTGATAAATTTAAATCGTAAAAAAGCCCGAACACTCTTGTGTTCGGGCTTTTTATAACAATTATTTGGAATAGGCACGTAAGTTTATATGTATAGCAACATTTAAGGTGGTTAGGACATCAACAGATGATCAAACTTAGACACAAAAAGACTTTTCACTCAGTCACCAGTCCCTTGCTATATAAATTATTGAAGAGAGCTAGAGAGCGATCGCTTTGATTTTTAAGATTTCTAAGCAAATTCTAAATATAGATTACTCAAGGGTACGATGTCTGGGCTACATCTAAGCAATTTACAATTTTAAATAAAAAAAACTTATCTTTGCTATCAGGTTTACTGAAGTAATAAAACTTGATAAAAAAATGTAAAGCATTGTAAAGTGTATTCACAGGCAAAGAC
>NZ_JAVRCP020000036.1:0-64490 GCF_034530675.2 Nostoc sp. DedVER02
ACGCTGTTGCGGCAACGATAGTTTAGGGGTCGCCCTACGCAAAAATAGCTCGATGCCAGGTATTATTTTACAACTAGAAACCCCTAAGCTCACATCACTGCTTTGGGGTTTTTGTTTATCTGAATCTTGGATAGATCATTTAGCTAATCTCTCTATAGCTAAGATTAGATATCTTTTCAGTGAGGCAGTTGCACGAACCAACTAAACATACGCCTCTTCTGTCACTTTCCGAGTATTCTAAGAGGATGTTTTAAAAGTCGAAGCGAGTCAAAAATTATGCCAGTCGCCTGACCATAAGACGTATCATCGCAATGTAAATAAAAGTCTCACAGGGTTACTACGATATGCTTTAGTCATTTGCTCACAAGGTGCTGATGCTTACAATCTCAGCTTAAGCCTTGTGAGCTTTGTTACAATTGCCCCCCCACTTTTAAAACATCCTCTTAGGGGATGTAGGGAGTAACTTTTCACTGTCTTATATTTTACCTTAGCATCTTCAGCCACATTTTTGATTATTCAATTTCTTTCTGCTGTAAGTTCTCTAATCTTTAGTCTAGCTACCCCTATTTTTATCTTGACAAAGGCGAGATTCCACTTTTTAAAAATTAATGGGATTCTATCTACTATATGTATATGAACAACAAACATGAGAGCGATTCTAGCCTCGAAAAGTAACAAAGCGATCGCTTTTGATGCCAAGCATCGAAGGTGAGTCCCATGCTTAGGTTAAGGTTTATCGCCCTCTTGCTGTCCTCCTGTACCTCCCTCTCCTTGTGCTGCAGATATGATTTGCTTTTGCTGTTCTTGTAGCCAGATTTCAAAGAGTTCATTCAAAAGGCGCACTTTCATAAATTCATCGAGTTGTGCGGGAATAAATTTTTCCAGCCGCAAAATCACGAACCAGTCAGCAATACGGGTAGGGGGCAATATCTGACCTGGTTGACTGCTTGAGAGCATTTGCACCATTACTGGATGTAGTGCATTCAGTTCAATCGGGCCTACTAACCCACCAGTTTGAGCTTCTGGCCCGAGTGAGTATTCCCGCGCCAAGTCAGCAAAAGAGTTTTCTTTTGCCTGAATCCGAAAGTAAAGTTCTTGGGCTATTCCAACATCCTGGGTTCGTAGTAGGGAATAAATTACTTTGTCTAGTTTTGCCTTGGACTGAAAAAAGTAGGATTCTAGTTTATTACCCCAAGTGGCTTGCTTAAATTTTTCAATTTTCAGCTTACGAGTGGTAATAACTTCTAGTTGTTCAGGAGTCAGCCCTTGACGTGCAATCCAAGCCTGGATATCTTCTTCATTTTTAAACTGTTTTTCAGCGTAAAACTGCTGTTTAGCTTGGGCTATTTCTTCGGGTGTACACTCTATTACTACCTTCTCAAAGCGTGATTGCTCTATGGCCTCATCGATGATCAATTCTCGCTGCAACTGTGGCAGCATTTGGTAACTTGCAAGCAAGGATATTAGTTCACTTGCTGTGATTGTACGATTACCGATTTGGATCGCTTCAGTCATTAGCTTTTGGGCATCTCAAGAATATCTAGTTTATTAAAGAAGCTAAAACGTAGCCCATTCACTGGGAGCTTTTATCTTAATCTTACCGAGATAAATACACTAACCTCACTTTTTCAATAATTACACACTTTAAAATATACAGTTGAAACCTTGTCTAGGTTGAAACCCGTAGTTTTTCCTCATCAAATTATCTAACGCCTGTTCTATCTCTATAGATAAAGCTATTCATTACCTGTATCTTTCTTAACATGGCTGTAATGTAGATGTTAGAGGATAACAGAAGTAAAGAAAGGCAGCATAGTTGATAAAAGAAACAAAAGATGAAGTTGAGGATATGGATGCTCAAACAGCAATGTTTAACGACAAACCGCTTCTCTACTAGACGTTTTGCGAACGTGTCTACGTTTAATATCAACATGGAGAAGAGAATTGGAGTGTAGCAGTTTTCAAGCTACGGCAATATTGTAACGATGTACCCACTCTATTCTTGTCTGAGGGTTCCGTCCTGTTTGTCTACTTACTTGTGTTGCATTTTTATTCATTACATATCTCATACAGTGCCATCAAAGGCTCAGGGCTACTAGCACAATCTGCTTTTAATGCTTCTTATTTCATGCAAAATTTTGGTTCTGGCGATCGCAGTTGATTTTGAGCTTCCCTATTTTGCTATTTGTCATACGTACTTCTTCACAGTAATATATCTTCAAAACTCCAGTTCTCAAAATGGATGAGGTTTAAAAGAGTATTTGGGAAAAACCTTTCAACAAACATAATAATTGAGAAAGTTCAACTTGCATCACAATGCTTAATTAAATTTGGGGCGGAGTAAGAGTGCAGAACATGGTGTACAACTTTTTATAGTTTATTAAGATTTATTAAAAATTATTAAAGAAGGCAACAAGTCAAAATGTTGCCTTTTTCATTAGGAATTTACAGCATAATTCAGGAGTCAGAATGAGTTAAGTCCAATTAGTAGAAGTAAAACACGCTTTATTCCTAACTTTGAAACTTAGCCTGGGTAAAATACCCAAATTGAAATCTGCTGTATGTATCCAGTACCCAAGAATGTAACATCTACAACGACTCTAAATAGCTCAAAAGATCCGCCATTTCTTGGGTGCTAGGCTGAAATTTTGGCATTGGCGGCGTTTCGCCACTGATCACCTGATGAATCAATCCATATTGAGACTTATGCTTGGAAACAGCTTGCAAACTTGGCCCTACTCGCCCGTCTGCTTCCAAACCATGACAACCAGCACAGTTAATTTGAAAGATCGCGTGTCCTTGAACTGGGTTTCCTGTTAGAGATAAAACACTCTTTACATAAGGATCGGAGGCTTGAACCAACTGAACACCAAAAAAGCCCAAAGGGACTGATAGCAGTATGGCCAGCGTCAATAAAACGATGCGCTGAATCAAAATTTCAGGTTTGGTAATCTGGTTATCCAAAAGGTTTGCGGTGAAAGTCTAGGTGTGCTAAAAAGTTTTCTTTTCCTACACATAGCTTAAAAGTTCTTGATGGTGTCTGCAAGCACAGAAGACTATTTTCTTTTGAGCAGTCGCCTTCCAAAAAGTCTGTAGAGCGCAGGATTCATACCAAATTTGGTAAAATCAAAAACAGGCAACGAATATTTAATAATTACAAAGAGGAGATTTCCAGTGGTTGAACCCCTGCTATCAGGTATTGTCCTTGGTCTAGTTTTCGTCACCCTCGCCGGACTGTTTTACGCTGCCTATAAGCAATACAAGCGCCCCAATCAGTTGGGCGGTTGAGGAAGTAGTGGGTGCTGAGTTCCCAGTGCTGAGTTAGGAGTTAGGAGTTAGGAGTGAAGGGTTAGGAGTTATGTTGTTCCTCATCTCCTTTATTTGCCCCTGATTCCTCACTCCGAATTCTGTAGAAAGTAAGTGATGTGTTGCTGTAAACTTTCTCACGGCAAATTTCCCAAGCGGGAATCTCTGGCGATGTCCAACCTTGTGAGGCGTGTTCAACTGCGATTTCGCCACTAGGATCTAAAAGTTGATGGTGAGCGATCGCTTCTAATACTGGTTGGTACAATCCACTGGCATAAGGTGGATCGAAGTAAATTCTATCGAATTGCTTGCCTGATAAATTCTTTAACTGCTGCGTAATATCTCCCCGCAATATGCGAAATTCTTGCTCGGCATTAGCTACTTGCTGCCAATTTTGTTGAATAGTGGCACAAGCTCGGCTGGATTGTTCAATTCCTACTGCTAGGCTAGCTCCTCTACACAAAGCCTCTGCGCCCATTGAACCAGTACCGGCGCACAAATCTAGCCAGCGACAACCTGCAATTTCTCCCTGCCAAATATTAAAGACTGCCTCCCTTACCCGCGCACTGGTAGGTCTAGTTTCTTTTCCAGGTAAAGTTTTTAGCTGGCGATTACCGTAAATTCTGAGGCTCATTGGTTATTAGACATTGGTCATTAGTTATTAGTCGTTGGTCATTAATTTTAGACAAAGGACAAAGAACAAATGACAAAAAGAGTATTAGGCAGGAATTTTTTCACGGACTTGAGCAACAAAATTAGATAGGATTTGCAATCCGATATTAGAGGATTTTTCGGGGTGAAATTGAACTGCCATCAGATTTTCTTGAGCGATCGCAGCTGTGACGGTTTGAGTACCGTGAGTGATGGTTGCTGCACGGATTAGCGGGTCTATTGGGTCAACATAGTAAGAATGGACAAAATATACCCAAGGATCGGACGGTAAATGCTCCCACAAAATGCTTTTTGGCTGAGTCATTTCCAGCTGATTCCAACCCATGTGAGGAATAGTGATGTCAGGTTCTGGACGAAATCGCCGTACTTTTCCCTTGATAATTCCTAGTCCTGGTTGGCTACCTTCTGCACTTGATTCAAAGAGAATTTGCAATCCTAAACAAATTCCCAAAAAAGGTTTACCAGATGCGATCGCTTCTTTAATCGGTTGTTCTAAACCACGCGATCGCAGGTGTTGTACTGCTGGATCAAATGCTCCCACTCCCGGCAGAACTATTGCATCTGCCTGCTCTAATTCCTTTGGAGAATAAGTAACATTAGGAGTTGCCCCAGCTTTTTCCAAGCCTTTGCAGACTGAGTGCAAATTTCCCATCTCATAATCTACGACCGCAATTACTGGCATTCACCTGCTCCTTGCAAATTTATTAATGGAGGGTTTTTCTATTCTAAATAATATTTGATATGAAGAAAAGAATTCTATTAACTTCTTTTGACATTTACCTAAAATTTCAACAGTCGAAATTCTTCTGATGATTTATTACTTGAAGTTACCAAACTCGATCTGATACCAAATGACTTGAGTTTTTTACGCCAGTTACCAGTAGATGTGCAACTTGCCAGTACTCAGGTAATGGAAAAAATCAATGGAATTCAACCTGAATACATCATCTGTTGTAGGCAGGCTGCAATCCTTATACAATTAAGTGTCGAAGCGTCTGCTAGCTGTGGAAAAATTAGAAGTTGATATAGAAAAATTAGTGGCGGGAGAAGCATCAATTCAGGTTAGCCACGACTGCGGTCAATTTCTTTTTCCTATTTAGGCTTGGACTACTTAGACTAAAATCAACTTACGATCAGTTGTCTTTTTATCCACATTCCGGTTCTAAACCAAGAAAATTTGATGGAGATTCTTGGAGATTTCGTATTAATTATTAACAAACTGGCACTTTCATCAAGTTGTTAATGTCTGTATGGTGAAAGAAATATCTAAGTATATGTTGCCATTGTTACTAATTTTCCCAATTGCTCAATCAACTCCTGCGACACCACCTGAAGAAGTTGTACAACCACAAGAAGTACGCCCTTTACCAGGTAAATTGGATACAGTGCCAACTTTTAACAGCAATAGTCCAGAATTGGTGTTGAAAGAAGGAATTTTACTTTCCACTTTTCCACCAAATGGCAAAAAATTCCCGACAGCGCATCTAAATTTTCCCTTTCGAGGACGATTTGATATTTTTGCCCATCACGTTGCTAGGGCTGAACCTCCAGAAAATTTGCGCTCGCTCTATTTAGGGATAATTTTGCATAACCCTGGTTCAGAAACAGTGAAGGTGAATATTTGGCAGGCGGCGAGTTATTTGAGTCAACCGGATGCGCCATTTATTCAGTTACCATCCTTTAGCCAAAATCCTTTAGGGACAATCTTTGCAGGGCCCGGCGATCGCGTCATGTCTGATGTGTTGAGGGGACTACGACAAGAGATTTTCCCTGCCCAAATTGAGATTCCAGCAAAGCAAAGTCGGATGTTACTAAATTTACCAATCCCTGTACAGGGATTGACACCGCCTCTTAATGGTCGGTCTACATTGATTCGATTGCAAAGTAATGACAATGTCTATGCAGCCAGCCTAGCCATGTTTGCAAGAGTGAATCCTGATGGTAGTGAGCGATCGCCTACTTTAGAAGAATGGCAGAATTTACTAGATAATGGTGATTTGGCTGGGCCACGAGATAAAGCGCCCACGCCCCTAGAGGAAACTAACAAGCCGATAATTTATGGACGGGTTGCTGGAGTGGCTAATGGCTCACGATGGAGAGCCTTATTAGTAGATAATCCTAAAGCGAGGTATCTAACTATTCCTCAGCCTGGTCAAGTGTTTTCCTACGCTCTAAGTACCCTGCATGGCGGTACATTAGGAACTGGTCAAATTCAAAGTGCTACCATGCTGGTGCGCTATCCTGACACCGCATATCGCGCTCATGGCAACTATGGAATTCAATATAATCTCAAGTTGCCGTTATACAACAATACTCAAAGTCCTCAAACTGTAAGCGTAGCCATACAAACTCCGCTTAAAGAGAATCAGTTAGTCAAGCCAGGGTTACGCTTTTTGAGTACACCAGCCCGTGAGGTATTTTTCAGAGGGACAGTTCGGGTACGATACAAAGATGACCAAGGTCGGCCACAAACTCAATTTGTACATTTAGTGCAAAAGAGAGGTCAACCAGGGGAACCGTTAGTTTCATTAAAGATGAAAGCTGGCGATCGCTCTTTAGTAGAAGTAGACTTTCTCTATCCACCGGATGCTACACCACCGCAAGTATTAACAGTGTTAACTCAAGCTAAAACCCAGTATTAAAAAATTCGTAATTATGTTTTGTGCTCGAGATTTAAACCTCGACAGAAAACAAGCTGTTTACATAAACAGTGAGAGCGGTCATTTTATATGGATAGATCGACCTGATGTAATCAGAGATGCTGTAAAAATTGTTCTAAATAAAGCTGATCTTTCCCTTCCGGGTTAACGGGTATAGATGCTGAACAGGGAAATTATGAATTTTGTTTTGCATAATTCATAATTTATTTATTTTCTTTTCTCCCCAATCTCAAATTTTATGGATTCAAATCCAGCATTGTGTGCAGCGATCGCAAATCAGATTACCACCAGTCCCCAGAAACGAATTACTTTCGCCCAATTCATGGATCTGGCATTATATCATCCTAAATACGGCTACTATTCCAGCGATGCACTCAAAATTGGCTTTAAAGGTAGTGATTTTTTCACCTCTCCCAACCTTTGTACTGACTTCGGCGAGTTACTAGCAGAACAATTTTTTCAAATGTGGGAGATTCTAGGAAAACCTGTACCCTTTTCTCTTGTAGAAATGGGAGCAGGTCAAGGACTGCTAGCATTGCATATCCTTAAATATTATCAACAGCACTATCCAGATTTTTTTACCGCCCTGGAGTACATCATTGTTGAAAAGTCTCCAACTTTAAGACAAGAACAGCAACAACATTTACAAGATTTACCCGTGCGTTGGTGCAACTTAGAGGATATACCGCCAAATGCGATCGCAGGCTGCTTTTTTTCCAACGAGTTAGTAGATGCGTTCCCCGTCCATCAATTCACCCTAGAAACAGGCGAACTCCGAGAAATTTATGTGACAACAGATAACAATAAAAAAGAAACCAATGCCCCATGCCCATCATTTGTAGAAGTCACAGCAGAACCTTCAACCCCCCAACTAGCTGAATATTTAGACTTAGTGGAAATGGACTTTACCCAAAGTGCATATCCAGATGGCTACCGTAGTGAAATTAATTTAGCTGCTCTAAACTGGTTGAGTATAGTAGCAGACCGCTTACAACGTGGCTATGTGTTAACAATTGATTATGGCTACCCCGCCAGCCGTTACTATAATCCCAGGCGATCGCAAGGAACGCTACAGTGTTATTATCATCATCGTTTCCATGACAACCCTTATATCAATATTGGGCGACAAGATATCACTGCCCATGTTGACTTTACAGCTTTGGAACGCTGGGGCGAGAAGTGCAATTTAAAAAATATTGGTTTTATCCAGCAAGGATTATTTTTGATGGCGTTGGGGTTAGGCGATCGTATTGCAGCCCTTTCTTATCAAAAGCAACTCCTTTCGGAGTTACTACAGCGCCGTGACGCATTACAACAACTCATAGATCCCACAGGACTAGGCGGCTTTGGAGTTTTAGTTCAGAGTAAAGGTCTGAACAATACAGAAACTTCTCAACCCCTAAAAGGATTGACTCTGCCGGAGTAAAGGTATATTTGAAAAGTTAAAACTCTATTTAAGAATGCAGTATCAGTCTTATTTAGACTAGCATAACAGTGAATACTGTAAAGTTAAACACACTACCAAAGTAATAATTATGTCAACTCATGACCTACTAATGTTAGCAACACTACTTACCCCTGGTATTTTACTTTCAGTGATAATTATGTTGACTTTTGCCGCCGGTGGTTGATTGCCAAAGTTAGAGAGTCGCAATAGGGAGTAGAGAAACTGAGATTTAGGATTGTATCTTAAAAGTCTCCAATAACTACTTCCCAACTAAATTTGAATCAAACAATGCAAACGCGATGTTCAAATGGGCTGTGACGCTTAAAAACTCGCTATCGGTGACGCTGTATTAAAGGAACGTGAAAAATGAAGGTGGCATTTCTGGGAACTGGACTGATGGGACTACCAATGGCTCAAAGGTTATTAGCCGCAGATATACAGCTAGTTGCTTACAATCGCACCCCAGAAAAATTAGCACCATTACAAGCTGCTGGGGCTGAAATTGCTACACATCCCCGCCACGCTATTCGTGCTGCTGAGTGCATAATCCTGATGCTGACTAATGCCCCGGCTATTTATAATGTGTTGCTTTCAGATACTTCTTGGCAAACTTTGGAAGGGCGCACAATTATCCAAATGGGAACAATTACCCCCACAGAAAGCCAGGAAATTAGAGATGCAGTTGTTGGTGGTGGTGGTGAGTATTTAGAAGCACCTGTATTAGGGAGTATCCCAGAAGCAAAAGCTGGCAAGTTGAGTGTTATGGTAGGGGCAGAACCAGAACAATTTCAACAGCACTTAAAGCTACTTCAAAATTTTGGGACAGAACCTTTACTTATAGGGCCAGTTGGATCTGCGGCGGCGCTTAAATTGGCACTAAATCAACTAATAGCTTCCCTAACAACTAGCTTTGCTTTAAGTCTGGCTTTTGTCCAGCGTCAAGGTGTTGATGTGGATATGTTTATGCAAATCTTGCGCGACAGTCCACTCTACGCACCTACCTTTGACAAAAAGCTACAACGGATGTTGGATGGCAATTATGCCGATCCAAATTTCCCCACAAAACACTTGCTCAAAGATACAGAATTGTTTATCTCAGAAGCGAAATCCCGAAGTTTGGATCTTAGCAGCATTAAAGGTGTGCGACAAATCTTGCAAACAGCCGTGAAAATGTCATTTGCTGATGATGATTACTCATCACTATTTTCTGTAATTAAAGAATGGGGTGAATAAATTTTTGTAGGTAGTTTTGTAGGTAGCACAGCTAGCTGTGCTACCTACTTAGGATATAAAATTTTCTCTTTATACCCTGTATCCCTGATATGCCTTTTGAAAATACTGAATTAAAAGGTTTTAATCTTTAATAACGATATTACTGCCCATCAGTAGTAGTTGATTGAGGAAATGGTAAAGATTCAGTCTGGGGCTGGGGCTGAGGTGTTGGTTGAGGATTGAGAAATTCTTGCCAAGCCTTAATTTGCTCCTGCGCCCCACTGTAAGCAGCACTACCGCGTGGAATCGATTTTGCAATATCAATCCCTCTAGCAATATCAGACTGACCTTGAGAGCGGGCTATTTCTAACAATTGCTGACTCCATTGGTCAATAGCCAGATTCGCATCCATACGTAAGATGCTATTGTTTGAAACCCGATCTGCCAGTCGTATTGCTTCAACCAAAGCTTCTGGCGTACCAGCTGCGCCTACTTCCTGAGCTTTCCTCCAGTTTTCTCTAGTGCGGATTTGCCCTTCCCAGTCATTTATCGCAGCTTGTGCTTCCCCAGAAAGCGCCCTTCCCGATGAGGCAATTTGTTGAGCAGCGCTAATGGCAGCGGTGAGATTTCCGCTCTGAGCCAGTTCTTGCGCCTGATCCAAGTAAGGTTGATCTTGAATTCTCTGAATTTTCCCTACCCAAGTACGAATTCTTTTCCGTGCCTCTGGATATAATGCCCGACCTCTACGAATTTCGCTGGCTTGAGCGATCGCAGCTTGCAAAGAATTGATATCATCGAATACAGCTATCTGATCGGCGCGATCTAAGTAAGGTTGGTCTTGAATCGTTTCCACTTGGGCTTGCCAGCGATCTATCTCTTGCCTTGCTTCTGTGGCCCTGGGATTACTTGCAGGTATTAACTGGACTTGGGCGATCGCTGCTGTTAAATTAGGGACTGTTCCCTGGCTAGCCAATATTCTTGCTTTTTCTAGATTGGCAACATCTTCAATTTCCAACTGCCAACGAGCAATTAGTTGCTGTGCTTCGTTATACACTGGTCTAGAAGGATCGATTTGTTGTGCTTGAGCGATCGCAGCCTGTAAACCAGAAACGTTACCTATCCAAGCACTTCTTTTCGCATCAGCAATGGCGATAAAGTCATCTGTCTCGCCTTGTAATTTCGTACTCTCTGGAATTTGTCTAGCGATATTCAGTGCTTCATCGGCATCTCGCTTATCTAGTTTTGCCTGTGCCAATTCCAGCATTTTACGTCCAAATGCGGGAATTGCTTCCTGAGCTTTTTGGTAAAGATAACTTTCCTGCCCAATAGACTCAGCTAACTTGATGGCTTCCAGTAAATTATCGACTACTTTGCTGTTTGCTAAACTTTCAGCTTTTCCTAACTTATCGCCATCTTCCCGTGCTGTGGCAATTAAACGATTTAATTGGTCGTATTTAGTACCCGCCCAATATTGATTGTCTACGCGCAACATTTTGGCAGATAACATGAACGCCGATTGCCAATGTAGTTCCTTGACTTCGGCGATCGCACCATTATATGTAGCTTCTGCTTTTGACCAGATTGTTTGCCATTTGTCAACTTGTTGATCGACTAATTTATAAGCTGCCACATCTTCGGGTATTTTACGAGCAGTAGCGATCGCTTCCTCTAAATTCCCTGTTTGGAAACTTTGATCGGCTAGCTTCAAAATATCCCGCGACCATTCTTCGATGAAACGATTGATTTCTCCATGCAACGGGTGATTTGCTGGTAGTTCCTTCACCAGAGCGATCGCTTGCAATAAATCGTTCACTGTTTCCTTGGAAGCTGCTAACTGAGCGCAGTGTAACCGCACAGAAGCACTAGCTAGGGGCCAGAAAATCGACGGACAATTAGGGGCAGCTGGCAACTTTAGCAACATTGCCATTGCTAAGAATCCTACACTGCCAGGAATCAACATTAGTAGTACCAGCCACAATGTCCAGCTTTTCATCCAGCGTGGCCATTTACCAGAAGTACTACTAAGTTGGGCAATTTCTTCTGAATTACTATTTATAGGTAATCCTTCCCTATGGTTTTTTTTTCGCCGCTTCACTGACTTGGAGGTAGAACCAGTAGCTGGGACATCAAAGGGCTGAGTTTCACCGAATTGTTCTGTTCGGGATAATCTTTTGTTTTGATCTGGCTCACTTCCACTGGCTCTTGACCAACTATCTGGAATATCCCGCTCTGTCATCTCTCACACCAAAATAATTGAATAGCGCTCTGTTTTAGGTTGATAATTCCATTGTTGACATAGTAACTTTCTCATGATTAAAAAGCTACTTTTTCGATTATCTCTCTCCACAGAGTACCATTAACAATCTAAAAAATCAGTGCTAGTTTATACTTTATCCTGAAACAGTAGATTCAGCTTGCAAATCGGCAATTAGTTGAGCTAACTGATCGCTACTTGCCTGGTAAACGTTGCCGCAAAAGTCGCAAGTTGCTTCAGCACCATCATCTTTAACAATCATATCTTGCAGTTCGGCTTCTCCCAGAATTTTGAGTGCCCCCAAAACGCGATCGAAAGAACAACCACAATGGAAGCGCACTATTTGCCGTTCGGGAAAGATTTCCAGTCCCATATCTCCCAACAGGTCGCTAAAGATTTCAGTTAAATTCTTCCCGGCTTGCAATAATGGCGTAAATCCTGCCAGACCCGCGACCCTCGATTCCAATGTTTCTACTAAAGCTTCGTCTCTAGCAGCTTTGGGCAACACTTGTATTAGTAACCCTCCAGCAGCCGTTACTCCAGTTGCTCCCACAAACACACCTAAGACTAAAGCTGAAGGTGTTTGTTCGGAATTCACTAAATAATGAGCCACATCATCGCCAATTTCGCCAGAAACTAGTTCTACCGTACTAGAGTAAGGATAACCATAACCCACATCCCGCACAACGTAGAGGTAGCCACTGCCCACTGCACCACCAACATCTAGCTTACCTTTGGCATTGGGAGGCAATTCCACAGATGGATTCGCCACATACCCGCGTACCGTACCATCTAACCCAGCATCTACTAATATGCCACCCAAAGGGCCATCGCCTTTTACCCGGACATTGACCCTTGATCCACTTCGCTTCATACTAGAAGCCATCAACAAGCCAGCTGCCATAGTCCGACCCAGTGCTGCCGTTGCCACATAAGAAAGCTTGTGTCGCCCTCGTGCTTCTTCTGTTAAACGTGTGGTTATCACACCTACGGCACGAATTCCACCTTCGGCTGCTGTTGCACGAATTAACTGATCCGCCATGAATAACCTTACATTTCTTAACAAGTTCACTTTTTCTATTCTAAGTTCTCTGCTGCTAGAAAAGTAACGTAATGGGGTGTTACGCAAATAAACGGCTGTCATTGGTCATTGGTCATTTGCAAAGAACAAAGGACTAACTACATAATGACAAAAACTATTTGCAATATTAGAAATAGCCATATCTCACCTTTAGGCAATTTTAGAAAAATGCTAGGTAACTTTCAACAAAGTCAACTACGGATCGAAATTGAAGCGCCAATAGATGCAATTCGCAACAGTCTGCTGCATCCGGCGCAACTAGAAAAATGGCTCTTAGGACAACGCTTTGCGCCAGGAATGCCAGAAGAACTACTTTCAGGATTCCAGTTTACAACCTGGACTGGGCCAGTCTCAATTCATCATCAAGTAGACGTTGTAAAATCCAACTGCCTCCGCTTGCTACTCAGTGGAGGTATTGACGGGTTTCACGAATGGTACTGGGGAGAAGGCTGGGTGCAATCGCGCTTGGAAGGAGTTTCACTTTTGCCCTTAAATTTGGGTCAAACCCTGAGTTTGTTGAGCTTGCGTCAGTTTTTGGCAACTCAAGAACGTTGAATTGATTGGAGGTGAAGGGAATAGGAATTGGTTTTTTCCTGTCACCTCTAACCTATTCCCTATCTCCACCAATGAATTTAATTGTGTCTAACTACTTAATTATGTATGATATAAATTTAATTCTGCTTTACCACAAACACCGAACAATTAGCCTCTTCCACAACTTGACTGCTAACAGAACGATGGACAATTCGCTTCATCCCAATCAACCCACGACTACCAATTACGATCAAGTCAGTTTTGTAAATATTGGCAAGACGAATAATCTCTTCGGCAGGATCGCCAGTTACCAGTTCTAACTCACTTGTGACTGATAATTTTTCTTGATAGCATTGCAGCTGTTTTTCAAGCTGGAAATAAGAAAATGTTGGGGACTCTGGTTGAGGACGATCGGCAGGTAATTCCATTTCTGACTCTGGTGTGGGAAATACATGACAGAGGATAATCTTGGCATCATTTGACAATGCCAAACTATCTAAACTCTGAATTACTCGTTCTCCAATTTCCGAACCGTCCAGAGCTACCAAAATATTTTTTAGCACCGCTCTCATCTCCTAATAAGAGTAGACCCCTTACATTAGTATGTAGCAAAAGTTGTTGGCAGCGACACTAAATTATTTTTCCATCTGCCTATTTAGTATATGTACTTCGAGGCTATGCTATAAATAGCTTTCACTCAACTTTGATGCTAGTGCCTTGTAAAAAGATATTTTCGCCAATTCTTTGGGACACAAATCCTTGGCTGAACTGCTCGCTGATTTACTGCAAAGATAACTCTTTTTATAAGAACTCAGCACAATAGGCGGGCAATGTCTAGTAGATGCCCGCCAATAGGCTTAAAATAAGGTAGCAAATAATTTATTTGCTATCTACAGGAATCACTTTTGTCAACATCACTCTTCTTGCTGAACTCGGCGACGGACTGAATCAGCATGAGAAGGTAAGCCTTCTGCTGTTGCTAGTACATCAATAGCACCAGCTACATTTTGCAGCGCAGTTTGGGAGTATTGAATAATACTGGAGTGTTTGAGAAAGGTTTCAACCCCTAATGCCGAGGCATAGCGGGCAGCGCCAGAAGTTGGCAAAGTGTGGTTAGGCCCTGCCAAATAGTCTCCTACAGCTTCTGGTGTGGAGTAACCCAAAAAGATTGCCCCAGCGTGGCGAATCTGTGGTAAGAGTGCCCAAGGGTCTTTAACTTCTAATTCCAGGTGTTCGGGGGCAAATTCATTTGAGAGTTCTGCTGCTGCTTGGAGCGATTCCACAAGGACAATCAACCCATAATGAGCGATCGCTTTTTCTGTGTCTATTCGCCGTGGATGATCCACTAGCTGTCTTTCCAAGGCTAATTGCACGTTTTTCGCCAAAGCCGCATCTGTCGTCAGCAAAATTGCTGCCGCCATTGGATCGTGTTCGGCTTGGGCTAGTAAGTCAGCAGCTACATGCACCGGATTTGCAGTTTCATCAGCAATCACCAGCACTTCGCTGGGCCCTGCCAAAGAATCAATGCCAACGGTTCCATAGACAAGTTTTTTCGCTAGGGTGACATAAATGTTACCAGGCCCAGTAATGACGTTCACCTTCGGAATCGTTTCTGTGCCGTAAGCTAAAGCCGCGATCGCTTGTGCGCCCCCAATGCGATAAATTTCTTGCACTCCCGCTTCTTGGGCAGCTACCAAGACTGCTGGGTTAATTACACCCCCTGGCCCTGGTGGTGTCACCATCACTATATGAGGTACAGCAGCCACTTTTGCCGGAATTGCATTCATCAGCACTGTACTGGGATAGGCAGCGCGGCCACCAGGTACATACAACCCTGCTCGATCGACGGGGGTGTAGCGTTTGCCCAGCACTACTTCATCGTCGCCAAAGTGTACCCAGCTTTTTGGTACTCGCTGACGATGAAACGCTTCAATTTGGCGACAAGCTAGCCGAACTGCGCCCAACAACTCCTTTGACACCTGCTGATAGGCTGCATCTAATTCCGAGCCTGTAACTCGAAGTTCTTCTGCTTTCAGGGTTTGTTTGTCAAATTCGGCTGTGTAATGCAATACAGCTTTGTCGCCTTGGCGCTTTACTGCCTGCAAAACTTCGCGTACCGTTGCTTCTTTGTGAAGCACCTGTTCGTCATGGGTGCGATCGCAGATCCGTTGCAGTTCTGCTGTAACGTCTGCCTGCTGAGTAATGATTCGCAGCATGGAGTAAGGACAATGCCAAAATTATAATATTCACACCTGAGATTTAGTATTGCTCTTGACCCACTGGGGTGTGTAAGCTGACTCTAATTCTCTTCTCTAGCTTAACCTGGATTTTTTTGATACTCCCAAGGTTGCCAACAGATGGTTTCCTTGAGAAGGCAACTTAATTGCTCAGTCCGACAACCCTTAGCAGGCTAGCGGCAGAAAGTGGGTATGCCATTTCCCCATTCAATTTCCCACTACCCTTGCGCCCTTTCCTTCACTCCTTGCGGGGTGCAGGTGGTGTGTTTGCACATCCAATACCCTAGATTTCCAGGGCGTAGCGTCTGAGTATAATTTTTACTTTTTTCCTAACTTCTCAGTAGTTAATGTGTGTACAGAGACGATATTATATCGCTTCCATACTTTGAAACCCCTGAAATTTAGCTATTTACAGTTTTTGCCTCTGACAATACATCCTACAATTCAGGACAAATTACATTGGCATTCACACCGCTTGATCGGGTAGTTGATGAGTTAGGGTAACAGTTGTATTTGATATCGCTTTATTTTAACGCAATTCCTAAATTGACGACAGAGATTAGGAAGTAGGAGAAGAAAAACTATTGTCCAATCGCAGAATTTTTTTAGGAAATTATAACATTGGCAATTTGGATGCTATATTAGTAAGTCTAGTAGTGTGTGTACATATTAATAGTATTTTTGGAATTGACTGTGGCGAATACAAAGTCTGCTCTCAAGCGTGCCCAAATCGCAGAACGTAACCGACTGCGTAACAAAGCTTACAAATCAGCAGTCAAGACGCTGATGAAGAAATACACTAATGCTGTAGCTCTCTATGCAGCTAATCCTACCCCAGAATTACAACAAGAAGCAGAGGCTCGCTTATCCGAAGCTTACGGCAAAATCGATAAAGCAGTCAAACGGGGTGTCCTTCACGCCAACAATGGCGCAAGGAAAAAGTCGAGATTGGCTCATAAACTAAAGCCTCTAACTCAAACAGCCGCTCAATAGTCATTGGTAAGGCAGTGGGATCTTCTAATTTAGTTAACCACTGAGTTACAAACTTTTTTAAAGTTGTAGTAATTGGCGTAAAACGCCAGTTGCTCATGCAAAGCTAATGTAGTCTAGAGGCTTTCCACACCCTTGCTCTATTCGTTTTAACCGAACTACAGCAAGGCTGCTCCATGAGCAACTGGTTTTCCCAATTGAAATCAAGTGGTGGGGTGCTTTCCCTTTTGATCGTTTGTTGATCGCGTAGCGATTAGCACAGGAGAAAGATTTACCTAGATGGTCATTTGTCCTTAGTTGCGCTCAAAAGCTAACTAACAATTTTATGACTAACGACAAAGAACAAAGAATGCAACTGGTAGATACGCACGTTCACCTCAACTTTGATAATTTTCAGCCAGATTTAGCAATGGTGCGATCGCGGTGGCAAGAAGCAGGTGTAGTGCGTTTAGTACATTCCTGTGTTCACCCTGATGAGTTTGCCAGCATTCAATCCATAGCGCACGAGTTTCCCGAAATCAGCTTTGCCGTAGGGTTACACCCTCTAGATGCTGAGAAATGGAATAGCGAAACAGCCGAGAAAATCAAAACTTTAGCTAGTTCTGACTCGAATGTGGTAGCAATTGGGGAAATAGGGCTGGATTTTTACAAAGCTGATAACTATGAGCATCAGCTGATGGTGTTTGAGTCGCAGTTAGCGATCGCTTCTGTTCTCAACTTACCAGTAATTATCCACTGCCGCGATGCTGCTGAAGCAACCAGAACAGTGTTGCAAAAATGGCGCGAACTGAAGGGAGAGAGAGTGCGGGGTGTTATGCATTGCTGGGGAGGAACGCCAGAAGAAACTCAATGGTTTCTAGACTTAGGCTTCTACATCAGTTTTAGCGGGACGGTAACGTTCAAAAACGCCAAAGCGATCCAATCCTCAGCTGCAATGGTGAGTAGCGATCGTCTACTAATTGAGACAGACTGCCCATTTCTCGCCCCAGTTCCAAAACGGGGTGAAAGGCGCAACGAGCCTGCCTACGTACTTTATGTAGCCGAGCAAGTAGCTAAACTGCGTCAAGAAACGGTAGAAGCGATCGCCCATCAAACTACCCAGAATGCCTGTGAACTATTTGGTCTCTCAATATAAAAGGCTTTAATCTCTTTTATTCGGTTGTGCTAAAAAAAATAAAACTCTAAAAAGGGAAAATATGGTAATATTATTCCCTCAAAAACATTTTGCTTGCGCCATAATGATAAAGGAAGGAACAAAAAATTTCTAAGCCTAATTTTCCGCGATCTTATCGGCTTGGCCATCCTCCAAATCTCTACAAGCGGATGCTCTCCACACATAACTAACCGTGCCAAACCAGGTTGAGCTATTTTGCACACAATCGACTTCTGGGTATTTAACCTATACAAAATCCTTAAACGAAATTGGCTTGTGAGTATAATCCAGCAAAATGAAGTGATTCTGATTCAAAACCCACAAGGTGCGGATCGTTCCCTCAGTCTTAGGATATCTAAGATATCACTGAGAATCTAAATAGTCGGGTGGATTTAAAACACACCGTCTAGAGCCGCGTCAGCGAATTAACGCGCTTTTTGGAGGGGAAATGAAGAACGTAGATAAAACTCAGGAATATCTCAACTGTATATTCTTCTTAAATCAAGACTATAGTGGGTTTTTGCTGTCTGAGTACCCGATTAGGGGAATTGCCCCCTTGTCCAAATTGATCGTTCCAGCTTTAATCGCTGCGTTTGACCCACCACACCTGTAAATAGCAAGTGTGTCAAAAGTTCCCAAACAACTAAGGATACTGACTAGCAGTGGGAAGCTTCAAACAGCAGTATCCAAGGGAAAATTTTACCAGGTTGACAAAGGAAGAGGCATGACTAAAGAAACATATATGGAACCCGCCTTTCTGTTGCCCGACTTGATCGAAATTCAGCGAGCTAGCTTTCGCTGGTTTTTGGAAGAAGGGCTGATAGAAGAACTAAACTCCTTTAGTCCTATTACAGATTATACGGGCAAATTAGAATTGCACTTTTTGGGTCATAACTACAAACTCAAAGAGCCAAAGTACAGTGTCGAAGAAGCCAAACGGCGGGACAGTACTTATGCCGTCCAAATGTATGTCCCTACACGCCTGATTAACAAAGAAACTGGGGAAATCAAAGAGCAAGAAGTATTTATTGGAGATTTGCCTTTGATGACCGATCGCGGCACGTTTATTATTAACGGGGCCGAGCGGGTAATTGTCAACCAAATAGTGCGATCGCCTGGGGTTTATTACAAATCAGAAATAGACAAAAACGGGCGGCGTACTTATTCAGCTAGCTTAATTCCGAACCGGGGAGCATGGCTGAAATTTGAAACAGACCGTAACGATTTGGTGTGGGTACGCATTGACAAAACCCGCAAACTCTCAGCGCAAGTACTCCTAAAGGCTTTAGGGTTATCAGACAACGAAATCTTTGATGCCTTACGCCACCCCGAATATTTCCAAAAAACCATCGAAAAAGAAGGGCAGTTTTCTGAAGAAGAAGCTCTGATGGAGTTATATCGCAAACTGCGTCCTGGTGAACCACCCACAGTATTAGGTGGACAACAACTCCTAGACTCCCGATTCTTTGACCCGAAACGTTATGACCTTGGTCGCGTTGGGCGGTACAAACTCAACAAGAAATTGCGCCTTTCTGTCCCAGACACCATGCGGGTGTTGACTCCTGGCGATATCCTGGCAGCCGTAGATTACCTAATTAACCTAGAATATGACATCGGTAATATCGATGACATTGACCACTTAGGCAATCGTCGAGTCAGAAGCGTCGGTGAATTGCTGCAAAACCAAGTGCGGGTCGGTTTAAACCGTTTAGAAAGAATTATTCGGGAACGGATGACTGTATCCGATGCCGAAGTTTTAACCCCCGCTTCCTTGGTGAACCCCAAACCATTGGTAGCAGCAATTAAAGAATTCTTTGGTTCCAGCCAGTTAAGTCAGTTCATGGATCAAACCAATCCTCTCGCAGAACTGACCCACAAACGCCGTCTAAGCGCCCTTGGGCCTGGTGGTTTAACCCGCGAACGCGCTGGGTTTGCGGTGCGGGATATTCACCCTAGTCACTATGGACGCATTTGCCCCATTGAAACACCTGAAGGCCCCAACGCCGGATTGATTGGCTCCTTGGCTACCCATGCGCGGGTTAACCTTTATGGGTTCCTCGAAACACCATTTAGACCTGTGGAAAATGGGCGAGTCAGATTCGATCTGCCTCCAGCTTACATGACAGCCGATGAAGAAGACGATCTACGGGTTGCTCCTGGGGATATTCCTGTAGATGAAACTGGGCACATTATTGGGCCGCAAGTGCCAGTGCGCTATCGTCAGGAATTTTCCACCACAACGCCAGAACAGGTGGACTACGTAGCAGTATCTCCCGTACAGATTGTATCGGTAGCAACCAGCATGATTCCCTTCTTGGAGCATGATGACGCTAACCGAGCGCTGATGGGATCGAACATGCAACGGCAAGCAGTACCCCTGCTGAAGCCAGAGCGTCCCTTGGTGGGTACTGGTTTGGAAGCCCAAGGAGCAAGAGACTCCGGGATGGTAATTGTATCGCGTACTGATGGCGATGTCACTTATGTGGATGCCACAGAAATTCGTGTTCGTCCTAAAGCTAATACCTCCGAAATTAAATACACCCTTTCCAAGTACCAACGCTCAAACCAAGACACCTGTTTAAATCAAAAACCTCTCGTCCGCATTGGTGAGCGGGTTGTTGCCGGTCAGGTCTTGGCTGATGGCTCCTCCACCGAAGGCGGTGAATTAGCGCTAGGACAAAATATCGTCGTTGCCTACATGCCTTGGGAAGGCTACAACTACGAAGACGCAATTTTAATCTCTGAAAGACTGGTACAGGATGATATCTACACCTCAATTCACATTGAAAAATATGAAATTGAAGCAAGACAAACAAAACTGGGGCCAGAAGAAATTACCAGAGAAATTCCCAACGTCGGGGAAGATGCCTTGCGTCAGTTAGATGAACAGGGAATCATTCGCATTGGGGCATGGGTAGAAGCTGGAGATATCTTGGTGGGTAAGGTAACACCCAAAGGTGAATCTGACCAACCGCCAGAAGAAAAACTATTGCGGGCGATTTTCGGTGAAAAAGCGCGGGATGTGCGAGACAATTCTCTGCGAGTACCGAATGGTGAAAAAGGTCGCGTTGTTGATGTGCGCTTGTTTACTCGTGAACAAGGCGATGAACTGCCACCAGGAGCCAATATGGTAGTCCGGGTGTACGTTGCCCAAAAACGCAAAATCCAAGTTGGCGACAAAATGGCAGGTCGTCACGGTAATAAAGGGATTATTTCTCGGATATTACCGGCAGAAGATATGCCTTATTTGCCCGATGGTTCACCAGTGGACATTGTACTCAACCCCTTGGGCGTACCTAGTCGGATGAACGTCGGACAAGTATTTGAATGCCTCTTGGGTTGGGCTGGTCAAACCTTGGGAGTTCGATTTAAGATTACTCCCTTTGATGAAATGTACGGTGAAGAGTCATCCCGCCGAATCGTACATGGCAAATTGCAAGAAGCACGAGACGAAACAGGGAAAGACTGGGTATACAACCCAGATAACCCTGGCAAAATCATGGTGTATGACGGTCGTACAGGCGAACCCTTTGACCGAGCAATTACTATCGGTGTGGCTTATATGCTGAAACTGGTGCATTTGGTGGATGATAAGATCCACGCCCGTTCTACAGGCCCATACTCACTGGTAACTCAGCAACCCTTGGGTGGTAAAGCACAACAAGGTGGTCAACGGTTTGGGGAAATGGAAGTGTGGGCATTGGAAGCCTTTGGTGCAGCTTACACCTTACAGGAATTGCTCACAGTTAAATCTGACGATATGCAAGGACGGAATGAAGCGTTAAATGCGATCGTTAAAGGTAAGGCAATTCCTAGACCTGGAACTCCAGAATCCTTTAAGGTGCTAATGCGCGAGTTGCAATCATTGGGCTTAGACATTGCCGTACATAAGGTAGAAACCCAAACAGATGGCAGTTCCTTAGATGTGGAAGTCGATTTGATGGCAGACCAATCAGCCCGTCGCACACCTCCTCGACCAACTTATGAATCTCTTTCCCGCGAATCGCTGGATGATGACGAGTAAGGATTAGGGAATAGGGCATGGGGCATAGGGAATGGGAAAAATGCCCAATGCCCAATGCCCAATGCCCAATATTCCAAAACTAAATATACTCATAACTCAAAACTCAGCACTTAAGTATGAGACCTGCCCAAACTAATCAGTTTGACTACGTAAAAATCGGCTTGGCTTCTCCCGAACGCATTCGGCAGTGGGGCGAAAGAACATTGCCTAATGGTCAAGTAGTCGGTGAAGTTACCAAGCCAGAGACGATTAACTACCGAACTCTCAAGCCAGAGATGGATGGCTTATTTTGTGAGCGCATCTTTGGCCCCGCGAAAGATTGGGAATGCCATTGTGGTAAGTATAAAAGAGTTCGTCACAGAGGTATTGTCTGTGAGCGCTGTGGGGTGGAAGTCACCGAGTCACGGGTGCGTCGTCACCGCATGGGCTATATCAAACTCGCCGCACCAGTAGCTCACGTTTGGTATCTCAAAGGCATTCCTAGCTATATTTCCATCCTATTAGATATGCCTTTGCGGGATGTCGAGCAGATTGTCTATTTCAACTCTTATGTTGTCCTGAGTCCAGGTAATGCCGAAACTTTAACTTATAAACAGCTACTCAGTGAAGACCAGTGGTTGGAAATAGAAGACCAAATTTATAGCGAAGATTCTGTGCTGCAAGGCGTAGAAGTAGGTATTGGGGCTGAAGCACTGTTACGCTTGCTTGCCGATATCAATTTAGAACAAGAAGCGGAAAGCCTACGCGAAGAAATTGGTAACGCTAAAGGACAAAAGAGAGCCAAGCTAATCAAGCGACTACGGGTAATTGACAACTTTATCGCTACTGGTTCCAAACCAGAGTGGATGGTAATGGCAGTAATTCCCGTGATTCCCCCCGACTTGCGCCCAATGGTGCAGCTAGATGGCGGACGCTTTGCTACCAGCGATTTGAATGATTTGTATCGGCGGGTAATTAACCGCAACAATCGTTTGGCACGCTTGCAAGAAATTTTGGCCCCAGAGATTATTGTGCGGAACGAAAAGCGGATGCTGCAAGAAGCAGTGGATGCTTTGATTGACAATGGTCGTCGGGGACGCACTGTGGTAGGAGCAAATAACCGACCACTGAAATCTTTGTCCGACATTATTGAGGGTAAGCAAGGACGTTTCCGACAAAACTTGTTAGGTAAACGGGTTGACTACTCTGGACGTTCGGTTATTGTGGTCGGGCCAAAGCTGAAAATTCACCAGTGCGGTTTGCCTAGAGAAATGGCAATTGAGCTATTTCAACCATTTGTGATTAACCGCCTGATTCGTAGCGGTATGGTAAATAATATCAAAGCTGCGAAAAAGCTGATATCACGTAACGATCCCAGTGTTTGGGATGTACTGGAAGAGGTGATTGAAGGACACCCTGTAATGCTAAACCGGGCACCAACGTTGCACCGCTTGGGTATTCAGTCTTTTGAACCGATTTTGGTAGAAGGTAGAGCAATTCAACTGCATCCTCTGGTGTGTCCGGCATTCAACGCTGACTTTGACGGGGATCAAATGGCGGTACACGTACCTCTGTCGTTAGAAAGTCAGGCTGAAGCGCGGTTGCTGATGTTGGCTTCTAACAATATTTTGTCACCAGCCACGGGTAAACCCATTATCACACCCAGCCAAGATATGGTGTTGGGAGCCTATTACTTAACAGCAGAAAATCCCGACGCAACAAAAGGTGCAGGAAGGTACTTTTCTTCGCTAGAGGATGTAATTATGGCTTTCCAGCAAGAACAAGTTGACTTGCACGCCTATATTTACGTGCGGTTTGACGGTGAAATAGAATCAGACCAAGCGGATACGGAACCCCTGAAAGTGACGGAAAACGAGGATGGTAGCCGGACATTACTCTATAAGTTCCGCCGAGTCAGACAAGACGCTAAAGGTAATGTACTTTCTCAGTATATATACACAACGCCTGGTCGAGTTATCTACAATAACGCCATTCAGGAAGCACTGGCTAGTTAATTCGTAATTTCTAATTCGTAGTTCGTAATTGAAGAATTACGAACTACGAATTATGTAGCTTGCTTCTCGCCTCCAGCGAGTATTACGAATTATTAATTATTAATGACTCAGGACTAATGACTAATGACTAACGAAAAAATGATTTTTCGCAATCGGGTGGTTGATAAAGGTCAACTGAGAAATTTAATTTCTTGGGCCTTTACTCATTATGGTACGGCGCGAACCGCAGTGATGGCGGATAAACTGAAAGATTTGGGATTTCGCTACGCTACCAAAGCAGGGGTTTCTATCAGTGTAGATGACTTGATGGTGCCACCAACTAAGCGATTGCTTTTAGAAGCAGCCGAAGAGGAAATTCGCGCCACTGAAACCCGTTACCAACGGGGAGAAATTACTGAAGTAGAACGCTTCCAAAAGGTAATTGATACCTGGAATGGTACTAGTGAAGCCCTGAAAGATGAAGTAGTTGTTCACTTCAAGAAGACTAATCCCCTGAACTCTGTATACATGATGGCGTTCTCTGGGGCACGGGGTAACATCTCGCAAGTCCGGCAGTTGGTGGGAATGCGGGGACTGATGGCAGACCCTCAAGGGGAAATTATCGATTTACCGATCAAAACCAACTTCCGGGAAGGACTCACTGTGACGGAATACATTATTTCGTCTTACGGTGCGAGAAAGGGATTGGTGGATACTGCATTGCGGACGGCTGACTCTGGTTATCTTACCCGTCGGTTGGTGGACGTTTCCCAGGATGTAATTATTCGGGAATTTGACTGCGGAACTACCAGAGGTCTTACCATTGGGCCAATGACAGAAGGTGCCAAAACCTTGATTCCTCTGGGAACCCGCTTAATGGGACGGGTAATTGGCGAAGATGTGGTGCATCCAGTAACAAAAGAATTGATTGCAGCACGCAATTCCCCAATTCCTGAAGAATTGGCGAAGAAAATTGAAAAATCTGGGGTGGCAGAAGTTGTGGTGCGATCGCCCCTAACTTGTGAAGCTGCACGTTCTGTCTGTCAACACTGCTACGGCTGGAGTTTAGCCCACGCCAAAATGGTAGACTTAGGCGAAGCTGTGGGGATCATTGCTGCCCAAAGTATCGGTGAACCTGGTACTCAGCTAACCATGCGGACATTCCACACTGGTGGGGTGTTTACTGGGGAAGTGGCGCAACAAGTTCGTTCTAAAATTGATGGGACTGTCAAGCTTCCCCGCAAACTGAAGACTAGAACATATAGGACTCGCCACGGGGAAGATGCCCTCTATGTTGAAGCGAATGGCATCATGCTTTTGGAGCCAGCAAAAGTAGGTGATGTTACCCCAGAGAACCAAGAGGTTCATCTTACCCAAGGTTCAACACTATATGTATTTGATGGAAATAAGGTAAAACAAGGGCAGTTGTTGGCAGAGGTCGCCCTTGGTGGACGGACAACTCGGACTAATACAGAAAAAGCAGTTAAAGATGTTGCCTCTGACTTAGCAGGGGAAGTCCAATTTTCCGAAGTAGTCCCAGAACAAAAAACTGACCGTCAAGGTAATACCACAACCACAGCCGCACGGGGTGGTTTGATTTGGATTTTGTCTGGGGAAGTTTACAACTTGCCACCTGGGGCAGAATTAGTCGTGAAAAATGGTGATGCGATCGCTTCTAATGGAGTTTTAGCAGAAACCAAATTAGCCAGTTTACACGGCGGTGTGGTGCGTTTGCCTGAAGCTACCCCAGGTAAGAGTACTAGAGAAATTGAGATTATCACTGCTTCTGTGGTCTTAGACCAAGCAACGGTGACAGTCCAAAGTTCCCAAGGTCGCAATAACTACTTAGTATCCACTGGCAACAATCAGGTATTTAACCTCCGGGCTACACCAGGCACAAAAGTGCAAAATGGTCAAGTAGTAGCTGAGTTAATTGATGACCGCTATCGCACAACCACTGGTGGATTCCTGAAATTCGCGGGTGTCGAAGTCCAGAAAAAAGGCAAAGCCAAACTGGGTTATGAAGTTGTCCAGGGCGGTACTCTGTTGTGGATTCCCGAAGAAAGCCACGAAGTCAATAAAGATATCTCGTTGCTGTTGGTAGAAGACGGTCAGTTTGTAGAAGCTGGCACTGAGGTAGTAAAAGATATCTTCTGCCAAAACAGTGGTGTTATAGAAGTAACCCAGAAAAACGACATCCTGCGGGAAGTTGTGGTGAAGCCAGGGGAACTTCTAATGGTGGACGATCCAGAATCAGTCATCGGGCGAGATAACACCTTCATCCAACCAGGTGAAGAATTCCAAGGCAATGTCGCCACGGAATTGCGTTATATCCAGTATGTGGAGACACCAGAAGGGCCTGCATTGTTGATTCGTCCAGTAGTTGAGTTTCCCGTACCTGATAACCCAGATGTGCCATCAACTACATCTGTAAGTCAACAAACCGGGCGATCGATTCAACTGCGGGCTGTGCAAAGACTACCTTACAAGGATTCGGAACGTGTCAAGTCCGTTGAAGGTGTGGAACTGCTGCGAACCCAGCTAGTATTGGAAATTGAGCAAGAAGGTGAACAAGACCACAATGCTTCGCCCCTAGCAGCAGATATTGAATTGGTACAGGATACTGAAGACCCAGAAGTTCAACGCTTGCAGTTGGTGATTTTGGAGTCCTTAGTAATTCGTCGAGACATTACCGCCGATGCCACCCAAGGTAGTACCCAGACAACACTTGAGGTACAAGATGGTCTTTCCATCGCCCCTGGAGCCGTGGTAGCACGTACCCAAATCTTGTGTAAAGAAGGGGGGATCGTGCGGGGTGTCCAAAAAGGAACCGAAAACGTGCGTCGTTGTTTGGTACTGCGTGATACCGACATGCTAACTACGAATACTAGTACTCAGCCCAAGGTGAAAGTGGGTGACTTGCTAGTAGAGGGAACAGAAATTGCTCCTGGAGTTTTTGCTCAAGAATCAGGGCAAGTAGTGGATGTCAAAAATGCTCCTGCTGCCTCTGGTGGTGATTCAGCTTTGAGTACTAAAAACTACGGTGTTACTATCCGCGTCGGTCGCCCCTATCGAGTCAGTCCTGGTGCTGTGTTGCAGATAGAAGACGGCGATTTAGTACAACGGGGTGATAACTTGGTGTTGCTGGTGTTTGAACGCGCCAAAACTGGAGATATCATTCAAGGTTTGCCCCGGATTGAAGAACTGCTTGAAGCTCGTAAACCCAAAGAAGCGTGCATTTTATGTCGCCGCGCGGGTGAAGTTAAGGTAGTTTACGGTGATGGTGATGAAGCGATCGCTATTAAGGTCGTAGAATCAAATGGCGTAGTAACAGATTATCCTCTGGGGCCTGGACAAAACTTGATTGTGCCAGATGGCTCAATGGTATCAGCGGGACAACCGTTAACTGATGGCCCATCCAATCCCCATGAAATTTTGGAAATCTTCTTTAGCCTGGGTTCCGAAGATGGAATCTATGCTTGTGCTAGCCTTGCTTTGCAAAAGGTACAGACATTCTTGGTGAACGAAGTGCAAATGGTGTACCAGTCTCAAGGGATTGATATTTCCGATAAGCACATTGAAGTGATTGTTCGCCAGATGACCAACAAAGTCAGGATTGATGATGGTGGCGACACTACCATGCTTCCTGGTGAATTGGTGGAACTGCGCCAAGTTGAGCAGGTGAACGAAGCTATGGCAATTACAGGCGGTGCGAGGGCACAGTATACCCCAGTATTGTTGGGTATCACCAAAGCATCCTTGAACACCGACAGCTTTATCTCCGCCGCATCATTCCAAGAGACAACACGGGTACTTACCGAAGCAGCTATTGAAGGTAAATCTGACTGGCTGCGCGGGTTAAAGGAAAACGTGATTATCGGGCGATTGATTCCGGCGGGTACTGGGTACAATACTTATGAAGAACCTGGTGCGATCGAAGATTATGCTGCTGAAATTAGCAGTAGTGTCTTAGATGAAGTTGACGATCCCCTGGATATGGTATTAGATGACCGTACAGCCCGCGCCTATAATTTAGATTCTCCGACTCTTGGTGAATCTGGTTTTGGTAGCAGACGTGCAGAAAGGTCAATTCTAGATGATGAAGATGAATTAATCGCCGATGAAGTAGTAGACGACGACGATTTCGAGGAAGAAGAAGACGACGATGATGATGATTTCGACGACGAATAAAGACTTGAAATCTCGCGTCTCGATTAAAAGGTAAAAACTGAAAAGGCAAAAGAAAATCTTCTTTTGCCTTTTTATTTTGCTTTATAAAAACACATTTTTAATCTTTAAGATTCTGGTTTCTTGCTTTTAATCTAGTAGTCAGTCAATTAAGGTGATTCAAAAGTAACATCCTCATATAAATCTGCAACAGCACATCGAAAATCTACACTTGCCAGATGAATGATATCTTCTTTTCCATAGGGATAAAGTACCCATTGTCTCTCTGAGTTGCGGCGAAAACACTCAACATTTAAGCGAGTTTGACTCATAAGTACATATTCCTGAAGTGACTCCATTTGTCGGTAGTCAGCAAATTTATCGCCTCGGTCAAAGGCTTCTGTTGTTGGAGATAGCACTTCTACAATTAAGCAGGGATAACGCAAAAAGTTATTAAAAGCTTTATCTCGTTGGTCACAGCTTACCATCACATCGGGGTAGTAATAGATATTAATCGATTCAATATGTGCTTTGGTGTCTGAGATATAAGTCTGACAACCACTCCCGCGCAAATGATTTCTCAGCATTGAAGCAATATTAAGAGAAATAATTACATGGCTGTTACTTGCTCCTGCCATTGCATAAATCTGTCCCTGTCTATATTCATGCTTGATAGGACTAGTTTCTTCTTCTTTGAGATAGTCTTCTGGGGAAACATAACTAGAATTTGGGATTGCGACCATCTGTAATAACCTTGTATGATGCGTTGTATCTAGTTTAAGATAAGTTTGACAGCTAAATATGCTAAGTACACCTCACTATAAATCTAGCTATTGCTAGATGCTGTAATTTTCTCAAAGGCTATAATCTACATCTGTCGCACCGAGAGATTAACTTGTGGATGTCATATTAGAACGATCGCACCAATTAAAACAAGCCCTAGTAGATTTTGTCCTAGATGCTGAAGGTGAACTGGCAAAAGCACTGGAAACTTATGCAGCAGAACAGTTGCGTCGTGGAAGTGGCGATAGTACACAGCAGGACTTAATTATCGATAGCTTTCTGACAGCCGGGAAAGTCGGTGAAAAATCACCATTAGAATTGTTTATTGAAAGCCATCCAGATTTAGAAGAGAGCGATCGCAACTTGATCAAAAGCTGGCATCATAGTTTTATTGGCTTATTTGCCATTAGTAACATTTTACCTGATGGCTTTGAATTGACGAACTGGCTAACAGATAAAAGCTATATTGTCAAGCCTAACAATACTCAAACATTACAGGCAATATCTCGGTTGAAAGTAGGAGAAATTTTACTAACTCGTATTTCTCCTGTCACCGATAGCTATTGGATGTTATCTGGCCCCTACACAATAATGGGCAAATTAGGTAAACCAAAATTGGCTGTAGCAATTGGAAATTTTAAAGAAAACTATAAAAGTAATCTTTACAGCGATGCTCCAGACTTATTAGAAGAAGCTTGGCAATCAGTAACAAAATATCATCAGCAATTTGTGGACTTTTTTGGTACTGATGAAATCACTTTACCTGGATACCAACTTAATAAAAAAATAGCGGAATTTCAAGAAGTAATTACTGAAAAAAGCTTCGCAGCCGCAGGAATTGACCCTTCAAAATCTTTAGCGGAAGTGGCAGAAGCGGCTGGCATTGGAGACGAAGAAATCAAAGCAGCAGCCCAAGAATTTGGTGCTGATTCTAACGTAGTCTCTCAGATGTTAAACAGCAAAGCTGGTAATAGTAAAATGGTTATGCCAAAGGTTGATTTACCTGCCGAACTCAAGAAAGCAGAACAAGTAACAGCCCTTTCTCATCCTCGTTGGGGACAAATGTTTTTACCAACTTATAGTAAGGTACAAGCAATTTTATCAACAGAAGATTGGCAAAGTGTTCAAGGGGCAGAAAAACTAATTCGTTACTATCTCGAAGATAAAAGTATTAATACTTTTATTTGGCATCGATTAGCACAACAGTATCCAATTCAATTAGAAAATGTGTTGCAAACAGTTTTGCAACGTCCATTTAACCTTGAAAGTGATTTGAATGCACTTTTGCAAGAATTCCACAAACCTATTGAGCCAGAGTTACCAGATATTGCCAGTGTACCCATACATTTGCATAACTTATTTCAGGAAGCTTTAGGAGAAGTTAGCAAATCTAAGCCAAAGGGTAAGGGGCAACAAAAGCCAGCTAAGGGTTTTCAACGAAGTTAGGCAGTGAGGGAGGAGGCAAAAACTCTATTTGGTGCGTGAGTCTTGCATTTGTACCTCACTTACTTGTCTGACTTTTCACGTTATGTGAAAAAATCCACCAAAACTTAACCCCCTAACCCCCTTCCCGTGTCGGTAAGGGGGAAAATTCTAAAGTTTCTCTTCTTTTAAGAGAGAGAGATTTAAAGAGAGGTTTTCCAGATACCGTGAAAAATCAGCTTTAGACGAGTTAAATTTTTACCCATACTTTTTATACTTTATAAATCCTTTACATTTAATTAGGCTGAGAAATTATACGGAAAAATTATCGATTTCTCTAAAAGTCGGGTTTATTTGTGCAGCTGTGATTTTTTATTGTCAAGTATATTTGCTGATTACTTTATCAAAACATCTAATTGCTTTATAAAAAGGTCTGTTTACTTTCTCAAAACACTGAAATGCTTTCTAAAAAGAAGCTTTTACTTATTCAAACTCCAGTTTGCTTTCTCATTTCAGTGTTTTCCGCAAGCAAAAGAAGCTTTTACTTATTCAAACCCCAGTTTGCTTTCTCATTTCGGTGTTTTCTGCAAGCAAAATGAGCTTTTACTTATTCAAACCCCAGTTTGCTTACTAATTTTGGTGTTTTCCGCAAGCAAAAGCAGCTTTGATTTACTCAAAAGGTGATTTGACTTACTAGTTTTGGTATTTTCCGCAAGCAGAAGCAGCTTTTACTTATTCAAACCCCAGTTTGTTTGCTTTCTAATTTAGGTGTTTTCCACAAGTTCCCAAAGACGCGATAAATCGCCGTCTTTACAATAATCAGTCCTTTGTAGAGACGGCGATTTATCGCGTCTATTGCAAGAAAAAGATATTCGTAACCTTTATCGATTTATTGATTGGGTTATGATTTTACCAAAAGCCTTGGAAGCAGAATTTTGGCAAGAGTTTAAGAAATTAGAGCAAGAGCGGACTATGAGCTACATTACCACAGGCGAGCGCATTGGTTACGAGCGGGGAAAACAAGAACAAGGACAAACCCTCGTGTTACGGCAACTACAAAAACGGGTAGGAGATTTACCACAAGAGGTTCGGGGGCGGATTCAAACTCTTTCCTTAGAGCAATTAGAGGTACTTAGCGAGGCTTTATTGGATTTTACAGCCATTGAGGATTTACTTAACTGGTTGGAAGCAAATCAAACAGTTTAATTTTTAAAATCCAGTAGGGTGCGTTAGCCAAAGGTTAATGCACCCTACCATTTATATATTGATTTACTATTTAACCTTTAAGCAACTAAATATATCTGCTGGCGTAATTTGCCAATCTGCTAATTCATCAAGAACAGCCAATTTATCGTTATTATATTTTACTTCTGGCAATTTATTAGGTTGAAATACCATTACCGATTTATCATTAGAGTCAATAAACCAACCTAATTTTGTTCCATGATTAATACAGAAAATAATTTTATCAATCACTCGGTTAGGAAATTGGTCAGGTGAGAGAATTTCAATTATCCAATCTGGATAAATTTCAAATTTATTGGCAATTTCCCCATCTTCATCAACAATAAGCCGTGACCACTCAAATACAGCAATATCTGGAACTAAAGAGCGTTCTCCAAATGTGCAGCGTAATTCAGTTAATGCTAAAGCTTTTTGCTCAGATTTGCTTACCCGATTAATCTCAGTTGATAAACGAGTTTGGATTCTGCTATGTTTTCCCTGTGTCGTAAAGGATAACGGTAAATTTCATCAATTGCTTTTAAAAGTTCTTCACTAACAAATAGTGTTCCTTTCATTTCTTGAACATAACTTTTTAGTCGTTCATAAGTGCGGAATCTAGCACCAGATGGTCGCCCTAATTGACCGCCGGCATTTTTCTCTTCCTCAGCAATCAATTCAGCACCCTTTTGCACTAAGTTGTGATGCTGTTTATCTCTCGGTAATTTGCTCACGTTTTCCATTACTCACTGGGCTAAATCTTCCCGTTATTATTGTGGGGTCTTTAGATTGTCCCGTTACCCCAGCTACATTAGTAATATGATTCGACTGCAAATTGTCTGCAAGGTAGCGGACTGTATCAGCAAATTGTGTGAAAATTAGTACTTTATCTTTGGGATGAATTTCTGTTAATAGTTTGATTAAAGCTGCAAGCTTTTCATCTTTTTGAGGATTCCACTCGCCACACTGTTGCAGCACATTAATCAGGGCTTTAGCATCTTCTAGCAAATCACGTTTCAGTTTCTTAATATCAAAAAGCGTAGAACGCAACCACTTAAATCTTCGTTGATATCGAGTTCTATATTCTTGGTAAATTAATTTTGCTCTTTGACGAAAAACATAATCTGGAAAACCTCTCTCTTGCAAGGAGAGAGGCTTTAAATTCTCCCCATTCTCTAATGTTAGGTCAGAATCATCATCTTCTGTTTCTGTATCAAACAAAGCTGCTGCTACAGAATCGGCATCTTCATCATTATTACTCGTATCTAAGGGACTTCCAATTAAAAAAATATCCCATCGCTGTGTAGGCAGGGGGCAGGGAGCAGGGAGCAGGGGGAGGAACAGTCGTATTGAGTCCAGAAATTGGGATAATTTATTTTTCGGAGTTCCCTAATAACTCAGCCTCTTGAGTTCCAATGGGAATATCAAGTCCTTGCTCTAAAGCATATAAATAAATGAAGTTTCGTAATATATGGCGTTCAATTGATTGGATAAAAGCAACGCCACTACTTTCTAAACGTTTAAATAAATTAGTGCGAGAAAAACCCATTAACCTCCTACCGCCACGAAATAAGCTATTAATAAAACGTTGTTCGGTGTCTGTAGGCGGCTGTTTTTGTTTAGCAATAACGTAATTCCCTAGCCCATAACGCGGTAAACTAAGTTGATTAATCACTTCTATTACTAACTCAGAGTAAAGACGAGCATAAAAATCAGTATCAGAACCTTCTAGAGGAAACTTGAGATTCTGAGGTAAACGCTGGGGAAAATAAGAACGTCTCCCATCAGCAAATTCTAAATATTTCCGCCCTGTTTCATCTGTGTGGGCATAATTATCTTTAATAAAAGAGCGAGTACGCCTTACCATGTAACGCTTCATCAATTCTCGCCAGTCATCAGGGTGTTCGCTTTTCTCAAAGGCCGCTAAAGAGCGAACTGAACATTGATGCTTTCTAATAAACTCTAATTCTCCTATGGAACTGCTGCCAAGTTCATTAATTAAAGCTTCTGGTCTTAATCCTAAATCTTGGTCTTCTGGCACAAATAGCCGTAGTTGGGCAGAAAGGTCAAGGTAACTTTTATTGTAAGGAGTTGCAGATAATAAAATACATTTACTTTCGTTAGCTGCAATATATTCTATTATTGTTCGATAACGTTTACCTTCGCGGTTCCGTAAATTATGACTTTCATCAATTAATACAACTCGGTAACGCCGCAATGTTGGTAATTTATTTTGTACTTGACTAATTGGCATAATTTCGGCAAGTAACCGATAGTTATTTACATATTCTTGCCACATTGAAACCAAGTTTTTTGGGCAAATAATCAGTGTTTCTAAATAACAATCTTCTTGTAATATCTTGGCAAGGGCAGTTCCAACTAAAGTTTTGCCCAAACCGACCACATCACCCACTAATACGCCGTCACGCCTAGTTACATGACGTGCTGCTAGCTGTATGGCAGCTTTTTGGAAGTCAAATAAGTTGTTAAATTCGCGGGGGATACGAAATTCTGAAAGTCCGGCGATCGCTTCATGGGATAAGTGGTAAGCTATCTTCAGGTAGATGTAGTAAGGCGAAACTAGCTCTTGCCTAGCCCAACTCTGATCGATAATTTCTGCTAATTCTTGGGAAATATCTACACAACCGTAATCTTGCCAGCGATCGCTAAACCACTTTTGTAGTTTATTACAAGCATCGTGGTCTAAAATATCAACATTCAACTCCCCTTGTTTCGCCAATCCGGGAAGGGTTAAATTACTACTACCCAAGAATCCCACAATTGGAGTATTCGGGTCATTGCGATGCACAAGATATAACTTGGCATGGAGAGAATGACGCAAAAACAGTTTAATAATTACCTTCTGACTTTTTAGCTGATGACTTAACCGCCGCAACCCCGCTTCATCCTGATTAGTTGGCGCACCAATAGTTAACTGTTGACGAAATTCCGCCGCCATGCGTTTTTTAAACCGCACAATGCTACTGTTGTCAATTCGTCCATCACCACTAACAAGGCTAAACGCTGCATGAACTTCATCACTGGGTAAGCTTTGCATCCCAATTAGCAAACGACAACAAGCATTTTCACCACCAACATACTGTTCGACTAAATCATCAATTCTTCGCCAACCTCTGAGGTTAAAGTAGCCAACACAAAAATCTGCTCGATAAGAGATTTTGAGAGTTTCTCGTAAAATCGGTAGCAGTTGCAAATCTATGTTGTCAAAAATGCGGGGCATTATTTAAAACTCGATAAATATTTTGTACATCTGTTATATGAGTAAAAAAATTTTCCAGCCAGATTAGAGACGCGATAAATCGCCGACTCTACAATAATCAATCCCTTGTAGAGACGGCGATTTATCGCGTCTTCTTCCTAAAGACGGCGATTTATCGCATCTTCAAAAATTATAAAAAAAAGAGCAGTTGCATAATACAACTGCTCAAAAAAATAATTAGATAGATATTTTCTACCTATCCACAGAACCCATAATTACGTCAACACTACCGAGAATAACCACAATATCTGCAACCTTCATCCCGCGCAGTAAATGTGGAACAATCTGGAGGTTGTTGAAATCTGCGGCGCGAATCTTCCAACGTGCGGGGAAGACGTTATCATCGCCAACTAAATAAATTCCCAATTCACCTTTGCCACTTTCTACACGGGCGTAGATTTCACCCTTGGGCATCTTGAAAGTGGGGGAAACTTTTTTGCCGATGAATTGGTAATCAAATGCGTCCCACTCAGATTTTTTACCTGCGGCTAAACGCTTGGCTTCCAGATTTTCGTAAGGGCCGCCAGGAAGTCCTTTAATTGCTTGGCGAATAATCTTCACAGATTCGCGCATTTCCCGCATCCGCACTACGTAACGGGCAAAGCAATCACCGGCGGTTTCCCACTGTACATCCCAATCGAAATCGTCGTAACATTCGTAATGGTCAACTTTCCGCAAGTCCCATTGCACGCCAGAAGCGCGTAACATTGGGCCAGAAAGTCCCCAGTTAATTGCTTCTTCTCGCGTGATAGTACCAATACCCTCAACACGCCGCCGGAAGATGGGGTTATCTGTTACTAAACGTTCGTACTCATCAACTTTGGGTAATAAATAGTCGCAGAATTCCAGACACTTATCTACCCAACCATAAGGTAAATCAGCCGCTACTCCACCTACGCGGAAGTAGTTATTATTTACCATCCGATAACCTGTAGCTGCTTCCCACAAATCATAAATCATCTCCCGTTCGCGGAACTGGTAGAAGAAGGGAGTTTGTGCGCCTACGTCAGCGAGGAAAGGGCCAAACCATAGCAAGTGGTTAGCAATGCGGTTCAACTCCAGCATAATGACGCGGATGTAGCTAGCGCGTTTGGGAACAGCTACACCTGCAAGTTTTTCTGGGGCGTTAACAGTAACCGCTTCGTTGAACATTCCCGCCGCGTAGTCCCACCGACTAACGTAGGGGACGTACATTACATTAGTACGGTTCTCAGCGATTTTTTCCATTCCCCGGTGCAAATAGCCGATAACTGGTTCACAGTCAACGACATCCTCGCCATCCAGAGTCATGATTAACCGCAGAACCCCGTGCATTGAGGGGTGGTGTGGCCCCATGTTTAGCACCATTGGTTCAGTGCGGGTTTCTAGTCTGGTCATAGATTTCGTGTTCTCCGTTCGTGAAAATTTTGAATTGAACCGCCTAGATTCCAACCACAGCCGATTTATCTAGTCTGCCAAAATGAGGTTTGTAGGGGCAATCTATATAATTTTGACTCTACAGGGTTATGTTGGAGAGAGGATAGCAGCGCAGGAGTTGTAATTGTTTCATTTCGTTGCACCTCTTCAATTATTATAGGGAAGCTTGATATGCAAGGGATTGAGGCACAGGTTTTTTTTCATGTAATCTCTTTTTGCATTTAAAATCTTGATGTTAAGGATTGGGAATTGGGAATGGAGAATCGGGAATGGGTGTTAAATAAGACTTACGTATAAGTAATGGGAAATTGAACCACAGAGGACGTAGAGAAGCCAGTGCGTCCTTGCGGTTCCCCGACTTGTAGCAACTGGCGCGACACGGAAGAATAGGAGTTTAAGAGGTTTTTGGTGTAGGTCTTACCAAATAGAAACAAAAATAAAATTAAAATTAAAGATGAAATCAGATTTACAAACGCCGCTAGATTTAGAAGAACTGGCTTTTTCTCATATTTCCGTTTTGGGACGGGAGGTAATTGAGGGTTTGGCGGTTCGTCCAGGTGGACATTATTTAGATGTAACGGTAGGCGGTGGTGGTCACAGTCGCTTAATTTTAGAAGCTGCTGAAGATGTGCGGGTAACGGCAGTTGACCAAGATGAAGATGCTTTAGCTGCTGCAAAGAAAGAATTAGCTGAGTTTGGCGATCGCGTACAATTTATTTATAGTAATTTTGCTGACTACGAATTTCCCCCTAACACTTTCGATGGTATTTTAGCCGATTTGGGGGTAAGTTCTTACCATTTAGATCAAGCAGAACGGGGTTTTAGCTTTCGCCAATCTGCAAATTTAGATATGCGAATGGATCGAGGGCGATCGCTAACTGCTGCTGATGTGATTAATAATTGGGATGAAGCAGAATTAGCTGATATTTTCTTTAAGTACGGTGAGGAAAGATTATCACGGCGCATTGCTCGTCGTATTATAGAACGCCGACCGTTGCATACGACTACAGAATTAGCTGATGCGATCGCTTCTTCAGTCCCTCCAAAATACCGTTA
Source organism: Nostoc sp. DedVER02 (assembly GCF_034530675.2). NCBI lineage: Bacteria > Bacillati > Cyanobacteriota > Cyanophyceae > Nostocales > Nostocaceae > Nostoc > Nostoc sp. DedVER02. Next base: position 36,889 of record NZ_JAVRCP020000036.1, read on the forward strand.
TGGTAGAATTCACCCGGCAACTCGGGTTTTTCAAGCTTTGCGAATTGTCGTCAACGACGAATTAAAATCCCTAGAAACCTTTTTGGATAAAGCCCCAAATGCCCTTGTCCCTGGCGGTAGAATTGCGATTATCAGTTTTCATAGTTTAGAAGACCGTCCGGTGAAGCATGGTTTAAGAAATTCACCTTTGTTAAAAGTCTTGACAAAAAAGCCGATTATTGCACAAGAAGAAGAAATTAGTCAGAATCCGCGATCGCGATCGGCCAAACTGAGAATAGCTGAAAAGTTGCTGTAACTGCAATGCAGCGCTAAACTGCTTCATCTCGTGGCTCAGAACTGCTGCGAATACGCTCAATAAACTTAGGATAATTTTCTAAATCTTGTTCTGACTGTAACGGTGGCATTTCAATCCAATTACCTTCGAGATGCAACTTATCGACATAAGCGTAGAAGGCTTCTTGATCTTCCCGATGAGCAAGAACGTAATCATGTAACTCTTTCTGACTCATTGCATGAAAATTAGGCTTGCTCATCCTATGTATCTCCATTTACCGTTAGGATATATCTCTATGATATTTTCCTCGCCTGCCAAGAAGAATAGATTTTTTGTCCGTTCATCCATCCGAACGATATTAATCGGCAAGTAAAGCTTAGTAAACCAACAGCACAATATGTAGCACTGTGTTTTTTGTTCTGGTGTAGGAATAATCTGAACTCCTTAACATTTATTAAAGTTACTGCTAAAAATAAATTCTCAATAACCTGCGATCGCGATCGGCCAAACTGAGGATAGCCCAAAAGCTGTTGTAACTACAATGCAGCGTTAAACTGCTCCATCTCAACGAGATGTTAATCTAGCGTTGTTGATGAGTTAAAAAAGAGTAGATGGAAATTAGTAATCTGTTTACAGCAGGTGGCGTAGTCATGTGGCCTCTGCTGGCATTCTCTTTGTTAGGCGTGGCGCTGATTATCGAACGGATCATTTTTTGGGTAAGGATAAGTAATCGACAAAACAAGGTAGTACGAGAGGTACTACAGCTTTATCGCCTGGATAATGTAGTTAGTGCTGTAGATAAATTGCAAAAAAATGCTGATTTACCTATCGCCCGAATTTTTTTAGCAGCTTTAGAATTAGAGGAGCCGACACCAGAAGAATTTCGTTTGGCACTAGAAAGTGAAGCACAAGCCGAAATTCCCTTACTGAAGCGATCGCAAAATATTTTTGAGACAATTATTGGTCTTGCACCGTTGTTGGGACTTCTAGGAACTGTCTTAGGATTAATTAACTCCTTTGCCTCTCTAAATATTGGAGATGTGGGAGGTAGTAAAACAACAGGTGTGACAGCTGGAATTAGTGAAGCTTTAGTATCCACAGCATCAGGATTGGTAGTAGCAATCTTTACACTATTATTTGCTAATACTTTCCGAGGACTCTATCAACGCCAAATAGCTTGGATTCAAGAATATGGTGGACAGTTAGAATTACTCTACCGCCGTCGCTACGAAAGAGGCGATAAATCCTATGTGCCTACCAGATGAAGCAAAACTGGAGAATTATAAATTAGCAATCGGTAATTGGGATTAGTTTACTATTTGTTACCGATTTTGCCCTACAATTTTCGTCTCTAATAGTGTTCTAAAATAATTAATAGCTTTTTTCAATACAGTTTTCGAGGGAATATTCCATGACTATTTGGGTAAATGAGCAAATTGATCCGTCTGGGATGATTCATGCCTGTATTGCTACTTGTAATGAATCTCAAGCTAAAGAGTGTCATGATTCCTTCCAGAATAATTTGACCGAGGCGCAAAAGGAAGCAGGCTGGATAGCGCAATTGCGGACAGTCGATTCTTGGGATGAAGTACCGGTGAATTCTTTAAAACTCAATTAATTGGGTGAGATAGAGTTCATTTTTTAAGGTTTTGATCGAATAGATTTCAGGAGCGTAGGCGTAGCCTGCCGTATGCATTGCTTGTTTACCACACGCTGTATCTATGGCAATGCCTACAGCGATCGCACCAAATTATATGAGAACAGGTTAATAAAGGATAAAATTCGGATTAAAATTCTCAAATTATTAGCAATTGTTGCTAAAAAAAAGTAACATAAAATAAGAAATTGATGATTTTTTTGAACTTTTAAGAGCTATCATCTATACCGGAGATTAAATTAAAAAACTTATATAAGCCGAATCAATTTAGTGAACTATCCCAAAGTTTACACTTCGGAGCAAGCCTGTCCTATTAATTTAGTTGGCGAAATAGGACAAGCGGTTCAAATTTCAATTCATGCTCCCAGCCAATATATCTGTGCCAACTGCGAACGGATATTACCAGATTGGAAACGGCAGCCATTTTTACGAGTAGTGATTGTCTTACAGCGATCGCGTTATCAATTAGTCAAAAAGACGGCAGAAGTAGAGTCAGAGAAAGAACGCTTACGAGAAAAGTTTATGCGATTTGGCTGTGATTTGGCATTTAATTTGCGCGATCGCGGTTATTTAACAGACTTAATCGACCCTCGTACAGGCTATCCTTTACTATCTCATCCCGGAGCAATCCCCCACGATGACACAGCAGTTGTCAAAGCTTTGCTCAACTATCCAGTGATTAAAAATCAATGCCGCGTACTAGTGCATCCCGAATGGGGTGCAGCAGTTTATCCTAGCATTTTGATATCAGAAGCTCCCCCAATTGTGATCGAATGGGTTACAAAAGGCATAGCATCCATGCATGGGTGGAAAGAAATCGATTATTAGTCATTAGTCATTGACCATTAGATAATATTTCATAAAATCAGGTGCAATCATGCCAGATGGCAGAATATGACAACCTTTGTAAAATACTTGCAGAAAAGTATCCCCATGATTTTGCTCGTTGGTTACTAAATCAAGAACCGCAAAAATTGAAATTTTAAAAACCGAATTGAGCATTGAACCGATCCGCGCTGATTCCGTGACATTTCTGCAAACAGAAAATCGGATTTTACACCTGGAATTTCAAACGGGAGGAAATTATGCAAGAGTCAGTGATTTATCAGGATATTTTGCATCAGGGAGAACAAAGGGGAGAGCAGAAGGAAGCATTGAAATATACTTTACGCCTTGTAAATAGACGCTTTGGTGAGATAGATTCATTAATAATTGAACGTCTCCAAGTCTTATCTACTGAACAATTGGAGGGATTAATCTTCTAAATTTGTATTCATATCAATACCTATTTTTTTAGAACTTTTTTCTTATTACTTTTTGTCTACAAAAATTATCTGATATCTGCCCTCAACTACTTTTCGGTCGTCGCAATTTTTGAGAACCAATTGGGCCGAGAATTTGGTTCAGGCTACGCAACTGTTCTGCTGTACCCATACCAATTAGCCGATCGCCTGGCATTAAAATCGTATCGCCAGTGGGGCCACCGATTAAAGTGCCATCAGCGCGGCGAATTGCCAGAACTAATGCCCCAGATTGCGATCGCAATCTCGCTTTTTGCAAACTCTGACCCACAAAGGGACAAAAAGCCGGGTCGAGTAAAAATTCTTCCATATATAACTGACGGTCTGCACCTGTGAGAATCCCGTCTACAAAGTCCAATACTTGGGGTCTGAGAGCGGCAGCAGCCATACGCTTCCCGCCAGTAATATAGGGGGATATGACTTCATCTGCACCACCGCGTCGTAACTTCTGCAAAGCTTCTTCTGTACTGGCGCGGGCGATTACCCGAATTCCTGAATTCAGTGTTTTGGCTGATAAAACTATATATAAATTTTCGGCATCTGAAGGTAGGGCTGCAACAATACACATCGCCCGTTCAATACCAACTTTCAAAAGTGTGTCATCTAATGTAGCATCACCTTGGAATGCTGTGTAACCTTCTGCTTGCGCCCTTTGCACAGATTCCATATCAGCATCAATCACTACAAAAGGTACGCCTTCAGCCTGAAATTCCTTAGCAATTTGCCGACCAGTGCGGCTAAATCCACAGATGATGTAATGTTCTGACAGGGATTCCATTAACCGCCTTTGTTGTTGTAGCCGAATTCCTTGTTGAAAGTAGCCTTGAATGATCGCTTCTGTAAATCTGTTGACAATGTAACCGATGTTGATTACACCCAACAAAATCAGGGCGATGGTAAATAATCGTCCGCGATTACCCAGTGGATGCGTCTCCCCGTATCCCACAGTCGCTAGAGTGATCACTGTCATGTAAGCTGCATCTTCCCATGACCAACCCTCAACTAACGAGTACCACGAAGTGCCAATGAAGAAAACACCGCCAAGAGCGATCGCCCCAGCCATTAACTCCTTTTGGATACGTTGATATTTTTGCTCAAGTGTTGAGAATGAAGTAACAATAGTACTTTTAGCCTACTTTTTCTAGTTTTGTAATAACTTTATCGCATTTGTGCTTTTTAGTACATTCAAACTACAAGTTATCTAGCTATAACAGGTCATTGCGATCGCAGAACATTTCGGTCTACTGCCACGATCCTAATACTAGGAAATCACCATACTGTACTGTGTAGATAGTAGCTGCAAGGTAGATAACTAGAGATGATTCCTGCTGTTGTTCGACCTCTGAATTTAGTAGTTGGTTTGCTGCTATCTTGTTGTTTCTTGCTCACAAGCTGTCACCCGACACAAATGAAAAGCAAAGCATCTCAGGTAGCTCAATTAGTTTTAGTTTCCCTAAGCGATCCAACTACTTTTAACTATGCCATTAATGACTCTCCATACAGTGTTTTTTCTTTGATTTATAAAGGATTGGTCGATGAAAATGTTATGACTAGTAAGTTAGAACCAGGACTGGCAGAATCTTGGTCAATATCTGCTGATAAAAAGCGAATTATTTTTAACTTAAAAACAGGATTGAAATGGTCAGATGGTGAACCTCTCACGGCAGATGATGTAGTCTTTACATATCAAGATATTTATCTTAATAAAAAAATTCCCACTTTATATAGAGATTTTTTACGCATTGGCAACACCGAAACTTTCCCCTCAGTGCAGAAACTAGATGCTCTGCGAGTTGAGTTCACTTTTACGGAACCTTTTGCTCCTTTTTTAAGATACGCCGAAAGACTAGCGATTTTACCTGCTCATGCCTTGCGTTCTTCTGTATTCTCCAAAGATGCTAATGGTAATCCTCAGTTTCTCTCAATGTGGGGAACCAATACCGCTCCGCAAAAAATTATCTCCAATGGGCCGTACAAAATAGAAAGCTATACTCCTGGTGAACGGGTAATTTTACGACGCAACCCTTATTACTGGCGCAAAGATTCTCAAAGTAATCCTCAGCCTTATATTGAACGTATTGTCTGGCAAATTATTGCTTCTACAGAAAACCAATTACTGAGATTTCGCTCAGGGGAACTAGATACTTTAAATGTGACACCAGCAGTATTTGGGTTACTCAAAAAAGAGGAAAAACGAGGAAAGTTTATTATTTACAATGGTGGGACTACTGCGGGTTTTAGCTTTGTGGGTTTCAATCTCAACCAAGCTAGTAATTCCAAAGGGAAGCCTTTTATAGACCCAATCAAATCTCAATGGTTTAATAACTTAGCTTTTAGACAAGCAGTTGCTTATGCCATTGACCGCGACCGGATGAAAACTAATATCTATCGCGGTTTAGGCAAAATCCAACATTCACCAATTGCTGTTCAAAGTCCTTATTATTTGTCCCCAGCAGCAGGGTTAAAAGTTTATGATTATAATCCCCAGAGAGCTAGGCAGATGTTGCTAGAGGCTGGCTTTAAATACAACTCCCAAAAAGAGCTGTTAGACGAAGATGGAAATCGGGTGCAATTTAATCTTTTGGTGAAAGCGGAAGATCAATCAAGAATCGATGCCGCAGTTCAAATCCAACAAGACTTCAGTCAAATTGGTATCAAAGCAGATTTGCAGGTAGTCAGTTTTAACGTAATATTGCAAAAGCTACTCTCTCGTCGAGATTGGGATTGTTATGTTGGTGCGTTTGGTGTTCCTGGTGCAGATGTTGAACCTAATCTTTTATCTCTATTTTGGACTAGTCAAGGTTCATTTCATCAGTTCAACCAAGGTTCTCTACCAGGAAAACCCCCACTTCAAGGATGGGTAGTTTCTGAATGGGAGAAAGAAATTGACAATCTTTTCAGCGCCGGATTTAAAGAACTAGACCAGAGCAAGCGCAAGGCGATTTATGAGAGATTCCAGCAAATCGTTGCTGAACAGTTGCCGATATTCTGTCTTGTGAATCCAATCTCGTTTCAAGCAGTGCGTGAACGTGTCAATCCCATCAAGTTTTCTGCCTTGGGTTCAACTTTTTGGAATATTGATGAACTGAAAATCACAGAAAAATAATTCTCAGCAGAGATTTTCTCATCTATCCAAGCTTGACTCATCAAAACCGCAGGCTAACATTTATAGGAAGGGACTGGGGACTGGGTGAAAAGTCTTTTTATGTCTAAGTTTCATCATCTGTTGATGTTCTAACCACCAAGGCTTGTGCTATGACGAGTCGGGCTTGGACATCAGTGAGAAAATCGCTGGACTCCACCCAAGACTGACGATACCTAGTTTGGGCTGCATTTACGCAAATTGCGTGTCGCTCCCACTTTGGCTAATTAAGGTCAAAAGTTTTTTTCACCACCGCGAAACTTATATAACCCGGATTTCTCACCACACCTCTTAAAGTCTGCGCTTGTGCAGGGGAGCAAAGGAGCAGGTTCGCTAGTGGGAGAGTTCAAATACCAAGTTCTTTCCCCTCTGCCCCTCTGCTCCATCAAACGCCTGAAGCTTGTGAGAAATGCGGGATAAGCGTTAGCCTAATAAGAAGTACGAATTGTGCTAAATAAAAAGTAATTTTTAGTGATTTCTAGCAAACTAGTAAATAACTATATAATGAAAAACTTTCAGGAGGAGCGGTAGTGAGTCTACAAACTCTCGTTGACCAAGCCACCATCTTTGCAGATTCAGGGTCTGTAACTTCCAGTCCCTTTGATGCAGATAGCTTTAATGAAGCTGTCATGTCTACCTACGGTCGGTTTCCCTTAGCCCTAGAACGGGGTGCTGGATGTCGGGTTTGGGATACACAGGGGCGCGAATATCTAGACTTTGTAGCGGGAATTGCTACTTGTACTTTGGGACACGCCCACCCAGTTATGGTAGAAGCGGTAACACGCCAAATCCAAAAGCTGCATCACGTCTCTAATTTGTACTATATTCCTGAACAAGGCGAATTGGCAAAATGGCTCGTTGAACATTCTTGTGCCGATCGCGTATTTTTCTGCAACTCTGGGGCTGAAGCCAACGAAGCCGCTATTAAGCTGGCGCGGAAATATGCTCACACAGTATTAGAAATTGAAAAACCAATTATTCTAACCGCCAATGCCAGTTTCCACGGCCGGACTTTGGCGACTATTACCGCCACTGCCCAACCGAAGTATCAAAAGTATTTTGATCCTCTGGTTCCTGGGTTCCACTACGTCAATTACAACGATATTAACGCTGTGGAAGTGGCAATTAGCGAATTGGATGAAGGCGATTACCGGGTAGCAGCAATTCTAATCGAGCCATTGCAGGGAGAAGGCGGTGTGCGTCCGGGAGATGTTGCCTATTTCAAAAAGCTGCGGCAGATTTGCGATGAAACTGGCATTTTATTGATTTTTGATGAAGTGCAAGTAGGTATGGGGCGCAGTGGCCAACTATGGGCTTACGAACATCTCGGCGTTGAACCGGATATTTTTACCAGTGCCAAAGGCTTAGGTGGCGGTATTCCCATCGGTGCAATGATGAGTAAGAAATTCTGCGATGTTTTTCAACCAGGGGAACACGCCAGCACCTTTGGCGGCAATCCTTTTGTGTGTGGTGTAGCACTCAGTGTTTGTCAGACATTGGAACGGGAAAATATTTTGCAGAATGTTCAAGATAGGGGTGAACAGTTGCGAACTGGATTAAAAGCGATCGCAGCTAAATATCCTCAGCACATTGGCGAAGTTCGGGGTTGGGGTTTAATCAACGGTTTGGAGTTACGAGCCGATATTCAACTAACCGCAGCCGATGTCGTCAATGCTGCCATAAAAGAGGGTGTTTTACTAGTACCCGCCGGGCCAAAAGTAGTCCGATTTGTGCCACCCCTAATTGTCACGGAAGCAGAAGTAAAGAGTGCCTTGCAAGCTGTAGAAAAGGCGATCGCAACTCTTACAGCTTAGATAATCAAAAAGCGAGGATAAGTCTTTGTATATTCTCGCTTTTTCTTGGCTTTATCAAAACAGAATTCAGGAGTCAGAATTCAGAATGAATTCTGTAAGACCTAAATATTAAGTGCATTCCAGTTGTCAAAGTGGATAAACTAAATTTTGCTGATTTAGGGACTATCAAAAAATAAATCAATAACCGTGTCACTATAGAAAATATAGCTGCAATATTGAGCAATAGGAAGACTAAAGAACACTGTGCAGATAACATTCTTAGGGACGAGTTCCGGTGTACCGACGCGATCGCGCAATGTTTCCAGTGTCGCCCTGAGATTACCCCAAAGGGCGGAACTGTGGTTATTTGACTGTGGCGAAGGTACGCAACATCAAATTATGCGGAGTGAACTGAAAATCAGTCAACTCTCCCGAATTTTTATCACCCACATGCACGGCGACCACATCTTTGGCTTGATGGGACTTCTTGCTACTTGCGGTTTGGCTGGCAACGTGGAACGAATTGATATCTATGGGCCACCTGGATTAAATGATTATATTCAATCCGCCTCCCGTTACTCCTACACACACTTTTCTTACCCAATTAAAGTTCACGCCATCCGTCCAGGGATAATCTATGAAGATAATGACTTCACCGTTAGCTGTGGTAATTTGCATCACCGGATTACAGCTTTCGGCTACCGCGTAGCCGAAAAAGACCGGACAGGACGCTTTGATGTGGAAAAAGCCAAAGCCTTGGAAATTCCTTCTGGTCGCATTTACGGTCAACTCAAGCGCGGTGAAACTGTTACCCTTGAAGACGGACGGGTGATTGATGGCACTCAATTATGCGGCCCGACAGAAATTGGTCGAAAAATTGCCTATTGTACAGACACCATTTATTGTGATGGTGCAGTGGAATTAGCTCATGATGCAGATGTATTAATTCATGAAGCAACCTTTGCCCATCAAGATGCAGATATGGCTTTTCAACGCTTGCATTCCACAACCACAATGGCAGCGCAAACAGCTTTAGCTGCTGGGGCACATCGACTGATTATGAGTCATTTCAGCCCCCGCTATGCTCCCGGAAATACCTTGGAGTTGAAGGATCTCCTCAAAGAAGCCCGTGCTATTTTCCCCCGCACTGATATGGCTTATGATTTCATGATTCATGAAGTACCCAGACGACGGGAAGTAGAGTTAACCAAGGTAGGCATTTAAATAATTCGTAATTCGTAATTCGTAATTCGTAATTCGTAATTACGTTTTGTAACGGGTTGTTTCAATAATTGCCTTTCACTGGGAGCGTAATCACAAACTCAGTACCCTCACCTAAAGTAGAATTGACCGCGATCGCTCCACCATGTTTTTCGACTACAATCTGATGAGCGATCGCTAATCCTAATCCTGTTCCCTTACCAACGGCTTTTGTAGTAAACAAATACTCAAAAATCTTCTGTTTGACATCATTTCTCATGCCGATGCCGTTGTCTTGAATGCGGATGTTGACGAATTGACTATGATTTGATAGTTCAGTTTTTACTGTAATTCGGTTTGGCTTCACTTCAATATCTGTGAAACTCCGTCCTATATTTGAGTCTTCCAAAGCATCAATTGCATTTGCCAGAATGTTCATGAATACCTGATTGAGTTGTCCCGGAAAGCATTCGATTTCAGGTAAATTAGCATAATCCTTGATAATTTCGATCTCTGGACGGTCATTACTAGCTTTCAAGCGGTGTTTGAGAATCATAATTGTGCTATCAATACCCTCATGAATATTAAATAGTACTTTGTAGTCTCGATCGGCTCTGGAAAAAGTACGTAAACTCATGCTGATGTGGCGGATGCGTTGAACTCCGAGTTTTAATGAATTAATTAACTTAGGCAAATCTTCTCGCAAATATTCCAAGTCAATGTCTGCAATTTCTGGTTCAAGATCGGGCATCTTAGTTTGATAAAAGTCAATCAATCTAAATAAGTCGTTAATATAATCAATTGCAGGTTGTAAATTCCCAGCAATAAAGCCAACAGGGTTGTTGATCTCGTGAGCAATACCAGCCACAAGATTACCCAATGCAGACATCTTCTCGTGTTGCACCAATTGGAGTTGAGTTTCTTTGAGATTTTGCTACTTCTGCTTTCTCTTTAGCGTGTTCTAGCTGGTGATTAGATACAGCTAATGCGGCAGTGCGATCGCTAACCCTCTGTTCTAGTGTCTCGAATGATTCTTTGAGTCTTGAAGAAAGTCACCAATCTGAGATAGTGTGAGATCGGCCGCCATCATGCCGATGAAGTTTTGGTTGCGATCGTAAACTGGATGACCAAACACAAGAGCAACATCTCCATCAATTTCCTGCAAAACTTTCACCGGCGACCAGTTAGGTTTATGCAATTGTGAGGTTCGGACGAATGGAGGATAAGTTAACGGATTAAAGTCATAAGCACCAATCTTTTGAGTTCGGTTCCCTTGACTATCCATTTTATAGACAATATTTTTTCCCTTGGTAAAAGAGGAGTCGTCTCGTCACCGATTTTAGATTTCCTATTGAACTTTTCTAATCTAAAATCTAAGATTAACTACGTTCTATGCTGGAGTTTAGTAGTCCAACTCATCACGTCTAGCAAATAGACAGCAGTTCAGTTTTACGATTAAGTCAAATAATTAACCAACAGTTTACGGATAGCTAAGTAGATTAAAAATATACAAATAGTATGGGCTAAATATTTATATGAATGTGTTCTCTCTATTAGAGGTTATTAAAATAACCTCAATATATAGGAATGTTGTGAATTAGATAGTTTTTTACTCCAATTTTTAGAAAAAATAATTAATTTTTTGCCAAGATTTTTATCCCTTAAATAAAATATTTATTAAAAATTTATTCTTTCAACACTGATTAATAATTTATATGCATGAATTGATGAACATGAAAGTGCCAGTTTGCATAAGATTGTGCCAAATGAGCTTGTCATCGTTGGAAGAATCATTAAGTATACTATTGCCGCTATAAATGTAAAAAACATTTCACATTTCTCATAAATCTTCCACATAAATATAGTGTTTCAATATTAGAGGAGTTTGATAGTGGCTAAGATTAGTCTGAATCCAGAGAAACAGGTTACTAATTCAGCACAAGGCGCAGTTGACATCAGACAACTATCTACTATTTTGCTTCGCCGACGCTTTCTGATTTTTGGGGTTTCTTGCGTAGTTATGTCAGCTGCTAGCCTCTTAGCTGTCATTACCAAACCCACTTACCAGAGCAATATGCAGATATTGGTAAATTCCAATTTATCTCAAGGGGCACAGTCAAATAATATCCCAGTCGAGGCAGATACTCAGGTTAATAATTCTCAGGTTGTTGATTCCACTACTCAGATGAAACTTATGCTGAGTTCTAAGCTTCTTGAAAAAGCTGTAAATTTAGTTCATTCTGATTATCCTGAGATTACCTTAGAGGATATTAACGGTCAAAAGAATAACAAACAAGCACCTCTAAAAGTAACTCCAGAAGAAGGAGGTATAGGAGCTAATAAAGTTTTTAGTCAAGTATTTAAAGTTTCTTTCAATGATGAAGATCCAGTTAAAGCCCAAAAATTCCTTCAAGCTCTACAAAAAGTCTATCAAAACTACAATAAAGAACAACATAAAGAGCGCCTAAATCAGGGAATGGCTTTTGTAAATGCTCGCCTACCTGAGATAAAAAAAGAGGTGAGTAAAGCTGATAAGAATTTGGAACAATTTCGTAAAAAGCATAAATTACTCGATCCCGAAGTCCAAAGTAAAATTCTCTTAGAATCTCTAGCCGATATTCAAAACCAACTACAAAGCACTCGTGCAAACCTTCAAGATGCAAATGCTCGCTACGATAACTTAGAGCAACAAATAGCATCTTCATCTCAACAGAATGAACTAATTTCTTCTCGTTTAAATCAGTCAAGTCGCTATCAAACATTATTGGGTGAAATTCAAAAGACTGAGCTAGCATTGGCTAAGGAGAGACTGCGCTATACAGATGATTATCCATCGGTACAAAAACTAAAGCAGCAACGCCAAAGTCAATTGTCACTATTACGACAAGAAGTGAAATCTATTACTACTAGCGGTAAGGGAGAACCACTTTTAAAAGGTCAAACTATTGGAGTTGATCCAACGTTAATAGACGAGTTTATTCTAGTGCAGACAACTGTTTTAGGATTAACTGCCAATGAGAAGAATTTAGCTGAGTCAGAACAGCGACTCCGTTCTGAGGTAAACAAATACCCAAGCTTAATAGCAGAGTATAATCGTCTACTGCCAAAGGCAGAAAGTAGTCGTAAAACCCTTGAACAACTGCTACAGGCGCAACAGTCTTTGGGACTGAAAATTGCTCAGGAAGGATATAACTGGCAAGTTTTGGTAGAACCTACTTTGGGTACTTATACGGGAAGCAACAGATTATTACTTTTGGTTGGGGGAGCAGTAATTGGGCCGATTTTAGGTATCTTAGCAGCCCTGATTTTGGAAAAGTTTAATGACGCTGTTTATTGTGCGGGAGATATAAAGAAACTGACAAACTTACGTGTATTGGGATCGGTACCAAAACTTCCATCGCGTGGTGTCAAAAAGCGATGGCTGGGACTGCCTTGGAATGGACGACGAAGATCGGATTCCTCTGTCATAGAAGTGAGTACTAAATTGCCCGTTCATGAAACGCTAGATATGATCTACCAAAATATTCAAATATTAAAATATCCCTTACCTTTCAAGTCGCTGATGTTTACTTCAGCGCTACCAGGGGAAGGGAAGACAACCTTAGTATTAGGGCTTGTGGCTAGCGCTAACCGGATGCATCGGCGGGTATTAGTTATTGATGCTAATTTGCAAAATCCTAGCTTGCACAAAATTCTGGAACTATCCAACGATTGGGGACTATCTTTGTTATTAGTTGATGAGACAACTACTCATTTTCAAGATTACATCCAGCCTATTCATCCTGCAATTGATATTTTGACTGCTGGGCCGGAACCAGAAGACACGGTGAAGTTGCTCAGTTCTCAACGAATGAAGGAATTAATAGAGTTGTTTGAGGAAAGTTATGATTTGGTACTGATAGATGCTCCGCCTATTTTAGGTACGGTTGATGCCAGAATTGTGGCATCTTTTTGTAATGGTATTGTGATGGTAGAGCGTATGGGTAAAGTGACTCGAACCGAACTAACTCAAGCTACAGAAATTTTGAGTAAGTTGAATTTAATTGGAATTATCGCTAATGATGTGAACAATTCTCAAAAGGTATTGGCATCGTAGATTGGGAATGGGGAATTGGTATAGGAGAGGAATTATCCGCCTAGCTTCTTTTCCTGATTTCTAGCTGAGAGCTAAAGCAAAATGCATAATTAGTAGGAGGTGGCAACCTCCGGCGTTGGAGTGGTGTCTCATCTTAAAGTAGTAGACGCAATAATCTAGAGCGTCAATTAGATACTAGTGTGATTAGATGACCAGTATGAAATTCCAACTTTACTTAGGCTTTTTATTTTCCCAGATTAAAGTACGTCATTGGTGGGTAAGTGTCCTCTTATGGATTGCTTTAGTTGCCCCCGCCCAAGCGTCTGTAATTCTGCGCGTGGCAATTGAGAGGGGCGTTAATCAGGTAAAAGTAGGCAGTTCCACCACTGGAATTGTCAAGGATAGTACCGGGCGGACTCTGGGACAGTTACCAGCGATGAGTGCATATTATGCTCAAGCCATTCCAGGGGGAGTTGCTTTAGATAAATGGCAGTCTGGTTTATTTTGGATTGAGCCAACAGGTAAAGGATTCGTTTATATTGGCGATCGCTGGTATCGAGGCAGAACTCTGGTTGTTCCCACAGAAAAAGGCTTAACGGCCGTTAATTGGGTTGATGACCAAGAATATCTCTACAGCGTTCTCGGTGGCGAAATGGATGCTAGCTGGCCCCAAGAAGCTCTAAAAGCCCAAGCGATCGCAGCCCGCACTTATGCTCTTTACGAACGAGAAAAACAACGGAATAATCCCGTTTACGATTTAGGTAATACCCCCGATCGTTGGCAAATTTACAAAGGTGTTATCAGTGAAGCTCCTGCTACTTACGCCGCAGTGGATTCTACACTAGGGCAGGTGTTAACTTACAAAAACCGGATTATTCTCTCAGTTTTTCACGCTTGTTCTGGGGGACACACCGAAAACGTCGAAGATGTTTGGGGAAATACCTTACCCTACCTACGGGCTGTTCAAGACTACGATCAAAATATCAGGGAGTGTAATTGGGTAAAAACCTTCTCGCCTAGTGAAATTAGTGCTAAATTTCCTGAAGTTGGCGGTGTGACGGCGATGACTCCAGAGACATACTCGCCTTTCCGTAGTGTTAAAGTCTTGAAAATCGTCGGTAACAAGGGCACAAAGGTACTACAGGGCGAGGAAGTGCGAACAGCCCTGAAGCTAAAAAGTACTCGCTTTACCGTTACTAAGGGAGCCGATGGAAGTTTTGTACTGCAAGGGCTTGGCTACGGTCATGCTTTGGGTATGAGTCAGTGGGGGGCGTACAATCTAGCTCGACAAGGAGTAAATCATTTGCAAATTTTGGGACATTATTATCAAGGTGTAGCCTTAACACCAATTAAGGCAAAGTAGTCTAATTATTTACAACACTCAGTGCTGAGTAATGAGTAATGAGTGCTGAGTAATGAGTAATGAGTAGCAAGAAGATTACTCAGTACTTCCACACTATGGTAAAAGCCCCGCCCCTTGTGGACGGTCTTTTAACTCAGCACGGGCTAAACGCCCCGCTTCCGCTAACTCAACTCAGCACTTTTCATTTGTAGCGATCGCCTTGGCAATTTGAGCATAAGCGATCGCTCTACATAATATGTCTTAACCGTTTTGGCGGTTGCAATCTCTTGCTATCAGAAACCTTAGAAAAAGACATAACTGCATCTATTTAATTGTCTAGCTGTAGTTATTCTGACTTTGATACTAATGTGCTGCTCTTGGCAAGCGGAACCAAAATCTAGAACCACCTTCGGGACGGGGTAAATAACCAATTTTACCTCCCCAACGTTCGAGTGTAATTCTACAAAAATAAAGACCCAGACCTGCTCTTCCTGATTTATCTTTACCTTGGGAAAACTTTTGAAATAAATTTTTTACCATTTCTGGGGGTACACCCAAACCTTGATCGTCTACAGTAACTAAAACATATTCCCCATCCAATTGGAGATTAATAGTCACAGTAGAATCTGCCACGCTGTGACGATAAGCATTTTCTACTAAATTAGAAATCACTCTGTCTAAACGAGATTGATCTCCAATAACTGTCCAGTCAATAGTCTTGTCAATGTTGGTGTCAAGCTGCAATTGGATATGATTAAGCGCAAAATTAGGCTTTAAAAACTCAGTTACTTCTTGTATAGAAGTTAATATATTTGGTGCGTCGTCAATGTCAGTAGGAGAATCTTCTGGTAATATTACTTCAGTTGAAAAAGCATCTAAAATATCTTGAATTAGTATTTTTTGCTTGAAGCATTGCTTAATACCCGTTTCTAAATACTCTTTTCCTTGAGTTGTTAATTCTTCATATTCTAGCAGGGAAAAACAGCAATTTATAGCACTTAATTCCACTGCTATGTCATGAATCAGACAATGGATTAAAACCTCTTTTTTTTGATTATCTTTGAGCAATTGCTGATAAATTAATTTATATTCTCTAGCTTTCTGGAGAATATCTTGTTTTTCTTTATAGCTATCTTCTAAAGCCTCGATTAATAAAACTTTCTTATTATCGGCAAAAATTGCATAAGCTTTAAAATGGTATTCTTGACCAGTTATATCTGTTTCAGTCCATAAACCGGAACTTAGTTTTTTAGCATTATTGTTCAACCAAAATTCTTCAGCATCAATTAAAAAATTCTTTAAAAAACAAAACTCTTCCTGCGGTATCAATATATTCATTCCTAATGCAAATTTATTGCAATTGAATTGATTTAACCAATCAGGTAAATTACCAATAATTTTAAATAAACCTTCATTAATTTGCTCTAACGATAAAATGTCTAAAGCGGTAAGCAGATCGTTTGCTATAGATGTATTCATGATTTAAACCTACTACAATCAATTTATTTTGACTCTAGGTTACTAATTTAATTTCCGATTTAGTTTTTCCTGTAAAAGTTTGAAATCATTGGCTTTTTGTTGAATAGAAAAGAGGTAATTTTTATCACAACTACTATCTAACAGCAATATCCAATCTACTTCTTTTGTCGGTAATATATGAACATTTACGCAACTCCCATACTCTGTTTGTATAAATGGTAGAAATAAGGAAGTACCATCTAATGGTAGTAAACCTTCCAGAAAAACAACTTGCTCTTTTGCCTTTTTCCCTTCACAAAGATTAGTAATTCCATAAGTTGCCAACTGCCCGCCCCAAGCTAGAAGGATACCATCTTTATTAACCAACAGATAGGCAAGAGAAGGCTCTGCTGTTAGAAAACTTAGAATATAGGTAATCACAAAAACAGGGATATTTAACATTTAGCAATCCAATATTTTTTTAGCAATAATTTGAAAAGCTTCTTCTACACCGATGCCATTTTTAGCGCTTGTTTTAATCACAGTCCAACCCTTATGAATAATATCATCTATCTCAGCAGATTCAATTTCCCACTCATCCGTTATATCCCATTTGTTTATTACCAAAATAAAAGGAATTTTCCCAATTGCATCTTCTACTTTTTTTTGTAAATCAAAAGCTTGTTCTAGAGTATTATGCCTAGTACCATCCACAACTAATAAATAACCAGCAGAACCCCGTAAATAAGACATTTGTAACTTTTGAAATTCGTCTTCTCCATAAATATCCCAAAGAATAAGATTTAATTTATTTTGTTCAATTTCTATAGTTTTTTTATCAATTTTTACACCCACTGTCGTATGATATTTTTCTGAGAAAATACTGTGGACTAACCTCGCTACTAAACTAGTTTTACCTGTAGCAAATGCACCGATCATACAAATTTTTTTCTGGATAATCATAAATTGATATAGCTTTATTTATGGGTATTAACCATCAATACCTTGAAAGATACTCTGCGATTAACTTTTTTAGATTCTGGCGTTAGTTCTGGCTGGAAAGGTAGGCTATAACTTACACTTAATGCTTTAAATTGGTTTCTATTAATTTCTTGGGATTTTAAATAAGATAGAATTTTATTAGCACGGGCTTGACTGAGGAGCTTATTTTGCCCTTCAGTTCCGGCACTATTAGTATGTCCAATTATTTGAATCTTTACATTCTTACCTAGATAATTAGCAATATTTAAGCATCTACGAATTGATATCAATAAATTAGGTAGTTTGTCAACTTCACCAGGCATTAGATCAGTTGTTCCTTCAGAAAATAACAATATTTGTTGCTCTATTTGTTTTTTGGATAATTCTAATTGTCTAAGTTCTATTTCTACAAGATTATTTTCTTGAAATTGGGTGATACCAGGGATAAATCGCCATAAATTCCGGGCTTCTAAAATCCATTTGCGAGGTGCATAACCAGTGACATTAAGAATACCGTTATTATCAATTTTGAGTGATACACTTTGCGGTGGCTGCAACAACTTTTTAACTCTTTTGGCAGTAAATTGTGGCTCCAATGAAAGATAAGGTTGCCATTGGGTAATTACTATTTTGGGATTGATATTTGTTGCTTGTATTAGTGTGTTGGGATCTATTGCTAAGGGATCGCGCATTCCCGAAATAAAATATTTTCCAAAAGTTTGCTTGGAGTTAATCACAATAATTCCTGGCTGAGAGTTGAGTTTTTGGAGATAGGCTTGCCAACGGAGTTGTTCTCTAATGGCAAAAAAGCCCCAAATACTACAAGCGATCGCGATCGCACCCAAGAAAGCCCAGGCATAGGTATAATTTTTCTTAGCCGCAGATTTATACTGAACTACCAGACAAGCTTCTAAATAAGGTTTACTGGCTTGAAATACTTCTGTCTCCCCGGTAAAATTTTTAATTTCTCTACTGAGCTTGAGATGAATTTTTTCTATTGCTTCTTGCAAAACTAACCTTAATTCTTGGGGAGGATTCCCCCGAATCATCGCTGCTACTAACGCTTGTGGCCCCTCTTCAATCCAAATTATCAGTTCTCCAAAGCGTAAACTTTTTAGCCCATCTACTTTTTGGACACTGAATGAATCTCTGATAAAATCCTGGATTGCTGTCAACATTGCAGCTACTAAATCGGGATCTTGAACTCCTACCTGGGTTGTTACTAAATGTTGTAGCAATAATCCAGATTGTTTATGAATCAGAAATATTTGTTCTACTCGATAAACAAGCGTCCGTAACAAGACAATTTCCGCAAATGATTTTCCTGTGCGTTGCGCTTCTAATCTCCACTTAAAGCTTTGTGGAGACAAGCTATGTTCTAGAGTTTGATTCATCGATTGCATCATTTCCTCAAGAGCGGTGGAAATCGCTTTGCGAGTGGCTGGGCCAATAACTGGAAATAATGCATCTGCAAGCACATTATGGTCTTGTTGAACAGAAACTTCAATGGCATTTTCCACTGTTGATACCATTACTTGTCCAAGTTGTTTATCTTGCTTTGAGCGTAAGATAATAGCTTCTGGAAGCATCTGGCTAATATCTTCTGGCTGAATTTGAGGGTTTTCTAATCGCTCGTAAAGTTTTTTAAGTTTAGTCGGCTCAATATCTAGAAGCAAACTGCGGAGTATAGTTAATTCATCGTTGACTTTGGAGGTTTGGCTGTTGCTGTTCAAACCTTCAGAGAATGCTTTCGGTATTGGATTTGTCGAATAGTCACTCATTACCAAAATCTCCTAAGTCTCAAGTAATAAAGATGCGCTAATAGAGAAAAAATCAACTTTGTGTTTTCTAACTATTAACTCAAGACTTATTTTCTGCATTTAGTCGGATGGC
Source organism: Nostoc sp. DedVER02 (assembly GCF_034530675.2). Classification (NCBI taxonomy): domain Bacteria; kingdom Bacillati; phylum Cyanobacteriota; class Cyanophyceae; order Nostocales; family Nostocaceae; genus Nostoc; species Nostoc sp. DedVER02. The sequence continues at coordinate 56,005 of NZ_JAVRCP020000036.1, forward strand.
TAATTCTGTAAAAATAGCGGCAAGATGAGAACGATCCGTTTTACCTTTGCGAAGTTCTTGAGCTTCCCGTTCTAGTAAAGCTAGGATTTCTTGAGATTTTTGCTGGATATCATCTTGTAAGTTTTTAGATTGGTTGAGAATCTGTTCGCGCAACTCTCGTTGATTATTAGTATTTTCTCCCTCAAACTGAGTAATCTTTTTTTCTAAAGATATACTTGTGTTTTTACTTTCTTCAGCAACTGCTTTTACCTGGGAGTCTCTTTCTAACTGCTCATTTTTTAAGCGCTGTGTTAAAGAATCAACTTCTTGTTTAATATAAGTTTCTAAAGCATCAAGACGTTTTCTTGTCTCATCTCGCACGTTACCCAATTCCTTGATTAAATGTTCTTCTAAACGGGTAAACCTTCTTTCTGTATCTCGTACTTGATTGCCAAAAAGAATTTCTCTAACTTTCTCTAAGTTCCTACCTTCGCTCATATTATTACTACTAAATTGCAACTCATTTATATCTGGATTCGACCCCTGTTTTTCCATATTGGATGAATTATTATTGATGTATTCTTCAGGTGAATTCATATTTTTAATTCCTTTTACAACTCAAATTTGGTTTGATTGTTGGTTTTAATACTATCTTTACAGCATAGATACTAATAAGTATAAAGTATATTTATACATCAAGAAATTACATCTACTTGAATATGTTAAGACTGCTTACCCTGCTATACCACGGTAAAGGCATCTAAATTATTCTCGCTCATACATCGATGCAACACACATTGGGGGCGAACATCTGTTTGCCCCCAAAAGTTGATTTATGCAAGCTTTTATTTAAGTTACCAACTAAACTTTTGCTTCCAAAGACTTGAGTAACTCGGTATTCACACCCGATTCACGAGTCAGGGCAATTTTGCCAGTGCGGGCGATTTCTTTCAAACCAAATTTTTGCAACACCTGCACGATCGCTACCATTTTACCAGGATCTCCCACAACTTCTAAGGTGAGAGAATCTTCCGCCACATCCACGACTCGCGCCCGGAATATCTGAGACAGTTCGATTACTTCTGAGCGATTGCTGCTACTAGCATTCACCTTCAAAAGCATCAATTCCCTCTCTACGCAAGGGGTTTCAGTAATATCCTGTACCTTTAAGACATTGACTAACTTGTATAGTTGCTTGGTGAGTTGCTCGATCACGCGATCGTCACCAGGTACAACCATTGTAATTCGGGAGACACCTCCCTGTTCAGCAGGGCCAACAGCAAGGCTTTCAATATTAAAACCACGACGGGCGAATAAACCAGAAATGCGGGAAAGAACCCCCGCCTCATCTTCTACAAGAACTGAAAGGGTATGTTTCATCTTCGCCAACAGAGGCTAGAGCAGGAATTAAGTAAGGCAAACATTAGTACTGTTTTGCAGAATTCACTCATTCAAAATTCAAAATTCCTTGAGTTTTAAACTCTTGACATTTTGTAAAATGTATGTTGATTTCTGGGCTAAGGTACTATTGCACTAATTGTCAGTGCGACCTTTTATTGTAAACTCAATGGTTGCACTCATTGCATTCTCTAGAGATAAATTGGGCAGAAATTATTCTGTAAGGAATAATTTTATAGAATGGATCTCTTTTCATTGATAGATGCGGCATTTTTGTAAAGCCTTTAAACTCAGATTTAACAAGCGTCTAATAGGAGAAAAATTATTATGGGTTGGTTAAAAAGACTATTTGGAATGGAAAAACCTCAAAATGCGGAAATAAATCCTACTCCGCAGTCTATAGCGCCAGATATTAGTCCTAATGTTGCGACTCAATCCATACCCCCAGAACGTTTGGGATTAAGCGGCGAATATGACCAAAGTGGTTTGGCAAAGCGGGTAGCGTTGGCATTCGATCAAGACGATCAATTGGATGATGTTGATACCCTTTGGGTTGCTCAGACTGGTAGCACTGTGGTGTTGAAAGGTAAAGTTCCCAGTCAAGAAATTCTCAATAGGATGGTTTCTGTAGCTCGTTCTGTGAATGGTGCTACAGATGTTGATACTAACCAAGCCACGATTGGCTAGTTGTTAAGAAATTCAAAATTCAATAGTGTAAAGGTATTAGCTGGTGCGATGCCTACGGCGGGCTACGCCTACGCTCCATTGCATAATATTTAGGGAGTAAGCAAAGGTTAGCGATGCCTGCGGCGAGCTACGTCTACGCTAACCCATCTCTCAATCCGATCTAAAATAGCTTGGTTAACTAGTTCAGGGCATTCATCATGGGGACAATGACCCACGTCTTCTAAATTCAGCACTTCCAACATCTGGTTGTACTGGGCGAATTGGTTAGCCAAAGCTGGGGGAACAAATCGATCCTTTTGTCCCCAAATTAACAACATCGGAATTGTTAAGGTTGGTAATACTGTCTTGACACTGGGACTAAAGTTAATTCCGATCGCAGCCTTGAACAAAGCACTAAAAGCCCTCGCCGAACCTTTATCTTGGGGAGGGCCTGCTAAGATTTCTATGAGTTCATCGGTAATCGCCTCTGGGTTAGCGTAGGCAAGACTAGCCCAGCGACGCAACACCCCTGGACGGCGCACGAAGTTAAATACAGGTTTCAGAATCAACGGCGAAGCGACAATATTTTTAATTGCTCTGACAACTGGTTGCAGTACAGGCGGAATTGCTTCTTGTTCTAGTGAAGGGTCGGGTAAACTCATCATCACCATACCCAGCACCATGTCGGGGTGAGTGGCTGCGGCGGCCATAGAAATGAGCGAACCGTTAGAATTGCCGATTAATATTGCTGGTTGACGGATAAATGTTTTCCAAAAGTCATAAACCTGTTCAACCCAGAGTTCAATACTGTAATTAGCTGCGGCTTTTTCTGAAGCGCCAAAACCCAGCATATCGATGGCGTAAACGGTGTGATTTTCAGCCAACACTTCTAAATTATGTCGCCAATGACCAATGGAAGCGCCAAAGCCATGTAACAAAATCAAGGGTGTTGTGTTGTGGTTATTTTGGGCGGCACGAATGTAAGTATAACGAGTTTGCCAGCCCCGCCAAACCCAATCCCTTTGATTACCAACTCGCTCTTGCCAGTGTAGTGTAGTTGTCACAATCTCTTTTAATTCTTCAGAGTGATAAGTACTATTATAAAAAATTCTAATTTTACATCAAAAGCTAATATCTAAAACTCAATACAGTTCAGATAAGACCAAAACATTTGTAGAGACGGCGATTTATCGCGTCTCAAAAACCCAAAATTTTTATTACCAGTAGTCCTTAACTAAGCCGTATTTATAACCCACAAAACACAGAGGTAATATAATTTCCCTTTGAAGTAAAAACCCTAAAGTCAAAGCTACGCTTCCTCTCTTGTGGGGATAGGACTTTAAGAACAACTGGTAAGGGCTGCGCCACATTGATCTTGCTTTTTCAACCAACCCTTAATACCTTGATATTCTACCTGCGCCCAATCTCGCTGACAGCCTAACAATTTGACAGCCGTATTCGCAGGAATTCTTCCCGCTTTTCGGCTTTTTTGATTGTTATGAGCGTAAATATCCACGCTATCAGTACCATAGCCTCGTGTTGTTAGTCCTAACCTTGGCAAGGATACCCATCCAGTTCCTTTAAAACCATCACTAGCATTCGTAATTTTTACCCAATCTCTAACAGCAGCAATAACTTGAACTGTTTCGTTGATAGGTATTTGCCCTAAAATTTTGTTATTCGTACTTGCACCACTCCGCACATTTAAACCTTCTGGATCTGTGACGTAGGCAAAAATATCGCACTTGTGTGGATTAGTTGATTTCGCTAAGGCGATTTGATCGGCTATACCTATATTGAGGGTAACAGGAATACAACTAAATACCAATCCTATTAATAACTTTGATAGTGGAATTTTAACTTTTGTTGTCATAATTTGCTCAACTTTTTGACCTCATTACCTAATATTTAAGCGCTATATATAGGAATCCAGTTTGATTTATGAAAATATATGTAAGATGTGAGTGCGGAGAGTACGGCATCAAACCTTGAGAATAGTGCGTTACCAACTCCGTTCTAACACACTCTACAATACCTAATTTAGTTCAAAAATCAAATAGTAATTCTATAGGATTCCTACTTTATTCTTGAACAGAACTCAGTACAATTTTATTCCCTATTCCCTGTTCCCTCCCTCTACGAGTGATTCAGGAATCAAATCGGATTACTTTTTATAATTGTTAATACAATAACAGTTTATGGTAGAAAAAACTCTTGCTGACGAGGAAAGAGATATTTATCTCCGGCGATGTTTTTTAACTTTTTCATGCTGATAAGTTTGACTGATAAAAATCTCTTAAGCTGATAGTCATCGGAGATTTTTACCAGTTATTATCTACACTTACTTCATATCATAACCAAACAAATTTGGGTCTACTTCTCCTAACTGCAACTCTGCCAAACCATACTCCGCCCATCGTCTCTCTACCATCGCTGCCACATCTGGGTCAGATTCCAAAGGCAAACCCCATTCATGGTCTGTTTCCGGCGGAATCTTTGTAGTCGCATCAATTCCCATCCGTCCACCTAAGCCAATTTTTTCACTAGCAAAATCCAACGTATCAAAAGGCGTATTCGGCAAAATAAACACATCCCGCACTGGGTCAACTTTAGAACTAATTGCCCACACCACTTGACGCGGATCGCGAATATTTATGTCTTTATCCACAACAATTACAAATTTTGTATATGTAAATTGTGGTAAAGCACTCCAAAAAGCTAAAGCCGCCCGTCGCGCTTGTCCCGGATATGCTTTATCTATGGAAATAATCGCTGCTTTGTAACTCAAGGCTTCCATTGGGAGGAAGAAATCGACAATTTCAGATACTTGTTGGCGCAGTATGGGCGTATAGATGCGATTTAGTGCGATCGCCATCATCGCTTCTTCTTTCGGTGGACGACCGCTAAATGTTGTTAAGTAAATCGGATTTTTCCGGTGCGTCATACACTCAAAGCGTATCAACGGCGAATCTTCCACGCCGCCGTAATAACCCATGTGGTCGCCAAAAGGCCCATCTGGTAAAACTTCCCCTGGTGTAATCGTTCCTTCCAAGACAAATTCGGAATCTGCCGGAACTTCCAAATCTACAGTTTTACATTTTGCCAACTGTACACCAGAACCGCCGTACAGTCCAGCAAATAGCCATTCTGATAAATCTACAGGGATGGGTGTAGCAGCTGCCATAATAATTAGAGGATCTACACCAAGTGCGATCGCAACTTCTAATTTTTTCCCACGTTCCGCCGCTTTTCGCAAATGCCTCGCCCCACCCCGCACTGATAACCAGTGAACCGTCATCGTATTTTTAGATTGGAGTTGCAAGCGATACACACCTACATTTGGTGTACCCGTCTCACAATCTTTAGTAATTACCAATCCCAGCGTAATAATCTTGCCAGCATCACCAACATAAGGACGTATCAAAGGCAACTTATTTAAATCTAAATCATCACCTTGAACTACAACTTGCTGACAAGCAGGAAAAAAATCCCGTCCTGGTTTTGCCTTCACTACATCAAACAGTACTTTCCCAAAATCTATCGCTTGAGAAATCTTCTTCGGTGGTTTTGGCTGTTGCAGCATACTTAGTTTTTTCCCCAGAGTTTCCAACTCCTCTGGATGCTGCATATTCATCGCCCAGCAAATCCTTTCCACAGTTCCCATCAAATTCACCGCCACAGGAAAGGAAGCGCCTTTGACATTTTCAAACAACAAGCCTGGGCCACCCTTTTGCAGCATCCGGTTAGAAATCTCAGCAATTTCTAATTCTGGGTCAACCAAAGCGGAAATCCGCCGTAATTGTCCCTTCTCTTCCAGAATTTTAATGAATCCTCGTAAGTCTCTCGCCATTGTTTTAATAAAGCTGATTATTTAAGAAGTGTGAAGCGCTTTCTTATATTATGTGGCATTGGGCATTGGGAATTGGGCATTGGGCATTGGGCGTAAATAAAACTCTTTCCAATTCCCCATTCCCAATTTAGTTTTAATTTGAAATTAACCTTTTTGATAACTTTTCTTAACTGTGTTTTCCAAGGTATTTAGTTATTCTATGTAGGGATACGCAATTATTTTTGATAAATAAGCGCTAATCTAATCAAACATGGCCAGAATATACTATACCTTCCTGGCAGGCGGCTTTGTTATATAGCCGCTGCTGGGTTTATTTTTTACAAGCTTTATGCCTTGCTTTTAAATGTTTCTGAATTTTTGTCAGTACGTTATTAAGGGCGCACAGTTGTGCATTGGTATCAGATAAAGCCCAAGGGAATGGAATGAGACTGTTAACGAATTCATCAGGAATCTGACCTACTCTTGCCCAATACTTCTCAAACTCAGGACTTACGCAAGAACTCTCTGAAACTCTTATTCCTTTGTGTCCTTTGCGCCCTTTGCGGTTCGTTTTATCATGATTTTGCGTAAGTCCTAAAACTTTCAGCCTTCAATTAAAAACAACCGTGTTGTCAGCTACAGTTATATTCCAGCAAAGTAAGCAACAATATTGATGAATAACTAGAAATGCAGCCCTAACTGTAAAAGATGCTGCCGTTTCATGAAACCCAGAATTATTGTTTGCGGCTTAGGACGTACCGGATATAAAACCTTTCGTTTGCTGAGACATCAGGGGGCCTTCGTTGTTGGCATTCATCACCAATCTATCCCTGGCGAAACAGCAGGAGATGTGATTGTTGGTGATTTACAAGCAGCTTCCACCTTAACAGCAGCAGGAATTCAACAGGCAGATACTTTAGTCATTGCCGGATCTAAAGATGCTCTGAATTTGTCTATTATGATGCAAGCGCGGGTACTGAATCCCCAGATTCGGATTATCAACCGTTTTTATAATACAAATTTAGGGGAGCGCCTAGATCAAAGTTTGCCAGACCATTTGAGTATGAGTGTGGTGGGATTAGCAGCACCCGTATTCACCTTTGCAGCAATGGGAAACCGAGCGATCGGGCAAATCCAATTATTTCAGCAAACTTGGCCAATTCACGAAGAATACATTGATGAAAACCACTTCTGGAGAGGTCTAAAGCTGAGTGAATTGTGGGAAGACCGATCGCGGATGCTAATTTATTACTTGCCAGTAAAAGGTGAGATAGATTTGGTGTCAGCTGTCATATCTGGACAAGAGATCCAAGTAGGCGATCGCATAATTATTGGTACACAACCCCGCATCCGTTCTCCCCGAAGATCGTTAATAAAAAAACTGCTGAAAGCCCTGACTAATTTTAAGCAGTTTCAGCAACACGGGCGATCGGTATTGGTGGGTGCTGCTGTATTGCTTGCGGTTATTGCGATCGCTACACTTACCTATATGTCGGCTGAGTTAAGCTTATCTCCTGTCGATGCCCTATATTTTTCTGTAGGCATGATTACAGGAGCCGGTGGTAATGACAAAGTAGTAGAAAATGCTCCTAACAGTATTAAATTATTTACTGTTGTAATGATGCTAGTTGGAGCAGTGGTCATTGGTATTTGGTATGCAATGCTCACCGATTTTGTCTTAGGAAGCCGCTTCAAGCAATTTTGGGATGCAGCCCGAATTCCCCAGCGATATCACTACATTGTCTGTGGCTTGAGTGGTATTGGAGTGAGAATTATCCAGCAACTCCATGCTAGTGGACATGAAGTGGTAGTAGTTGAACCTGACTCCAACAACAAATATGTCAACACCGCCCGCGAACTCGGTATTCCCGTCATTCAGGGCGATGCCAGCTTTCGTACAATACTTAAAGCCAGCAATATAGACACTGCGGCGGCAGTGCTTGCTGTTACTAGCAATGATGCTACCAATCTAGAAATTGCCCTCAAAGCCAAAGGCTTGACACCCAGCATTCCGGTAATTGTTCACTATGCCGATCCCGATTTTGCCGGCATAGCGCAACAGCTATTTGGCTTCGAGGCAGTGCTGAGTCCGGCTGAACTAGCAGCCCCAGCTTTTGCTGCTGCTGCGCTAGGGGGACGCATCCTTGGTAATGGCATCACAGCCGATAGTCTTTGGGTAGCTTTTGCAACTGTGATTACACCTTTACACGCCTTTTGTGGTCAGTGGGTAAAAGATGTAGCTATGTTTGCTGATTGTGTACCTTTGTACGTAGAGACAAATCACCAAACCCTTCATGGCTGGGATTTATTAGAAACTAACCTCAGCGCTGGGGATGTTTTGTATATGACAATGCCAGCGACACGGCTATATCAATTGTGGCGAGGGGAACAAGTTTGCGAAACGCACGCTTAAATAATTCGTAATTCGTAATTCGTAATTCGTAATTCATACACTATTTCCCACTCCTCGCTCCCATTTATTAGACCTCTTGCAAAAGTCCCTAGCATCCCACCCTCAACCCCTCCCCTTTATAAGGCTACGGTGTACACACAAGTCGAAGTAAACTACTAGGGGAAGGGATTTGAGGGTGCAAGAGAGAGTGGAAAATCCAAT
>NZ_JAVRCP020000037.1:0-63249 GCF_034530675.2 Nostoc sp. DedVER02
TCATAACAAAATTACTAAATGCACCCATCTATAAGTTTGACGTAGTTTGGCGCATCTTCATACAGAATTGGTATGAGAAAAACTATACAGGTATCCAGCGCCTGATTGAACATCTGCGGTTCGATGCGCTCCATGCCCGTTCCGTTGGATTATGGCTAGAAACGCGATTTGCCCAGATGGAAGATTTTTACGATCGCCCACTGTCTCAATATGTGAATAACCAAAGTATCAGCAATATCTGGCTAAAGTTGCTGACGATGTATAGCTACTCAATGCCCTTTGAACTTATTGATAACTTCCCCGCAGAACTGGCAATGCCGATGTTACGCGATTATCTCTCAGTTAAATGGTTCAGAATTAAAGGCGGTGTATATTCTTATATTGAAAAAATTTTGGAGCGATTTAAAGGTGAAGTGTTGTTGAATGTGGAGATTGCTAATATTTATAGAAGTCCAGATGGTGTGAAAATTGAGCGATCTAGCTTGCTTCCTGGTAGGGATATGCGATCGCACGGTGATATCCAAGAATTTGATAAAGTCGTGTTTGCCACGCCACCCGACCAAGTGATGGCGCTGTTAGCTGACCCAACGGAGGCTGAAATTAAACGCTTCTCAGATTGGAAAGCCAATTATGCAACCACTACAATTCATACGGATACTTCCATGTATGACAGTCACCACATCCGCCACCCCTCGGAATTTGATTTTTTCCAAACAGAGGCTCGATGGGGATATAACAGTTGCTTGAATCAGGTTTGCGGCATCTCATTGCCACAAAATTATTTTTTATCGTTTCAACTAGAAGGGTTGATTGCCAAAGATCGGATTATTCACACTCAAGAACATCACACGCCGTTGTATACAACTGAATCTTTTCGATACCGAGATGAAGTTGTTGCCACAAATGGAGAGAACAATACCTACTATGCAGGAGCCTATTTAGGAGATGGCTTGCATGAAGGTGCGATCGCGTCTGCCTTTCGAGTTGCTCAACTCATCGGTTCACCCTTAGCACTCTCCACTTCTGGTTTCAACGGCAGAAACACAGACACAGTAAACAGGGGCATTGGAAAGCATTTAACTCATTCCTCTTCTAATCCATCTTGAAATTTTACTTAGTTTGAAAGATATTTTGTACCATTTTTTTATCTGTATTCGCCGCCGCCCGATCCAACTCTGTAATTTCACTGTCGTTTAATTGCCAACCTAACGCACCAATATTTTCCCTAGCCTGTTCCACACTCTTGGCTCCAGGGATGGGAATAGTTCCTTTACAGATGCACCAATTAATTGCTACTTGTGACATAGTTTTGTTTCTAAACTGTGCCACCTCTTGCAAACATAGCAAAAGCGATTTGCTAACAGAAGTCCCTCCGTGTTTACCCATTCCTGCTAACATCTGCCTAAATAACAAACCTCGGATACCTTTGGGCAGTTCTTGCTGGGAGTATTTTCCTGTCAGCAGTCCCAAAGCTAAAGGGCTGTAGGCAATCAATTTAATTCCCAACTCATCACAAAGGTCTTTCAGCCCCAATTGGGTGACAGGATATGTAGACAATAAAGAGTATTGAACTTGCAGAGTAGTAATCGGAACACCTCGTTCTGCAAATTTTTTTTGCACTTGTTTGAGCCGCTTAGGCCCATAGTTAGATAATCCCACTCCTTTAACTAGTCCTTGCTCATACAAATCGGCAAGACCATCTAAAAGCCCTTTCTCTTGCCAAGGAGCATAATTCGCTGTTGACCAGTGCATTTGTACCAAATCTACGTTTTTCCCCAGGCGTTGGGCAGACGACTTGCAAGCACTTACCATTGAGTTGCGTGTCCATCTCCACGGGTAAGCAGCAAGCTTAGTCGCAATACAAATATTTTCTTTGTTTGAACCTACATATTCTCGGTTGAATCGTCCCAGCAGTAATTCACTTCGACCATTCAATCTCCCAGTACCGTAAGAATCACCCGTATCAAATAAAGCCACACCGTTGTTTACACAGAGGTTAAACACTGCTTGCAACTGGTCATCCATACTTTCGTTATATCCCCAAAGCAGTTGGTTGCCCCAAGCCCAAGTTCCACAGCCCATGCTTGGGAGGGAAAGTTTTTGGATCTGCATCTTTGCTCTCTGTAGATTGCCTTATTAATTATCAGGTATACATTGCAGTCCGCTTAATTTTTGAATTTATTTGCTTATGAGGAAAGGAGTCATACCAATTAAAAATTAAAAATTAAAAATTAAAAATTAAAAAAGTAAGACGTAGCATAGGTTTAGGCGTTTGCATCTGTATCATATTTTTTGTGAAATGGTATCAGGGGGAAGAGGCAACAGTTAAATAAAACCAGTGCGATCGCTTATAACATAAAATTAATTTCCATCCGGCATTTGCTAACACTTTGACACCCATGTTTTGCGATTACCTCATTCAAATCCTGACTGCCCGTGTATATGATGTTGCCCAGGAAACACCACTAGAATATGCACCAAATTTGTCTGCACGGCTAAATAATCAACTCCTGTTGAAACGTGAGGATATGCAGTCAGTATTTTCCTTTAAACTGCGGGGTGCTTATAACAGGATGGTGCAACTGCCACCAGATATATTAGCACAGGGTGTAATCGCAGCATCGGCGGGAAACCATGCTCAGGGAGTCGCCCTTGCAGCCAATCGCTTGGGAACCAAGGCGATTATTGTCATGCCAGTAACCACACCTCAAGTCAAGGTGGATGCAGTTAGAATGAGGGGCGGGGCAGTCGTGTTACATGGAAATACCTACGACGATGCATATAGCTATGCCCGTCAATTAGAAGTAGAAAAAGGTTTGACCTTTATTCATCCCTTTGACGATCCTCATGTAATTGCCGGACAGGGAACCATCGGGATGGAAATTCTACGGCAATATCAGCAACCAATTCATGCAATTTTTGTTGCAATTGGTGGGGGTGGATTGATTTCTGGGATTGGGGCTTATGTGAAACGGTTACGTCCTGAAATCAAGATTATTGGCGTTGAACCAGTAGATGCTGATGCTATGTCTCAATCGCTCAAAGCTGGACATCGGGTGCGCTTGTCTCAAGTGGGGTTATTTGCTGATGGTGTGGCGGTGCGAGAAGTCGGTGAAGAAACCTTCCGTTTATGTCAGCAGTATGTAGATGAAATTATTCTGGTGGATACAGATGATACATGTGCTGCGATTAAAGATGTGTTTGAAGATACGCGATCCATTTTAGAACCAGCCGGTGCATTAGCGATCGCAGCTGCCAAAGCCTACGCAGAACGAGAACAAATCGAGGGACAAACCTTAATTGCTGTAGCCTGCGGTGCAAACATGAATTTTGATCGTCTCCGCTTCGTGGCAGAACGAGCAGAGTTGGGCGAACGCCGAGAAGCAATCTTTGCAGTCACAATACCTGAAGAACGGGGAAGTATTCGCCACTTTTGTGAATGTATCGGCAACCGTAATCTGACCGAGTTTAATTATCGAATTGCTGATGAAAAAACAGCCCATATTTTTGTAGGCGTACAAATTCAAAACCGTGCCGATGCTGCAAAGATGGTTGAAACCTTTGAAGCTCAAGGATTTGAAACTCTTGATTTAACCGACGACGAACTAACTAAATTACATCTGCGGCACATGGTGGGTGGGCACTCTCCCCTAGCTGACAATGAATTACTCTACCGTTTTGAGTTTCCCGAACGTCCTGGCGCATTGATGAAGTTTGTTACTTCCATGAGTCCTGACTGGAATATTAGTCTTTTTCACTACCGCAACAACGGGTCAGACTACGGTCGAATCGTTGTTGGTATCCAGGTTCCCCCCCACGAGATGGAAGAGTGGCAAGCTTTTCTCGATAACCTGGGCTATCGCTATTGGGATGAAAACAAAAACCCAGCATATAAGCTGTTTTTGGGATAGGAGGAATGGGGCAGGGGGCAGGGGGCAGGGGAACAAGGAGCATAACTATACCCAATGCCCAATGCCCAATTTAACGAGAACTACTTTTTGATATCAGATTTGAATCCCAAGTATAGAAGCCAATTTCGTTAGGAACCCTAGAGAATCTGCCTGTCCGATAGCCTCTAGATAATTCATTCAGCACTTTATTTTTAATTTCTCTAGTTTGCTGAGAATCTAGTTCTCCATAAATTCCGGCGATGACTTGAGCAACGCTGAAAACTTTACCTGGATTGTCTTCAAACAGAGAGGTGAGGGCATCAATTAAGAATTGACCTTCAAAGGCTTTGAGCATCGGTACTGTTTTTGTCGGGGGTATGAAAGGCTTTTTATTTTTATTTTTGATGCTCCTAGAAGCACCATTGCGGTTACTTGGGGCTACCAAATTTAAATCCAGAGTATAACAACCTGGCTCATCGGGAATAGTTACCCAATAATTCCTTTCTCTACCTTGAGTGAGGGAAGATTGAACCCTACCTTTAACTACTTTGAATAGATAGGGATCTAACTCTCCATAGAGCGATCGCACGATAAAATCAATATGACAGACAGTACCTATCTGCTCTTGCAATAGCTGTTTGATGGCTTCCATTCGTGAAACAGCGTGATTATACTGGGGTAACATGGGTATTTCTGCTACCTTCGTTAAACTATCGTTGTTCTCTGGAGCGATCTTTGCATCTGATGATGTAGTGGGAGGTTTTCTCTCTTTTGTATCAACAGCAGAAAAAGAATTATCGATCTTAACCCGATCCGAATCTGTGAGTTCTGATTCTAGAGACTCCACCAATTTGATTTCGTCGATGTCATCAAGAGGTGACAAAAACCGCACAGAGCCTTCTTGGGAAACATTTGAGCTTTCGTCAACCGCAGTCAGTCTTGATATCTGCTTATTGGGATCGGAATAAGACCAGTTAGACAACAACGCTTCTACATGATCGAGTTGCGATCGCGCTTGCACAAAGAGGCGTTCATACTCTTCTGTGAGGCGAGCATAATAGTCTCGTAATTCCAACAATGGGGAGAGAAAGTTTCCTGGAGGCGGTTCTAATTGTCCATTTTGAGTCATAAGGCTTCAATCAATTTAAATCGATATCACTTTTGTAAGACATTGCTCTGGGTTTTGCTTTTTGAGATGTCGGCTGGGATTTCTTCGGTGCTTGGGGAGGGCGACATCTCTCACAATATAAGGGTCGAGGCCCGAATGTCTCGCGTTTTGTCAGATCGTTACACTCTTTACAGACAAACTGGAAAACACGAGTATGAATCTGTCTTTTGTGCGCCCTGACAGTGTATTCTCTAACATCAATGAATTTACTTGCCATAATTAGGATTGTGAATTGCCTTCGGATCAATGTCCTATCAATATAGCTATTCAAGCAAATCAAACTGCATCAGTGTGTGTTTATGTAGAAGTTTTATTCAAATCAGTGAATTTGACATTAGACATAAAGTGCAGATGAACAACTTGAGAGTTAGCCCCTGACTATCATCTCAGCATATAATTGGTGATCGGCAAACACTATTAAGTAGGACGGCGTAAATAATTAAAAATTTTTAGTGAGCCGCGCTAACTCTAATTGCTCCTCCTCGTGATAGAGGTGTATTGATTAGCGAAACTATTCTTGTATAACAAAGAACCGCCTCCTGTTTATAGAAGGCGGCGATCGCTAATAACAAGAGTGGAAATTGGATCAAAAGAATTTTTTCCCACTCCCTAATTTTTAGTGTTGAATTAACCGAGATTGATTTTGACGGCTTTGTGTTTTTCTGATTCCGCTTTCGGCAAAGTTAGATGGAGAATACCATTTTTATATTCAGCTTGCACTTTGCTGTTTTGAATTTGAGAAGGTAAGGGGATTATCCTCTGAAATTTTCCATAACGGAATTCAGAGCGAGTAACACCGTTTTCTTCGTTCCTGCTTTCAGTCTTCCGCTCACCGCTAATCGAAATTGATTCGGGAGTTGCTTCTATATTTATATCTTTTGCTTCTAGACCAGGTAGTTCTAGTTTCAAGCGAATTGCATCATCAGTTTCTTCTAGTTCAGCAGCCGGGCTAAATATAAACCCAGACCTTTCACCACCATTAGTAGTTGGGATCAATCTGTCAAACAAACGATTCATTTGTCTTTGCAAGGTATCGATTTCTCGGAATGGTTCTAAACGTTCACTATCTCTGAATGGTTCTAAACGTTCAATGTCCAGAAATGGATTCCAACGAATTACTGCCATAACTATCACCTCTAAGATGAACTATTTAGTCATTAGGAGGCTTAATCTCAAGCTTCTTAGCTTACGAACAACTGATAAAATGGTTGTTGAGCAATCTTATATTGCACGAAGCTAAATCTCAAGCTTCCTAGTTATTAGACTATATTAATGTTCAAATTGAGCGGGTTCGGTTTTATGGCCATGTGCGATCGCAATAACCGTACCTCTATAAACATAATTTACAAGCCAGGAGCTTTATATAGCAGAAGCCTTGGTGGTTAGGACATCAACATGAAACTCAGACATAAAAAGACTTTTCCCCCAGTCCCTTGCTATATATTCTCACTCCTGACTTACTTTAAATTGCCGCTCTACTGCTGACTAGGAGCAGTAGACGGTGCAGCAGGTTGCGATTGAGGTTGTTGACGTAAACCACGCAAAGATTCCCGCAACTTATTCTGGCTAGTGTTATCTCTTCGCCGCCGCCGATTTGTGGTTGGTTGTGGCTGTTGTGATGAATCGGTAGCCCTTTGCTCGCGCCGGATGGGGCGTAAAGACTCTCTAGGACTTCCTTGAGTGCGAGTTGTGCTAGTTCCAGATGATGAGTTTGTAGCAGAATTTTCCCCTCTTTGAGGTTCCAACCGTCTACTAAATCCAGATATAGCTGGTTTTGTGGCTCTAGATTGGGCTGGTTTTATAGCTGTAGTTTCATTAGATGAAGGTACTAACTCTCTGCGCCTACGTCTTGGATTTTCTGGTGTGGAGTTAGCAGCCGTTGTTTGCTCGATTCTCTCTTGTGCTTGTCTTCGTGCTTGCCGTTCTTGAACTTGGCGCGATCGCCGTGAACCTTTGATGGCAAATTCAGTGGCTATTGATACTCCTTGTCTACCACCTTCTGCGGGTTTTAATTTCCACTCACGCGCTTGTCTAGCGGTTTCTTCATCCAAGTCGCGGTTTCCACTAGAGCGGGCAATCCGCACATTAGTAACATTACCTTGGGCATCTGTATCGACCGCTACTTCTACTCTGCCTTCAACTCCTCGCCGTCTTGCTGCCTCTGGATACTTAGCATTACATTCCCGGCAGGCTGCACGACCATTCCCATTACCTGAAGTAGTGTTAATTTTTGGAGGTGTTGGCGCTGTTGGCGCTGTTGCTACTGGCGGACGGTTTCCTACTCCATTGCCTATACCAGAGCCAATTCCCGAACCTGTACCACTGCCAATTCCTGAGCCAGTTCCTGAGCCAGTACCAGAGCCAATTCCGGAACCTGTACCACTGCCAATTCCTGAGCCAATTCCTGAGCCAATTCCTGAGCCAGTACCACTACCAATGCCACCGCCAGTCCCAGTCCCAGTTCCTCCACCAAGGCCAGTACCACTGTTTGTACCTACAGCAATACCACTACCTGAGCCTAAACCAACACCTGAGCCGCCACCGCCACCGCCACCGCCACCGCCAGTACTCTGAGGAGCAACAGTTTTCACAGGGATTTCTGGTTTGAGAGCAGTTTCCCTATTTGCTGGCTGGGGATTTCGAGTAGTTTGTTGTGGTTGTTGTTGAATTGGCTGTGGATTTCGAGTAGTTTGTTGTGGTTGTTGTTGAACTGCTTGAATTGTTGATCTTTCAATAAATTCTTGTACTGGTTTTTGTACTGGTAGAGTTTCTATAGACTGTTTTTGAACAATTTCTGGTTCTTTTTTGGGTTCTTCTGGAATTTTTTCAACTGAGTTTTCTGGTTCCGCAGTCGGAGAATCCACGATCGCTACCTCTATTGGTTCTTCTTCTGTGGGCACTCTCGTCAAATAATTACTTATGCCTGAGGACAGTACGCCGATATGCAGCGCCAGTGAACCGATCAGACTGTAAGTCAGAAAAGACTTGAGAGCCTCAACTTCTTTGGAACGTTGCTCGACAGTAATGCCGGAAAAGCTCATAGCTATTGCTACCTATTCTCACTAATTTAGCCATCTTAGAATGCAAAGGTATAAATATCAAGTAAAAAAATAAAATTACTTGGGATAGCCTTACGGAACCCTGCACTAAGCAAAAACATCTTTTCTAACCACCGATATCATCGTTTTTGGATAAAATTAATTTTTGTTGCAATTGAATTAAATTAGTTTATGTAAAACAAACGGATAAGTAAATAAAAATCATGAGTATTAAATTTGAAAAATTTATCATTATATTTTATATTTTATTGAGAAAAAGTTTCAGCTTCTCTCTAGATTCTGGTACTCTGATTTTGTATTGTGGACGACGTTATAGAGGCACTACATGGGAATTCAGAATTTGTTTGTAGCAGGTGGTATCGTCATGTGGCCCCTGTTGGCGTTTTCGGTATTGGGTGTGGCACTGATTATCGAGCGGATCAGGTTTTGGGTACGGATTAATCAGCGTCAAAGCCGCGTGGTGCGAGATGTTTTGAATCTCTACCGTCTCGATAATGTTGTCGGTGCAATGGATAAACTTCAGAAAAACGCAGATTTGCCACTCGCCCGGATTTTTCTGGCGGCTTTAGAATTAGAGGAGCCAAATCCAGAGGAATTTCGTTTGGCGTTAGAAAGCGAAGCGCAGGCTGAGATACCTGTGTTAAAACGTTTCCAAAACATGTTCGAGACAATCATTAGTCTGGCACCACTGTTAGGTCTTCTTGGTACAGTATTAGGATTGATAGCTTCCTTTGCTTCCCTAAATCTTGGTGACGTGGGAGGTAGCAAAACGGCAAGTGTTACCGCCGGGATTAGTGAGGCTTTAGTATCAACAGCATCAGGATTGATAGTTGCTATATTCATACTCATGTTTGCCAATACCTTCCGGGGACTGTACCAGCGACAAATTGCGCTAATTCAGGAGTATGGGGGACAGCTAGAATTACTTTACCGCCGTCGCTATGAACGAGGAGAAAAAACCTATGCGTCTACAAGATGAGCCAGAACTTCCGTTACAGATCAACATCGTGCCGATGATTGATGTGATTTTTGCAATTTTGACATTTTTCATCATGTCAACTCTGTTTTTAACCCGCTCAGAAGGTTTACCAGTAAATTTACCGAAGGCTAGCACAGCCAAACAACAGCAAGTTCCCACCAGAATTACGATTACGGTAGATGAAAAAGAACAGGTAAGCCTGAACCGTAAACCAATTGAAGTTGATGATTTGACAGCGCAAGTGCGTTCTATAGTTGGTTCTAACCCAGAAGTCTTGGTGATTATTAATGCTGATGAGAAAGTTGATTATGGGCGGGTAGTAGCGGTGATGGATCGGGTACGTCAAGTTGAAGGGGCAAAATTAGCGATCGCTACCCAAAAATAAAAGTAGAAATATTGTACATCACAAGTTCAGAGAGTCAGGAAAATGATATATTCTGGCTCCTAACTCCTTCTTACCTGATGACTACTACCAGGTACGCTTACACATCTGCAATTCTTGAGATACAAGTATAAAAAAAGTGGTCGCTGTTAATTACAAGTTATCGCCCTCATAAATTAGCAGTAAGCTGTTTGAGGGCGTTTTTTCATATTTACAATGGCAACTATTAACGACAACTACCTGAAACTAAAAGCGGGTTATCTGTTTCCAGAAATTGCTCGGCGGGTGAATGCCTTTGCAGAAGCCAATCCTGATGCTAAAATCATCCGGCTGGGCATTGGCGATGTTACCGAACCTCTACCGGAGGCTTGCCGCACAGCGATGATCAAAGCTGTGGAAGATATGAGCGATCGCAATACCTTCAAAGGTTACGGGCCAGAGCAAGGTTATGCTTGGTTAAGGGAGAAAATTGCTACTCACGATTTCCAAGCACGGGGAGCCGAAATTGATGCCTCAGAAATCTTTATCTCTGATGGTTCTAAGTGCGACACCGGCAATATTCTAGAAATCTTTGGTCATGACAACATCATTGCCGTTACTGACCCAGTTTACCCCGTATACGTAGACACTAACGTTATGGTGGGAAATACGGGAAATGCCAACGACAAAGGCGAGTTTGAAGGCTTAGTTTATCTTCCAATTACGGCTGATAACAACTTCACCGCCGAGATTCCCTCCAAGAAAGTAGATTTAATTTATCTCTGCTTTCCCAATAACCCTACTGGCGCAACTGCTACCAAGGAATATCTCAAAGCATGGGTGGACTATGCCAAGGCTAATAACTCGATTATTTTCTTTGATGCAGCCTACGAAGCTTACATTACCGATCCATCACTTCCCCACTCAATTTATGAAATTGAAGGTGCAAGAGAAGTTGCGATCGAATTTCGGTCTTTTTCCAAGAATGCAGGCTTTACAGGAACCCGTTGTGCGTTAACTGTGGTACCGAAGACACTTACAGGAAAAGCCGCCGATGGTTCCGATGTAGAACTATGGAAACTCTGGAATCGTCGCCAGTCCACCAAATTCAATGGTGTTTCTTACATCGTCCAACGGGGAGCCGAAGCGGTTTACTCTGAAGAAGGACAGGCACAAATCAAAGAACTGGTTAATTTTTATCTAGAAAACGCCAAAATTATCCGCGAAAAACTTACAGCCGCCGGATTATCAGTCTATGGTGGCGTGAATGCACCTTACGTTTGGGTGAAAACCCCTAATGGTTTATCCAGTTGGGAATTCTTTGATAAATTGCTGCAAACTGTCAACGTTGTAGGGACACCCGGTTCAGGGTTTGGTGCTGCGGGTGAAGGTTACTTCCGCATTTCGGCGTTTAACAGTCGTGAGAATGTCGAAGAGGCGATGAAGCGGATTACCGAGAAGTTTAAGGTGTAGGCGATCGCTTTTGTTAAACTCATTCTATTAATCTCAAGGTTACGGTGGGCAATATCATCCACCGCAACCTTTGGGGACTGGGGACTAGGGACTGGGGACTGGGGACTGGGTGAAAAATCTTTTTGTGTCTAAGTTTCATCATCTGTATCTGTTGATGTGCTAACCACCTTGGCTGTTGCTATGCTAGTTAGTTCTCACTAACTTTTACAGATAGGCGAGATGGCTGCTATTTTGTAGTTTTTTATAAAGCGATAGTCGGGATTAATATTATGCATGAAATTTCAAAGCAGAGTATAGAGACAGCACAAAAACATGCTCAACAAGCAATTAAGCATAGCAAAGAGGTACAAGAGTTGAGTAAGAGTTTAGAAACAGATGACCAAATAGATCCGGAACAAAAAAAACGTATCGAAGCCTATGTAGAAACCATGCACGAACACGCGCAGAAATTTCACGATCTGGTGTATAGACTAACAGAAGATCCTTCAACAGAAGTATTTTCAGAAGCAGTAAAGGAGCATATAAAGGTAAATGAAGTCCATATCAAAGCAATTGAGGAATTTCAAAAAATACAGCAGCCAGCTTAAATTATTAATTGGAGATTAAATTTATCTGCTTTTAGCTAGATGTATCATTGAGCGTATTAGAAGGAAAATATCTACTTGGGCGTTCTTTTTTCAGTTAAACACGGTCGAGTTGCTTATATATAATGTGTTTGCCCCAAAAGATTACTCCGGCAGTTACTGAAGCAGATGTCTTGATTACAGAGGTACTGGCTGGTCGTCCAGCAAGACAGCCAGACTTAGCGGCTGAAAATCAAGCGCTTCATGCTCTCGCCCAACAACTCTTTGACGATCCGCAATCCACGCTCAAAACCCTAGTTCAGATTGCCATCGATTTATGTCGAGCCGATACTGCCGGAGTCAGTTTACTGGAAACAGATGCTAATGGCGAATCCAGATTTCGCTGGGTAGCGATCGCAGGCGCATTAAAATTCTTAGAACAAACCACCACCCCAGGTAATTTTAGTCCCTGTAGCACCACACTTCAATCTCGGCAGCCGCAACTATATGCCTATCCTGAACGCTATTTCACCTATTTGCACCACCCGCAGTTTCCCATTGTTGAGGGATTGCTAATTCCGCTTTGTGTAAACAATCAACCATTAGGCACTCTTTGGATTGTGTCGCATCATCAGGCGCGACAGTTTGATGCTGAGGATCGTCGGCTGATGAAGAGTTTGGCAGGCTTTAGTGCCTCTGCTTTACAAAGTATTCATCTGCGGCAAATGGCTCTTAAAGCTCAAAGCCAGGAGCAAGCAACCCTTGCAGTACTCCATCACAGTCAAACTCAGTTCGAAGCACTGGTTGCGAATGTGCCAGGTGTAGTCTATCGCTACTTGCCCTGCACGGATAGTCCCCATCGGTTTATCTTTGTCAATTCTGGCAGCCGTGAACTATTGGAATTGGAGCCAGAAACAATTATTCAAGATGCCAATTCTTTTGTGAGATTAATTCATCCAGAGGATTTGCCATCATTTCAAACGTCCGTTGCTGAGGCTGCTCAAAATTTTCTCCCGTGGCAGTGGGAGGGGCGAATCGTTACGCCATCAGGTAAACTCAAATGGATTCACGGCAGTTCCCGAGCCGTGCAAACAACACAAGGATACGTGTGGGATGGATTACTGATTGACATCACAGATCAAAAACAAGCAGAAGAGGCGTTGCGCCAAAGTGAAGAGTTCAATCAGCAAATCCTTGGCAGTAGCGACGACTGCATTAAGGTATTGGATTTGTCAGGGCGGATCGTGTACATGAGTCCAGGGGGTCAGGCGGCGCTCAACATCAATGACATCACACCGTTCCTCAACTTTTCATGGAGCGAGTTCTGGCAAGGAGCCGACAAGCAAGCCGCACTGAACGCCATCGATAATGCAAAAGTAGGCAGAGTCTCCACTTTTCAAGGCTATCGTCCAACTCAAACAGGTGAGCCAAAATGGTGGGATAACAAAATTAGTCCCATTAAAGGAGCGGATGGGCAAGTCGAACGGTTGCTATGTATCTCTCGTGATATTAGCGATCACAGGCAAGCCGAAGCAGCCTTGCGCGAATCCGAAGAGCGCCTACGTCGCGCGATCGCCATCGAAACGGTCGGTGTCATTTTCTTTAAAATCAACGGCAGTATCAGCGAAACCAACGATGCTTTCCTGCAAATGAGCGGCTACAGCCGTGAGGATATTGAGCAAGGATTGGTATGGTGGGACAAAATGACACCACCGGAGTGGATGTCGCATTCCCTCAAAGCAATCGAAGAGTTTAAAGCAACTGGTAGCACTACTCCTTACGAAAAGGAATACATTCGCAAGGACGGCTCACGCTGGTGGGGATTGTTCTGTGCCAAGCGTCTTAATGAAGAAGATGGCGTAGAATTTATCATTGACATCACCAATCGCAAACAAGCCCAAGCCGAGCGCGAACAACTCCTTGCCCGCGAACGACACTATGCCAATCAATTGCAGGGATTGACAACAGCAGCGTTGGCAATCAATTCTGCCCTTTCTGTTGAAGAAGTCCTGCAAATAATTACCGAGCAGGCAGCATCGATTATTAGTGTTCACCAGTGCGTTACCAGCATGACTATTAGCCAAAACTGGGCACAGGGAATTAACGCTATTTACATGTCTGAAAAGTACGCCCAGTGGCGAGACTACGATGAAAAGCCAGATGGGTCTGGAATTTACGCCTTTGTATGTCAGCTGAATCAATCAATGCGGATGACACAAGCCGAACTTGAAAGTCATCCCCGTTGGCGAGGTTTTGGTATGGAGGCAAAAAACCACCCTCCGATGCGGGGCTGGCTTGCAGCAACTCTAAGGGGACGAGAGGGACATAATATTGGGTTGATTCAGCTTTCAGACAAATATGAAGGTGAGTTCACCGAAGCGGATGAAGCGATACTTGTGCAGTTAGCGCAAATGGCATCGATCGCAGTTGAGAATGCCCGGTTATACGAAGCAGAACAGCAAGCACGGTTGACAGCCGAAGCATTACGGGAAGAAGCTGAAGCTGCAAACCGAGTTAAAGATGAATTTTTAGCGGTGTTGTCTCACGAGTTGCGATCGCCTCTCAACCCAATTCTCGGTTGGTCTAGTCTACTTCAGAGCCAGAAGTTGAATGAAGCGAAGATACGGTACGCTCTAGCAACTATTCAACGCAATGCCAAATTGCAATCAGAACTGATTGAGGATCTTTTGGATGTTTCCCGCATTCTGCGGGGTAAACTCAGCCTTAATGTTGCTTCAGTCGATCTCGCAACTACAATTCAAGCGGGAATGGAAACGGTGCGGCTAGCAGCCCAAGCCAAATCAATTTCAGTGCAGACAGTCATCGAACCCAAGGTTGGCCAAGTTTTGGGTGATTCAACTCGTTTGCAACAAGTAATTTGGAATCTGCTCTCAAATGCTATTAAATTCACGCCTGAAAGGGGACAGGTAAATATTCGTTTAGAGCAACTTGGCTCTGTTGCCCAAATCACCGTCAGCGATACAGGCAAGGGTATTCATCCTGATTTTATTCCCTACGTGTTTGATTACTTCCGGCAAGCAGATGGCACTACCACAAGAAAGTTCGGTGGACTGGGATTAGGGTTGGCGATCGCCCGTCACTTAGTCGAATTGCATGGTGGCACAATTGAGGCAGAAAGTCCAGGTGTTGGGCAAGGAGCAACCTTTACAATCCGGCTACCGCTAATGTCCACTCAGCCAGTAACGAATCAGGACAGTACGCTGCTCGATCCGTTTCTCGATTTGAATGGAATCAAAGTTTTAGTAGTGGATGATGATACCGACACGCGGGATTTGACTTGTTTTGTGTTGGAGCAGTTTGGAGCAAATATCACAGCCGTGTCTTCAGCTTCCGAGGCACTTACGGTACTCATCAAGTCTAAATTTGATGTGTTACTTAGTGACATTGGGATGCCTGATGTAGATGGCTATATGTTGATCCAACAAGTCAGAATGTTGCCACAAGGTGAGCAGATAAAAGCGATCGCCCTAACTGCCTACGCCGGGGAGATGAATCAGCAACAGGCACTAAAAGCAGGTTTCCAACAGCATATTTCTAAACCAATAGAGCCAAGTACGTTAGTGCAAGCAATCTCTAGCCTGGTTCAGTCTACTTAGCTCTAACTTGAGATGTCAAAATTCTTCTGCTTGGGGGAGGGGGAAGATTTCACCAGCCAAGTAAGCTGGAAAATGCTTTTGGAAATACAACCAGGAAGTCATATCTTCCCCATCTATCAATGCTTTTGGGGCTTGTTTATATAGAGGAATACGGTTATTAATTTCGTCTTGCAGCAGTGGAGGCAATTCTGTTAAACCATTGACTTTGCTGCCAACAGCACTGTAGATCAGTTGACCGGGGCGATCGCCCATTTTCATCCAGGGAAGCCATTGACCAATGCGATCCCAACTCAGTTTGAGTTCAGAAACAGAGGAAAGGGCTGTGTTAAATAAATCTGCGGTTGGCACTGTTAATTTAAACAATTCGGCTGCTTGATAAATTGGATTTGGGCTATATTCGGCAAATTTGCGATCGTCTGCGAGGGGATTTGGGTAATAGGGAAATATATCAAAAACAAAGGTTGTGCTGTCACCATCTACTTGTGCAGGGAAATTTCCCTCAAACCTACCCTGCACTGGATTATTAGCAACGTGGATTACCGGAACTGTCTCGCTTGTCCAAGGATTCTCCCATTTGCGTAAGACTTCATCTGTTTTCGGGTTGAGGTAGTAAGTTAGTTCTCTAGAAGTAAAATCCCAGCTACCCTCTGCTGTGGGAATACATCGGCTAACACTCAATCCCAGCATCTTAAACAAGAGTTGTCTTTTCTCGCCGGGGATAAAGGCGTAGATTTTACCTTTCCACATCAGGAAAGTGGATTCACTAGGGTCGAGGGAAGAACGAGTTTTAACCCAGTGCTGCGCTTCAAGTTCTTGGATTTGGGCAACCATCTAAAGCATCCTTAGTGTTTGAATAACAAAAGGATAAGCTAATCAGCATTGAAGTTGCATCTTTAAGAGTTAGGAGACGCGATGAATCCCGTCTGTACAAGAGAGACGCGATGAATCGCGTCTGTACAAAAGGTAGGATTTTATCTCTTTTCAGTCCAATGCCCAATGCCCAATTTCCTATTTCAATTGCTGGAAGAATAGTTTGAGCTTATTTTCATCTAGTTTGCCGTTGGTGCGAACGGCACTACACAAATCAAGTCCGAAAGGAGCAACTTGTTTGACTGCGATCGCAACATTTTCAGGTTTTAGCCCTCCAGCTAAGAAGATTGGCACGTTTACCTGTTCGCGGATTTTAGCGCTTAAATTCCAGTCGTGTAACCGTCCTGTGCCGCCCAACTCTTTAATCAGCAATGATTGATTGCCGGAGTCTAGTAGAATTGCATCTACATGGGGCGCGACACTGATTGCTTCGTCTATGGATTCTTCCGTCATGACGTGAATTACTTGGACAATGGAGATTCCAGGTAAAGCGTCTCGTATATCTTGGTAGCTTCCTGATTCTAAGGAGTCGCAAATTTGCACAGTATTTGTCCGACAGCGCCTTACCTGCTGAATAATCTCCTGAGCATCTTGGCTTGAAGTAAGTAAAAAAGTAGCGATCGGGGGTGGTACACAAGCCGCAATTTTGGTAATTAATTCTTCAGAGATGACACCAGGGCCACTGGGCATATAAGAAACCAAGCCGAGGGCAGATGCACCGCAACGAATAGCAATCCATGCTTCCTCTATACTGCTAATACAGCAAATTTTAACTCTTGGGTTTGCTGTTCTTTCCATTCTTTCCAAACTCCTAAAGCACCAGTCCCTTAAAAGTAGTTGACAAAAACCGCAATATCTAAATTTAGAATAATCTTTGAAGCTGGCAGTTTAAAGGGAAAAGAGCAAAAAGGCGGTGAGTAAAAAGGGCAGAAGAGATATATTTTGAACTCCATTAATGAGCCTTTTAGCTCCATTAAAGAGGCTTTTAGCTCCATTAAAGAGGCTTTGAACTCCATTAAAGAGGCTTTTAGCTCCATTAATGAACCTTTTAGCTCCATTAATGAACCTTTTAGCTCCATTAATGAGCTTTTGAACTCCATTAAAGAGGCTTTTAGCTCCATTAATGAACCTTTTAACTCCATTAATGAGGCTTTTAGCTCCATTAAAGAGGCTTTGAACTCCATTAATGAACCTTTTAGCTCCATTAAAGAGGCTTTGATAAGCTATTCCATGAATAACCTTGCATAATTAGGGCGCTCATGTTGCCCACCCCACAAAAGTTGGATTTAATTCGATTATGCAATTTTAGATAGTTTTCAGCTTACTTACAAACAAGCATAAAAACCCCACTCTTTTGCCCAATTCCCAATCCCCAATCCCCAATCCCCAATCCCCAATTCAATTAAACTGATTCAGAAAGTTGCTCATCAAGACGGCGAAACAAAAATACCCAAAGAGGTAGAGAACTATTAATCGCAATCAGTCGCACTAAATGACCAGTTGTAACGATTTCCACATTATGATTCAATGTCAGGGAAACCAAGATCATTTCTGCCGATCCTCCTGGTGCTGTGACTAAGAGACACGTTAACCAGTCCCAAGAGGTTAATTTCATGGCAAGTATAGCAGCGATCGCTCCGGCAATGAGGGTCATCCCTACAGACATCAAGGCATAGGCGACAGTCCGCTTTTGAAAGTTGGGTTTGTCTCCCCAATACTCACCAATGGTAATTCCCAGCAACATTTGACCCAATAAGTTAATTAAAGGCGGCGGACTAAAGCTAATATCACCCACAAAAGGCAGCCAATGTAGCAAAGGATTAAACCCGATACCAATTAACAATGCACCAAAGAAATCGCCTGCGGGAATTTTAAATAATATAGCTGGATAAATTACTAATCCAGTGATTAGGAGTACTAAAAAGAGTAATTCCAGTTGAGATGGATCGAAATTGAGCCAAGTGCTGTTAATTGGGAGTGTTTGCGGATAGTAATTACCAGTTGATGTCCTAGCGATGAAGGGGATAAAAACAACAACTGAGGTGACGCGAATTGCTTGAACTAGGGCAACTAAGCTGACATTTTTATTGTAATCTGCTGCGATCGCAGCCATAATTCCGACACCACCAGGAACTGTTGCCAGCATTGCTGTCAATAGGTTGATTTTGCTGAGACGGGCGTAAATATAACCAATACAGCTTCCACTCAGCAGCAGAAACAATGTTAAAAAAATAAATATGGGAATACCAGAAGCAACACTAGCTAGATTACCGTGGGTATTAGAAGCGCCGACAGTTAAACCTACAAGTGCCATTCCCACTTTTCTCGCAGTGCGGTTAGGTTTGGGGGAATATTGATAAAAAATTCGACATCCTTGAAGAACTACAGTACCAGCAGCAATCCCGCCAAATATCCAGCCAACCCTGCCAATTTGGAACTTTGCAAGAAGTAAACCTAGAGGTAATGCTAAAAGGATTTCTAAGACAAGGACAATTAGTTGCTTTGTAAATAGCTGTTGTTTGGTGACAACAGGAGTTTCATGAGTGTGTTCTTCCAGGCTGGGAGCAACACTTAGGCTTTGATTCATCTATACAAGCTTTTTTATTAATTTAACTTATCAAAGCAGAATTCAGGAGTCAGGAGCCAGAATTCAGAATTGAATTCTGTGCGAGTGGCGAATGAATAAAGGGGTTTAAGACCCCCGCTAAATTTTTAATTTAGCGGTCTACAATTACTGGTGGGTCTCAATCCCCCACTAATTGATTCTGACTCCTGAATTCTGACTTCTGGATTCTTCTTCAAGTACTCAAGCTAATGCGATCGCCTACGGTGGAAGCTTGCACCATCGCCTAAGATAACTAGTTCAACACACCCTAAATCAGCTACCATCTCAATACTGCTCCGGGTTTTGCATTTTTAACTCGGAATTGGATTTGGGGAAAGGTTAAAGGGTAAAGGTTAAAGGTTTTTTCTTTCCCTTATCCCATTCCCCTTTTCCCCAAAACCCGACAAGTATTGGCTACCATCTCAATTAACAAGACTTGGGGCAAAATCCCCTTGTTTAAAGGTAGGCAAATTTCCCCCACGGTCTACTAAGTCTAAATTTACCGCGTGTTGCCTTCAAATAAAAATGTCTATAGAGAGAGGATAGGGGCACAACCAATACTGTTCACTTAAGCATTTTTAACTTGGAATTGGGTTTTGGGAAAAGTTATTGGGTAAAGGGTAAAGGTTTTCTTTCTCCTTTTCCCCTTTCACTTTCCCCTTTAACCGAAAAGTATTGGGTCGTTATACCCCTAGCAATAATTCCTATTCCTTTCAATGGTTCAGCCGTTTAATCTTCGTCAAGGGCTGGGAAAGCTTCTTCAAGCTGCCACAACTTATCTTTGTTTTGAACGAACCAAATACGAGTTTCGGGAGTTAATTGACTCCAAATGACTTCAACAGGGATGTGAGGTGATGCATATTGATACTGTTGACCAAGTAATCTGAGATTATCCGCCACATCACGGGGAATTCCAAATTGTTCCCAGTCAACTGTGATACGTCTTCCCGAAACTCCGGCTGTGGGGTCGAAAATCAATTGTGCCGATCTGATTAAATCAGCAAAGTGTTTCGGTTTGAGTTTGGTGATCTCTTGAATTTGGAGTGATTCGTTATGCTCTTGAGACATTATCGCCGCAGTGGTAAAGATTAGTGGTATTTGAACTTACTGCCAGAGATTTTGATCCCAATATTTTTACTTTAGCGCAGAGTAGCTAACTTCATCTTGACTAAGATTATGGATTATGAATTAAATCTTAGGAAGAATTCTGACTCTAACCCCCAATCCCCAATCCCCAATCCCTATTTTAGTGACGAGTGTAGGAATGCTCAAAGTGAGTTTTAAGCCTTTGTGCCATAGCAGACATTGTAACTGCTGCTACAGAAAGCGATATTGCAGCTATTCTGATTTTAAAGTCATCTGCAAGTATGGCTACAGCAGCTAGAGCGATCGCTATCCCGATACAACTTTGCTTGACCCTATTTGTAACTCGATAAGCTCGATTGCATGAACTACAAATAAGTATATGCCGCGAGAATCTATCTAACAAAATCGGCTTTGGATTCAACTCGTCATTCTCAACATTATTCCATGTAGAATAGCCTTGATAAAAAGGCAAAGACGATCCAAATTTATCTAGCCACTTGCGGTACTCAACCACTAAGGTGTCAGATGTTTTCAGAGGCAAATATAGTTCCTTGAGACTTGTTTGTAAACGTTCAATTTCTAATTGTTGTCCTACAATCAGAGGTAAATCTTGCTCTAATATTTTGTTAGTATTTAAGTGATCCAGCCAGCGAGGTCTGAGCTTGACTCCTAAATTCATGAAATTACGATAACCTCTAGCTAGAAGACGGCATCGCCCTTTACCTAAAGGAATTGAATACAAAGCTAACCCAAATGTCCAGCCTTTATCTTCAATATAAGCATTGTTCAGAACAAGATTTGGAGCCACAAAATCAACATACTTCCAGGCTTCATTTGATTTATTAATTCCTCGCCACCTACCTTGAATTCCTTTAACTGAACTCTTTAGCACTTCCATTTCTAGGGGCTGGGCATTTTTCCGATTACTACCACCTCTCATCCCATGATGGCTAATAGCAACATGAGCCGGATCGATGACGTTCTCTACTAAATATGTTTGGTCATAAGGTAGATCCAAGATAAAGTCTGTATGCAAAAATCCTGGCTTGTCTAAATCTGGTAAAATCGGGATAATTTCATCAACAGCAGTTTCTTTTTCGCCAGCCCAAACCCAAATCATGCCTTGGCGTTCCACAACCTTAAAGGATTGCACGCAAGCACTCGCTGGAATTTTCGCATCTGCTGGTAATTGGGGAATGTGCAGACATTGACCATCACTACCAAACTGCCAACCGTGATATAAACACTCAATTTTGCCGTCAATAATTTGTCCTTCAGAAAGTTTTGCTGTACGGTGAGGACAACGATCTGTTAAACAGATAAACTGTCCATTTTGGTCTTTAAACAAAACCAAGGGTTCATCGTACAACGAAAAGCTATAAGGGCGGTTTACAGGTAAATCTTGCACAAAGGTAACAGGATACCAACATTGCCTCCAGTTAAACTCTTGCTTTTCTTCAACTGTTTCAAAGGTAGAAGTTGGTGGTGTAGCCTGTAGTGTCTCTGTTTCTAATGACATATTTTTCTCCAGGTTTCTATAATCTTATACCTTTGAATGAGGAAATTATTAGTCCTAGAGATAGAATATTTTTAGGTTAAAACTGCAATATTTAACAATGTAAATGGGTTGGAAGGTTCCTATTTAGATATGTCATTTGATTAACTAAATGTTGTCTTTTTTACCTCAGTTAATCACTTTCGATTAGAACTGTAACAGCTGCGATCGCAATTAACATTTCATCATTTTTATCATTGAGTTCAGGAATAGCCGTCCCTTGAACTATCATCCCCCCTGATTCTACAGTTAGGCTTTTGTGACCAAAGGGTAATACAGCTAATACCTCTTCTTCTCTAACTTGTTCTGGGTATGGCACTGCTACTTGAACCTCTATAATCATTTCATTGGGGTGACTTAAACCTGCGACTTCCCAAACACCAGGTAAAGCATTGTGAGCGATCGCATTACGTACCGCCCTAGATGCTGCTACTGTTGGTTCTTGTCCATGTTGATCTATTCCCATCCCCATTTCAATAATTAATCGTTTACGTGCCATTGCTATCTCCAGTAGATTCTACACCTTTCGCCACCAAAAGAGCTTGCTGAGGGCAGGAGGCTCACTTACAATACTGCATCCCTTCTCTACAACACTCTTCACACAGAGTTCTGCAATAAGATCCAGACATACCTCTTTTCCCCTGCCCCCTACCCCATTCACACCATACGTTGCAAACGACTCAGACGCTCTGAGTAACTTTTCATCACCTGTAGGGCGAACACGGGTGTTTCCTGAACAGCAAAGAGAAATTTGCTTTCATCAAGGAAACCCAGTTTGGTATCCACCTTTGCAATAGCTGTATAAGTTCTATTTTTTACTCCTACAAGTACCCCGACACCAAAAACTTCGCCTGTATCAATGGTTTCTACAACTTTGCCATTCACTAATAGCTCCACGTCTCCTTCGATGATGCCGTACATTTCATTACCAGGCTGTCCTTCTTCAAAGATGACCTCACCTGCTGAAAATGTTTTAGGATCGGGTTGTTTTTGAAAGATACTGACTGTTAATACAGGACTTAGCATTAGAGCAACCCCAAAATTATTGGTTTTTAGGCGAATCCAGAAAAGTATACTACTTTCTGTTGGCTAACTCCCAATCTCCGCAAAATTTCTGATTAGTCCCCTAATTACCAAGAAACCTTTCCCTGGGAACAGGGACTAGGGACTAGGAAAGAGTTTATCAATCCAGTACCCAATCCCCAGTCCCCAGTCCCCAGTCCCCAGTCCCCTTTACACTCATGTTCAAATAGGGAATTTTGGTTTTCATGCCATCTTCTATAATTGATAAAACCTGTACACCTAATTTTAGGCATGAGACTGTGACCGAATCAGGAAGTTACAAAGATACTGTAAACCTACCCAAGACTAACTTTGAGATGCGGGCAAACGCTATCAAGCGTGAGCCTGAAATCCAAAAATTTTGGGAAGAAAATAAAATTTACGATCGCCTTTTTGAAAATAACCCCGGCGAATTATTTATACTGCACGATGGGCCTCCCTACGCTAACGGCTCACTCCATATTGGTCATGCCTTAAATAAAATTCTCAAAGATATTATTAATCGCTACCAAATGCTAAAAGGGCGTAAAGTTCGCTACGTTCCTGGTTGGGATTGTCACGGTTTGCCAATTGAGTTAAAAGTTTTGCAGAACATGAAGTCAGCAGAACGGCAAAATTTAACACCTTTACAACTGCGCCAAAAAGCGGAAGAATTTGCTTTAGCTACGGTAGATAATCAGCGCCAAAATTTTAAACGCTACGGTATTTGGGGTGATTGGGATAATCCTTATCTAACTCTGAAGCCGACTTATGAAGCGGCTCAAATTGGCGTGTTTGGTCAAATGTTCTTAAAAGGCTACATCTATCGCGGTTTAAAGCCGGTTCACTGGAGTCCCAGTTCTAAAACCGCTTTGGCTGAAGCTGAGTTGGAATATCCTGAAGGTCACGTTTCCCGCAGTATCTATGCAGCTTTTGCAATCACAAGTTTGGCGGAAGCTGTAAAACCACTGTTGGCAGAATATCAGTCTGATTTGGGTGTGGCTATTTGGACAACTACACCCTGGACAATTCCGGGGAATTTGGCGGTGGCGGTGAATGCAGATTTGAATTATGCAGTAGTGGAAGTAGAACCCCACCCCCCAACCCCCTCCCCGCAAGCAGGGAGGGGGAGTGAAGAAGTGGCTTCCCCCTCTCTGTTAACGGAAAAGGGGACTGAGGGGGTGAGGTTCCGCTATCTCATCGTTGCTGCTGATTTAGTCGAACGTTTATCTTCAACCTTGGGAGTTGAGTTAACTGTCAAAGCCACATTCAAGGGTAGTGATTTAGAACATACAACTTACCGTCATCCCCTATTTGACCGCGAAAGCCCGATTGTTGTCGGCGGTGATTATATTACAACTGAGTCTGGTACTGGGTTAGTACATACTGCACCTGGTCATGGTCAAGAAGACTACATCGTTGGTCAGCGCTACGGTTTGCCCATCCTTGCGCCAGTGGATGACAACGGCAATTTTACCCAAGAGGCGGGAGAATTTGCTGGGTTGAATGTGCTGGGTGATGGGAATCAGGCGGTGATTGATGCTTTAAATGCGGCTGGTTCTTTGTTGAAAGAAGAACCATATCCGCACAAGTATCCTTATGATTGGCGGACGAAGAAGCCGACGATTTTCCGCGCCACTGAACAGTGGTTTGCTTCTGTGGAAGGATTTAGAGAAGAAGCACTAAAGGCGATCGCCACGGTAAAATGGATTCCAGCCCAAGGTGAAAATCGCATCACGCCAATGGTGGCGGAACGTTCCGATTGGTGTATCTCTCGTCAGCGCAGTTGGGGTGTACCTATTCCCGTTTTCTACGATGAAGCTACGGGAGAACCACTGCTGAATGAGGAAGTTATCAACCACGCTCAAGCAATTATCGCTGAAAAAGGTTCTGATGCTTGGTGGGAATTACCTGTTGAAGAGTTATTACCGGAATCCTATCGTCATAATGGACGGTCTTACCGCAGAGGTACAGACACAATGGATGTATGGTTTGATTCTGGCTCATCTTGGGCATCTGTAGTCCAACAGCGTCCAGAATTACACTACCCTGCTGATATATATTTGGAAGGTTCCGACCAACATCGCGGTTGGTTTCAGTCAAGCTTGCTCACCAGTGTAGCGGTAAATGATATTCCACCTTACAAAACTGTGCTAACTCACGGCTTCGCTTTAGACGAACAAGGGCGGAAGATGAGTAAGTCAGAAGGAAATGTGATTGACCCAAATGCAATCATTGAAGGCGGTAAAAATCAAAAAGTAGAACCGGCTTATGGTGCAGATGTCTTGAGATTGTGGGTATCATCGGTTGATTACTCCGGCGATGTCCGCATTGGGAAAAATATCATCAAGCAGATGAATGATGTTAGAGGCAAAATTCGCAATACGGCGCGGTTTTTGCTGGGTAGCTTGGATGATTTTGACCCAGAAAAAGATACTGTTCCCTTCGAGGAATTACCAGAACTTGACCGTTATATGCTGCACCGCATCAGCGAAGTGTTTGAGGAAGTTACCGAAGCCTTTGAGAGTTTCCAATTCTTCCGCTTTTTCCAAACAGTGCAGAATTTCTGCGTGGTGGATTTATCCAACTTTTATTTAGATGTTGCCAAAGATAGGCTGTACATCAGTGCGCCAAATGCTTTTCGCCGTCGCAGTTGTCAAACGGTGCTGAAAATAGCTTTAGATAATTTAGCACGAGCGATCGCACCAGTGTTATCCCACACCGCTGAGGATATCTGGCAATTTCTCCCTTACAAAACACCTTACAAATCTGTGTTTGAGGCGGGTTGGGTGCAGATTGAGGAAAAATGGCGTAATCCAGAATTGGCGGAATTTTGGGAAACACTGCGACAACTCCGCACCGATGTTAATAAGGTGTTAGAACAAGCCAGGATAGAAAAACTCATTGGTTCTTCCTTAGAAGCGAAAGCTTTGATTCATATACCTGACAAACAGTTAGGCGATGCTATCAAAGCCTTTAATCCTGTTAAGGGTAACGGAATTGATGAACTGCGGTATTTATTGCTGACTTCCCAGGTGGAATTATTAGATTCTGCTGAAGCATTGCAAGGATTAAAATATACAGCGCAGACAGAAGACTGGGGAATTGCTGTAGTGAATGCAGATGGTCAAAAATGCGATCGCTGTTGGAACTACTCTACCCATGTGGGAGAATCAACAGAACATCCCTTAATTTGCGAACGGTGTGTTGCAGCCTTAGCCGGAGAGTTTTAACAGAATAAAACTCATAACTCTTGTGGGGTGGGCATCTTGCCCGCCCAAATTAGACATTTCCACAAATTAAATATGCGTTATCTAGAACCCTTGTAGAGACGTAGCAGTGCTACGTCTCTATATTAGACCTCTTGCAAAAGTGCTTTTTGCAAGAGAGGAGAAAAGGGTAAAGGTTAAAGGGTAAAGGAAAAATAACAAACCTTTCCCCCTTTCCCCTTCCCCTTTTCCCGACTTTTGCCAAGAAGTCTATTCATTGTCGGAGATGTCTCTTTTTGAAATTGGTATAAAATTCAAAATTACTCAGTGGTTTTTGCGTATTGACTAGATTTTTGCTCTGAATTCTTCAAACGTGTCGCCTGACTTTTGCGGATGCGATCGCTTTTGCGAACAGCACCCGCCATTTCATATTCATGGCTGTCTTTACCGTATTTGAAAGCAACTCCAATCAGCATTTTCTCAACCAAGTCATTTAAGTTTTTGTCTAATTCATCCATTTCAGTTCTAGAAGAGTTGATCACGGCTAGAGCAGTATTATAAGCATCTATCTTGCTACGATACTGCTCAATTAGTTGTGTCACGTTTTGCAAGTTGCGAATATCCCCAAAATCCATACTCGGATCGATCGCTTTAAATCCCGCCAGTCTTAATTCAGCTTTTTCTAAAACGCGATATGTACGTTTTTGAGCAGTCATAAATGTATCCTTTTTATTGCCTTAGAGCTAGTTTGCCTTACTAAAGCTGTATCTAAGTTCAGTAAAACCCTCATTTAAAAGTATTAAATACGATATAATTATCAGTATTTATCACCAAAATTATGCTTTTGTTGATGAAATAGTCGCTTTTATTGATGAAACAGTTGCTTTTGTTGATGAAACAGTTGCTTTTATTGATAAAACAGTTGCTTTTATTGATGAAATAGTTGCTTTTATTGATGAAACAGTTGCTTTTGTTGATGAAACAGCGATGATAAAGCACTAGACGCGATAAATCGCCGTCTCTACAATAATCAATCCTTTGTAGAGACGGCGATTTATCGCGTCTTTGGAATTTAGAACAAAGGCAGTGTATTAATAAGTTAGATAGCAAACCATATTCAAGGGCAGGATACAAATATTAAAGGCGATATTAATTCTACCCTTTTCCCTGCTGTGGCGATTTATTAAAAAATTAATTCGTAATTAAAATATTGGTTTTGTGCAATTGAGAGTGTAGAAAACAATTAGTTGAGTGGAATTATTAGATTCTGCTGATGCACTAGAAAAATTAAAATATACAGCACAAACAGAAGACTGGGTAATTGGTGTAGTGAATGCAGACGGCGAAAAATGCGTTGGCAAAGCCTAGACGAAGTGCGATCGCTGTTGGAACTACTCTACTGGTATGGAAGAATCATTCGTAATTTGTAATTCGTAATTAAGAAAGTCCTACCTAGTCAGGCTTTCAGGGTTTGCATCTGTTTTATTATTTTCGTGAAATGGTATTAGTAAGGAGAGGGATTGAGGGTGAGGTTTGATCTTATATGTAATTACACCTATCTACTTACTTATACTTATTTCCGTTAGAAAATGATTGCAACAGATGGAATCATCAAAGCCTTTAAGATAAAAATAATCAATCTAAAATCGCATTATATAGCTAAAGGTAGAGGTTGCGCTTATATATCTTTATTTAAACTTAATACATGTGTTACAGCTATTGATTACTAGTATTAAGTTAATCAAAACATTATGTTTTCTAGTTGTTTTAAGAATAATCAATTAAGTATCAATAAAGACAGTAATGTTTCAAATGTTGATATAGCGCTTTTGATAGATCAAATCAAAAGTAATATCTGGATGTTTGGAATTCCATCTTGGCTTTTTGGAATAACCGATAGAAGTATAGCTGCATTTGCTGATGGATATTTATCTTATACAGAGATATTTCAATTATTTACAGCCTCTTTCTTTTTTGTAAGTTGGCTATATCTCAAGCCTGATGAAAGCTTCAACAGCAATGATTTAGAGCCTAGTCAGTATCAAGAATATATCGCTCGGACTCAAGCTAATAAGCTTCAAGTAAAAAAGCTTCACATGATTAGCCAAGAGTATATTCTACCGTTTCCTTATATTTGCCAAATTTATCATCTGTTAAATCTAAAACATCTAGAAACCGTTCATCATTTTAGCCTGAATAACCTGAAAATTTTTCAAGTTAGCCACTTCCAGCCTACCCAAACGGGTGGAATAATCAAATTCCAGACAATACTAGACTCGCCAGCTAATCCTTTGAGAATGTGGCGACAACCGATTGTGGAGGTAGATTTAATATTACATACTCCCTACACTGTTGAACTGAGTATTCCGGTCTACAATAACAAAAGGATAATTGTTATATTTCATGCCTTTCCGTTAAATGACTCAGAACACCAGTTCTTTATAGATATTTATAGTGATCTAGAATGGCCAAAGCCCTTATTACAAATAATATTGCATTTTGCTTCTTGTTTGACACTATTTGAAGATTTGCCGTATCTAAGAGCTTTAGCTGATAAAAACATCGGGCGTTTATTCAAATCAAGTAGGGCTTCAAATCACGAAACTGCATTGCTATTTAAAAGGTTTGTTGAGCTATATGGTTCGAGTGGAGAAACAACTAAATTACTTGAAGGAACGAAAGAGATATGAATCAATTAAAAATTAAAAATTAAAAATTAAAAATTAAATACAGCCACCTATAAGGAAGGGGTGGGGTTTCTACCTACCTTGGGATATAAAGATTGTTTCGCCCACAAGGGGCGAGGTTTTGAACCTAAATTTTCTTCA
Organism: Nostoc sp. DedVER02; assembly: GCF_034530675.2. Classification (NCBI taxonomy): domain Bacteria; kingdom Bacillati; phylum Cyanobacteriota; class Cyanophyceae; order Nostocales; family Nostocaceae; genus Nostoc; species Nostoc sp. DedVER02. The sequence goes on from NZ_JAVRCP020000037.1 coordinate 28,305, forward strand.
TAAAGCATTTTATGCAAAAGAAGGAATCGTTTAGCGCGGCGCTAGGAGTTGTTCTACACTAATCGCCGCGTTAAAAAACATCGCTTTTTCATCCGTTGAGTTTATTCTGAAAATATCTTAAGTTCCCAACATCTGCAAGTTATGCAGAGTAGCATAAAGTCCTCCTTGTTCCAGTAATTGATCGTGGCTTCCCTGTTCGATTAATTCGCCACGCTTCAAAACAAAAATCCGGTCAACATTGCGAATTGTAGATAGGCGGTGAGCGATAATAATAGCAGTACGTCTAAGCAATAGCTGATTTAATGCCTCTTGAACTAAAGCTTCTGTGCCAACATCTAAACTAGCGGTAGCTTCATCTAGTACCAAAATTTGGGGATTGCGAATAGCAGCCCGCGCAAAGGCTAAAAGTTGCTTTTGACCACTAGAAATATTTGTCCCCCGTTCTCGAAGTTGAGTATCATAACCTTGGGGTAGTTCTTCTATAAACTGAGCAATATTGGTTTGCTCTGCTGCTTGTTGAATCTGTTCAATGGTATAGCCATCTCCTAAAGAAATGTTGCTTTTAACATCACCAGCAAACAAAAAGCCTTCTTGTAAAATTACTGCCATGTAGCGCCGCAGTTCCGCTTGTGGCACTTCTCGAATATCTACGCCATCGATGAGAATACGTCCTTTGGTGGGTTCGTAGAGGCGGCATAAAAGCCGGATGATCGAAGTTTTACCCGCACCTGTGGGGCCCACTAATGCCACTTTTTCACCAGGACGAATGGTGAAATCTAAGTCTTTAATTACGTAATCATCATTTTTGTAAGCAAACCAAACGCGATCAAAGCGAATCTCTCCCAGTTCAGGCGGGGAAGTAACATCTGGAGATTCTAAATTGGCAACGATCTCGTCTATGTAACCGAATTTAGCATCAAATATTGAGAAGCGGACGTTGGCGCGATCGCGGATTTCTATTGGTTCATCTAATATATCGCCTACGCGCTCAATGGCAGTAAAACCAGCTTGAATGACTGTAAACTTTTCAGCAAAGTCCCTTAAAGGGTCAAATAATCGTTGGGCATACAAGATAAATGCAGATAAAGTCCCAAAAGCTAAACTTTTTCCTAAGAGTAACCAACCACCCATGTATAAAACAGCTGCGATCGCAATCAGCCCAATCCATTCTAAAGTTGCTGAAATAAATGAATCATAAAAAATGGTTTTATCCATTTGCTGAGTGTAACGGCTGTTGGTGGCGCGAAACAGTTCGGCATTAAATTTTTCTCTGCGGAACAGCTGCACGACGTTAATACCAAGGACATTTTCTTGTAACTGTGAGTTCAATATAGAAAGTTCTTCCCGCCCTTTGTAGTTGGCTTTGCGGTACTGCTGCTGAATGTAAACAATTAACCAGCTTACTGGTAACAGCATAAATAGCAATAAGCAAGTAAGTTGCCATTGGATGGAGAACATTAAACCCAAAATCACCAGCATAGAAAATATATTGGACACAATGCCAATTGCGCCAGTAGAAAAGACATCGCCTAGCACTTCCACATCGCTGGTGATTCTGGTGATTAATTTACCTACGGGTGTGCGGTCAAAAAACCGTACTGCTAGAGATGTTACGTGCTGAAATAAGTCTTGGCGAATGGCGGCGGTGATTTGTTGCCCTAGTTTTTGTACTAAATAACCCTGGTAGCCTGTTAAAACCAATCGGATTGCGATCGCAACAAACAATAATCCCTCTAGAATATTCAGCCCTTGAGACAAGGGACGATTCCTGAGAAATTCGTAAGCGCTAGGTTCATGGCGAATTAGAGAGATAACTTGACCAATCAACAGAGGTTGGATGGCATTAGCTAGTGCGATCGGTACGAGTAGGGACATCGATAGTGCCAATAGTTTCCCGTTACGACGGGCATAGGGCACTAAACGCAAAAACAATCGCCAGTCATTTTCACGCCGACGAGGTTGCGTATAAGATTTTTTCAGGGATTGGTAGATGCTCATAGTAAGAGCATTATATTAATGTTTATAAAAAAAATACCTTTGTTTAAAGTAGTGTTTAGCCTGCTACCCTGATACCATGCCAGAGATAGAAACGGCAAGACTACTATTAAGACCTTATACTCCTCAAGACCTGGATGAAAAACTCCACGCCACTTACGGGATGGAGTTTTTGCAAATTTAAATTTGAATTGGGGTAATTATGGAAATAGAAACTCCACGGCTGCGACTAAGAAACTTCAACCTCAACGACTTTGATTGCCTATTTCGCCTCTACAGCGATGCAGAAGTCATGAAGTATCTGTCGTTAAGAACAAGGGAACAAACCCAAGCTAGTTTAAGCCAACATATCCAACAGTGGCAACAACATAACTTTGGGATGTGGGCAGTAATACACAAAGAAACTGGTACAATGATTGGGCGTTGTGGACTTGGTTTTCTGGAAAATACGCCGGAAGTTGAGCTTGGCTACGTGTTTGACAAGTCCTATTGGAATATGGGAATTGCAACTGAAGCCTCTGTTGCAACTCTAAAGTTTGGATTTTGGGAAGTGAAGCTAGATCGGATAGTAGCGATCGCCGATCCAGAAAATATCGCTTCAGTACGTGTGATTCAAAAGTTAGGGATGAAGTATGAAAAGAATACTCGGCATTACGGTCATAATGTAGTGTACTACGCTATCTCACACACAGAATGGCAGCCTGATGATTCTCTTTACATTTTGAAATCTTAAAAATACAGTAAGGGACTGGGGACTGGGAACTGGGGACTGGGGACTGGGTGAAAAGTCTTTTTATGTCTAAGTTTCATCATTTATTGATGTCCTAACCACCAAGGCTTGTGCTATGTCAGTTCCCTCACAACCGCAACCGACAGAATCATCGGCGAAGCAATTGCTCATAATAACCACTGCTACAAACTCAATGGTGCTGTAAGAAACCCTTGGTTAATCAACGGCAGATGGGCAAAGATAATCTGCAAATAATTGCCCCAAAATCCCAAATATTAGACCATTTCCCTAAAATGTTAGGACATATAAATTTTAGGGAAATGGTGTTAATTACTGCCGAAAAATTTCTACTTTTTGTAACACGACTTCTTGATTCGGACGATCTCTAGTCGTGGGCACATTAGCAATCTTGCTGACTACATCTAGACCTTCGACAACTTCACCAAAAACGCTGTGTTTGTTGTCAAGGTGAGGCGTTGGTGCTTCTGTAATGAACCATTGCGAACCATTTGTACCGCGTCCAGCATTAGCCATTGACAGGATACCTGCACCAGTGTGTCTCAATTCAGGATGAAATTCATCCTCAAATTGATATCCGGGGCCACCAGTACCCCATCGGTTGGCCATATCCTGATAACGACTCAGGGGATCGCCACACTGAATCATAAAATCAGGAATTACCCGGTGAAAGCGAACTCCATCGTAAGCTGGAGTTCCTTTGCCAGATGCACCAGTTTTAGGGTCTTTCCAGTCGATTGTTCCAGTTGCTAGACCTACAAAATTTTTGACGGTGTTGGGAGTTCGTTCTTCTTCCAAACGAACTACAATTTCACCCAAGGAAGTAATTAAACGAGCGTGCAGCTTGCCATTACCGGGAATATTAATTTCTGGAAAGTTCATTAGATATCCTACTTTTAACAAGTGCCTGTATTTGACCTATATAAGTTTATCAGCATTCAAGTTGCTCTCTTTAGACATGACAAAAAAACTGAAGTGAGAAAACTTGAGCAAAGAAATTAGGACTAGCCCTTTCAAGCTAACTGGTAAAATCTCTTTTTTCTCTCTGTGTTCTCTGTGCCTCTGCGGTTGAAAAGCAATTTATTTAACCGCAGAGGCGCAGAGAACACAGAGGTAAGAGGTTAAAGAGAAATTTCTTGTACAAAATTTTACCCACGTTGAAAGGGCTAGTGCTAGAAATATTTTACTCAGGCAAATTTATTGCAGGATTCCGGCTAAAGAATCCTCTAGGGACTAGCTTAAAGCCAACTCGGTGAACGGGCATCACAGGCCAATCTTCCGATCGCGGAATATGAGTTACGCCCATTGTGTACCACAGCACGATATCCTCACCCATCAAGGATTCATCGTCGGCAATATATTTTGGTAAGCCTTGTCCTGGTTGAGTTTGGTTTGGATAATCGCCCCCAGCATAGAGTTCAGCAGGCTTATATTTTGTCACCCAAATGTGATGATTCGCAAATTCTGCCCGTTGACGGATTTTTGAGCCTTCCACTGGGAAAAATCTAGAATTTCCTTCAGGCATCAGCATATATCCAGGTGCAGCCCCTAGCGAATTTTTCTTGTCTGCACTGACAATCATCCATTCCCGACTGCTTTTCATATCCAAATCGCGCACAGCAGCCGTTTCTTTTGCGAGTGGGGTTTCTGCAACTGCGATCGCATTTCCTAATGGATTTTTCTCATCCATCGGCAAAGCTTTTACGTTCATTTCCATCACAGAATTAGCCTGACCATCGACATCAAAATCTAGGCGGTAATTGAAAAAGTGCTGGTGATTGACTCCAAAGATATTTTTAGCGATTAGCCGACCATAAGGACTATCTTCAGATTGCTCTTGTGCAGCCGTTCCTTGCACCAGGACGATACCTGTTAACTCATTTTGGACTTCCAAAGTCCCATCCTGGTGAAAAATCCAATTAAGGCTGTAATCATAGTTGTCAATGGCCGCAGTCATGGTCATTACTAATTCTCGACTGCGACGAACATCATTACGCTGAGTGCCATAATCATAATGCTTCCAGAGCATACCGTTATTTCGCTCATATATGCCGATCGCTCCTGGCATGACATAAGGTTCTCCGTCGCCATTAGCAAACACAGCATCCAGCAAAAGACCGTTTTCAGGAATTTCTTTACCTAATTGCATCGTTGTTGCTAGGGAACCAAAATTGTATTCCCCAACATCAAAGGCATTTCTGAATGACCAAGTGGGATCTGGATCGCCATAAGGTACTACCGTCTCTGATAAGCTAGCGCGGTATAAAACTGGTCGGATATTTTCGCCGTCGCTGTGTGTCACTTGGTACAACACCAACCCACTGCGGGGATGCATTACATAGCGAAACTTCCAACCTTGCCAGCTAATTTCATTGTCTTTAATCTGAAAACTTTTACCATTAGGTTGGAGAATCTTCAAGGCTTTAAGCGGTGAAAGTAATTTCCCCAAGAACTTGACATCATAGTTCCAGTTTTCCTTAGAAAAAGGAACTATCCTCCTATCCACCAAACTGGAAATTTTACCTGTGTTCAAATTAACGGTTCCCAATATTCCTTCAATTGGACTGCCGTAATAATTCCAGCGATTCCCCTTGTAGTAGAATAAACCCCGACAAAGACGATTTCCTGTTGCTTCTTCCTCTTTACTCAAAATTCCTGGGGCCCAACAACTGATTTTTACTTGGTTGAAGTCTGTAATTCCCCGCTTTCGCATCGCGGCTTGCCATCGGGGATCTGATTTAAAAGCTTGAGTTGCCAATTCATATTCTGAAGCGACGATCGCAGGCTGAACAGAGGGAATTTCTTTCCAGGAACTTAAGGTTTTGCTTGTTAGATCGACAATTCCCTGGTATGTTTTGTTTTGCGATCGCTCATAAATAACCAAAAAAGCTTTTCGCCCAAAAGTTTTACCAGGTTTAAATTTCAGGACTTCTTCTTTATCTGGTTCTTGTAAAGTAATGAGGGGAAAAACTGCCATTTCGCTCAAAGTTTTTTCTCTTTGGATGACCGAAACGGCTGTACTAATTTCTACCTCGGTTAATGAAGTGAGAGGATGAGAAATCGAAGGCTGTTGAGCCGTCAATATTCCCGTTAATCCAAGTGAGATAGATATGAAAACAATTATGGCAATAGCTAGCCACGAAAAACGCCTTAGCCGTTTAATCATCTTTTACATTCTTACAAAAGACGTATAGTTATCTATTTCTAAGCCGAAGCCTGAAACCCGATAAATTAAAGAGCTAAAGCTAAATTAATTTGCTGATAGTGTCCCCCCTGCTCCCTATTCGTATCAACCTTAAAGTGAAATGGTATGAGGCATGGCGATCGCTATCAAGTTCAAAATCCAGGATTCGGTTTAGTTCTTGGTTATGACACAGATGGGCGTAGGCGGGAAGTCATTTCTGTACCTGATTTAGTTAGGGTAGATTACTTCAGGTTTGAAAAATAAATAGGCTGTGCTATCGTCAATCCAAAATCAAAAAGAGCAAGCGCATTGATCTTGCGTTGCTCAATCTAAAATCCAAAATTATTTGACGCTTCAGCAATTACGCAGAAACCAAACGGCGTAAAGATTCAGCGCGGCGTTTAGCAATAGGGTTATTTGGATCGAGCTTTAGTGCTTCTTCGTAGCTTTGTAACGCCTGAGTAGTTAACTTTTTCTTCTCATAAGCGTGTCCAATATTATTCAACCCTGTTACATAGTCTGGTTTCGATTTCAGAGCTTCTTTATACTGACGGATTGCGAGGTCATATTGCTCTTGAGTAAAATAAATATAACCCAGTCCGTTGTAAATAGGGGCAATATTTTCTTCTCCCTCTTCTTCAGCAGCTTTGAGCGCTTTTTGAAACAGCACGATCGCTTGGGAATACAACTTTTTTTCTGAATAAATACTGGCTAACTCATAATACTCTTGAGTCGTACCCTTTTCTTTCTCTAACTTCTTTCGCAATCTCGCAAAAGAGCCTTCCATTTTGCGAGTTTTGAAAATTTGGCGAAAAACACCCACGGCTGCAATTGTGAGTATAACCACCAAAACTGAGAGATAAACAACGGCTAGACTGTTATCCATTGCTGCAAATACAAATATTAAAAGTTGCTTCTGTAATCTATTATCAACTTATTGGGCATGAGGAAGATAATTCTTCACTTCTAACTCTTGTACAGACGCGATTCATCGCGTCTCCTATGGTAAACCCCAATATTCAGAGCGTTTCTGGAGCCAACCTTGCTCTAAATAACGAGCGATCGCTTGATTCACATTTCGTCTTAATTCATCGTACTGCAATCCCTTGGGCATAACTACAGACAAGGGTTCAGTTGATAGCTTAGTTGGCAGTAGCCGATATTGAGGATATTGTTGTACCCAACCGCTCAGAACGCTGGCATCTGCGGCAAAGGCAAAAGCTGCATTACTTTCTATTTTTTCTCGTGCTTCTTCATAAGAATTCACTCCTACCAACTCGGAATTTGGCACATAGTACCGAACTCTAGCAATGGTACTGGAGTTATTCAGGACGGCAATTTTTTGTTTTGCCAAATCGCTTAACTGCTGCACAGAGGGATCTTTTGTAACTAATACAGTGCCATCTAAATAGTAGGGAATACTGAAACTAACTATGCGAGAGCGTGACTCGGTTGCTGTCACCCTAGCGATCGCAAAATCAACTTTCTTGTCTAAGACTACAGACAGGCGATCGCGATTCGCTACAGGTTGCAATTTGACAGCATCTGTTTTCCCAACCAAGTCAAGTGCTAATCGCTGTGCCAAGTCAATTTCTAAGCCTTGCAAATTGCCACTGGCATCTCTAAATCCCAAGGGACGCAAGTTGTCTTTGACAGCAATAGTCACATAGCCGCGCTGCTGAATTTCTGGCATTTCGGCGGCAGATGCAGTGAATCCTGTCCCCACTATGGAAAAGCAAGATATCCAAAAAATAATGGCGGATAATACCAGATGTAACCGAGAAATTACTTGCCATCTGTTACATCTGTTATGCATCCGTGGCCACCTTTATCCTTTAGCTTGACTTGCTAGTTCAGCGACTTTGCCAAAGCTAGCCGGATCGAGGACAGCTAATTGTGCCAACATTTTGCGATTTAGTTGGATATCAGCTTTTTTCAAGTTACCGATCAACTGACTGTAGCTCAAGCCGTGTTGTCTTGAAGCAGCATTGATGCGGGTAATCCATAAGCGACGAAAATCGCGCTTTTTCTTTTTGCGATCGCGGTAGGCACTGCGTAGCGCCTTCATTACTTGTTGATTGGCAGTTCTAAACAGAGTTGAGTGAGAACCGCGAAAACCTTTAGCTAGTTTGAGAATCTTATTGCGGCGCTTCCGAGCTACATTACCGCGTTTTACCCGTGTCATAACTTATTTCCTGAAGGACTTACAAATAGGGGAGCATTAAGCGAACGTTGAGTTCATCGCGTTCATGTACAAGGGCGGTTTTGGACATGCTACGCTTTTTGTCAGAAGTTTTGTGTTCTAAAAGGTGGCTTTTGCCAGCTTTCCGACGGACGATTTTACCGGTGCCTGTGGCACGGAATCGTTTCGCTGCGGCTTTACGAGTCTTGAGTTTAGGCATGGTATAGCTTTAATTCGACACGATCCATTATTATACTAATAAAATTGCTGGAATGAAAATTAAGTAAACGCAGGGGAGAAAAACCACGGCACTTGCGGTTGTTGCTCTCAACCAAGCCAGAGTTGGAGCAAGGGGGCTTTTGTCCACAATTCGGCTTGGTTTCAATACTTGTCGGGTTTTGAGGAAAAGGGAAAGAAAAAACTTTGAACCTTTCCCCTTTAACCTTTTCCCCAAACCCAATTCTAAGTTCAAAATCCAAAACTCGAGTAGTATTGGGCTTGGCTTGTACCTTTTCGTCTTCGCCCTGCGCCCTGCCCTCTGCTTTTTCACGAATTTCTCTCTTGATTCGCTAGTCTATGTATATCCTGGTTCTTGTGAAGCGCACTATGGATTTTGAAAGTAAAGCCAATACACCAAGTTCCACAGACAATATAGAGTTTACTCAACAACCTACTACTTTACCAAGTGAACTTGGCGGGGTAAAGGGTAAAGGGGAAGGGGCAAAGGTTTCAAGTCCCTTACCCCTTACCCCTTCCCCTTTACCCAGTCATCACGCAGCATTTTTGGGTTGGCAAACTACTACTACCCGTAAGCCATTGCGATTACTACGAGATACTGAGGCTTTACTACGCCGCCCGACTGTAGCAACATTGTTGCCGATTTTGCCAGCAAAACTGAGCAATAAATTCCAAGCAACCTCATCTTTTGCAGATGAATCCTTTAAGGAATTGGCAGAGATTGACCTAGACAGTATTAGTGATTTTGAACTGCGACCTGTCCGAATTTATGTTGGCTTAAGCTTTATTGGTTTTGGGGCGCTGATGATATTAGTGCTGCTGCTGTACTTGAACACCTTGCATCCAGAACTCAGCACTGGTGAACAGATTCGACAATACTGGTATCAATATGTTTGGTTTGTCAGTTTGGGTGTTGCGGGGATGTTTATGTTGGGGCGGGAAGCGATGCGTCGTAATTTGTAATTCGTAATTTGTAATTCGTAATTCGTAATTACATTTGCGGATTTTCTAACGCCTACGCTATTAGAATCCGGTTTGATTTGGAGAAAATATCCGTAGGATGTGTTAGCAACAGCGTAACACATCAAACCTGTGATAAGAGTGCGTTACGAACTCCGTTCTAACACACGCTACAATACCTAATTTCGTTCAAAAATCAAATAGTAATCCTACAGCACTTCACAATATGCTTCGGTATAAGCAACAGTTAGGAAATGTTATAAGTAGAACGACTGGCAAGAACCTAACTATGCCTCCTGCGTTATCCTGATATAAATATTCACACCTACTTACTTGTATGAATTACGACGCTTTTATTGTTCCACCAGGTTCAAAGATTTCTCTGAAAAAAGACTATGACCCTGCTTATAAAACTGATTTTCATCAAAAAGCTGATGCTGCAACCAAATTACAGACAGATATTGAGCGATTAGCAAATTACCAAAATATTCTCTATGCTCAAAACACATATTCCTTGCTGATTATTTTTCAGGCAATGGATGCTGCTGGTAAAGATAGCACAATTAAACATGTTACCTCTGGTGTAAACCCACAAGGATTTCAGGTGTTCAGTTTCAAGAGTCCTAGTACGGAAGAATTAGACCATGATTACCTGTGGCGAACAACTAAGGCTTTGCCAGAAAGAGGCCGAATTGGGATATTCAACCGCTCTTACTATGAAGAAACTCTAGTGGTTCGTGTCCATCCAGAAATGCTGAGAAAGCAACAACTTCCTTATTTTCCTGATGGGAATAAGATATGGAAACAACGTTTTGAAGAAATTAATAACTTTGAAAAATATTTAGTAGATAATGGTGTGATTGTTCTGAAGTTCTTTCTCAATGTTTCTAAAGCAGAGCAGAAAAAACGTTTTTTAGAACGGATTGAATTTCCTGAAAAGAATTGGAAGTTTTCAGATAGCGATGTCAAAGAAAGAGCTTTTTGGGATGATTATATGAATGCTTATGAAGATGTTTTCAACAATACTAGTACAAAATCCGCCCCTTGGTATATTATTCCTGCCGATCGCAAATGGTTTACACGCCTGGTAGTTGCCAATATCATCTGCACAAAATTAGAAGAACTAAATCTGCAATACCCAACAGTTAGCGATGAACATAAGCAGCAACTTTTAGAGGCAAAACGCATTCTAGAGCAAGAAGATGAACAGACAAGTTCAACAGATAAAGGCAAAAAAAAGTAAATTAGGTCAAATATATTGTATGATTTATATCAGGAAAGATAAATAATTGTAAATTTATTAATGCTCTCTGTAGCTAACAAGGTTGGTTGGTACTGACAGCCAAAAAATCATGATTCAAACGGCAGAAGAAGCCAACAATAATCCACCTCACTTTACTAATGCTGCCTTTGATATTGTAGCGATCGCAGCCTCAGCAGGTGGACTCACTGCTCTAATTAAAGTGCTATCGACTCTACCCGCAAAATTCCCAGCCGCGATCGCTATTGTGCAACACCTTGCCCCTGAACATCGGTCACTCATGGCAGAAATTCTCAGTCGGCGCACGGATATTTCTGTCAAGCAAGCAAAGGAAGGAGATTACCTCACCCCTGGAACGGCTTATATTGCTCCACCCAATCGTCACTTGTTAGTTAACGATGACGGTACACTTTCCTTATCACAGTCGAAATTAGTACATTTTTTACGTCCTTCGGCTGACTTATTATTTGAATCGGTTGCAGCCACTTATAAAGAAAGAGCGATCGCTATTGTCCTAACTGGAACAGGTAGCGACGGAGCGATGGGAGTAGAAGCAATAAAAAAAATGGGCGGTATTATCATTGTCCAAGACGTAAAAACCGCCGAATTTCCGGGGATGCCCTCAGCTGCCATTGAAACTGGCAATGTAGATTTTATTCTCCCCCTAAATGAAATCTCCAGCACAATGATGAATTTAGTTGTAAGTACGTAGGCATACTTAAGTATAAAATATCATTGCAAAGCGTTGCGAAGTAATCTCAGAGACTCTACGATTGCTTCGCTTATCTTCGAGACGCTCCGCGAACACTCGCAATGACGGAACATATTATATTTATTTACTTTATGCCCATCTATTTACGATAATCTAACTAATTGAAGGATTAGGGGGCAAAGAAAATATATACAATAATGAGTCTTTGATACTCATTAATGAGGTTCAGAACTCCTTTAATGAACCTTTTATACTCATTAATGAGGTTCAGAACTCCTTTAATGAGCCTTTTATACTCATTAATGAGGCTCAGAACTCCTTTAATGAGCCTTTTATACTCATTAATGAAGCTCAGAACTCCTTTAATGAGCCTTTTATACTCATTAATGAGGTTCAGAACTCCTTTAATGAGCCTTTTATACTCATTAATGAGGCTCAGAACTCCTTTAATGAGCCTTTTATACTCATTAATGAGGCTCAGAACTCCTTTAATGAGCCTTTGATACTCATTAATGAGGCTCAGAACTCCTTTAATGAGCCTTTTATACTCGTAGGCACGGATAAAAACTTCACTCTTGTGCCTTCTACCCCTAATCCCTACCTTATGACTTCCGCAGAAAGAGATCCCAAATTTGAAAATCTACTCATTTATCTCAGACAAAGCCGGGGATTTGATTTTACAGGCTATAAGCGCTCGACTTTAATGCGTCGAGTATCTAAGCGGATGCAGTCATTGACTATAGAAAGCTTTGAAGAGTATTTAGACTACCTAGAAGTTTATCCAGAAGAATTTAATTATCTTTTCAACACCATTCTAATTAACGTCACCTCTTTTTTTCGAGATTCATCAGCTTGGGAATACCTAGCAGAGCAAATCCTACCTAATTTGATTAGCAATAAAAAATCTTCTGAACAAATACGCATCTGGAGTGCTGGCTGTGCTTCTGGAGAAGAAGCTTACACTTTAGCAATGCTAATGGCTGAAATATTGGGAGCAGAGGAATTTCGCCAACGGGTGAAAATCTACGCCACCGATATAGATGAAGATGCTCTCAACCAAGCTCGTCAAGCTGTCTATTCAGCAAAAGATGTCCAGGCGGTATCAGATGAACTGCGGCAGAAATATTTTGAGGTTGTCGGTAATCGTTATATCTTCCGTCAAGACTTGCGCCGCTCAGTGATTTTTGGTCGCCACGATCTGCTTCAAGATGCGCCCATTTCACGCTTAGATTTGTTGGTCAGCCGCAATGCATTAATGTACTTTAATTCTGAGGCTCAAGGGCGAATTTTGGCCCGGTTTCATTTTGCTTTAAATGATAATGGCTATCTGTTTTTGGGGAAAGCAGAGATGTTATTGATGCATTCAACTTTGTTTACCCCAATAGACCTAAGAAACCGAATCTTTAATCGGGTATCATCGGTTAATATCCGCGATCGCCTTTTAGTTATGGCAAATACAGCAGATGAGGAATCTAGCAACCGTTTATCTCGACATCTGCGGCTGCGAGACTTGGGTTTTGACACATCACCAATTGCCCAAGTAGTCATTGATATCAATGGTACTTTGGTAATGGTGAACGACCACGCGCGGAATTTGTTCGGTCTTTCGCCCAGAGATTTAACTCGTCCCTTTCACGATTTAGAACTTTCCTATAGACCGATTGAATTGCGATCGCTAATTGAACGCGCTTATACTGAACGCCGTCCAATTACCCTGACAAATGTAGAGCGTTATTTATCCAATACAGAAACCCAATATTTGGATGTGCGAATTACGCCTTTACAAGAAGCAGACAGCAGTTTTTTAGGCGTTAGCATCTCTTTTCATGATGTCACCCGTTATATTAAACTCCAAGATGCGCTGCAACGTTCGCAACAAGAGTTAGAAACCACTAATGAAGAACTGCAATCTACCAATGAAGAATTAGAAACTACTAATGAAGAACTGCAATCTACCAATGAAGAATTAGAAACCACTAATGAAGAACTTCAATCTACTAATGAAGAATTGGAAACAATGAATGAAGAACTTCAATCTACCAATGAAGAATTACAAACAATTAATAACGAACTGAGCCAGCGCACCACAGAACTTAATCGTACAAATACTTTCATGATCTCTATTCTCAAAAGTCTCCAAACTGGAATAGTGGTATTTGACAGCAACTTTAACATCTCAATTTGGAATTACATGTTAGAGGATTTATGGGGACTGCGAACTGATGAAGTTCTCGGAAAGTCTATTTTTAGCCTAGACATTGGGCTACCCCTTGAGCAGTTGCGATCGCCTATCCGCGATTCTCTATCTGGTAAAAAACAATTTCAAGAAATGATCCTTGACGCTACCAATCGTCGAGGTAGGCAAATAAAATGTTACCTGGCAATCACCCCATTGCTTGGCATGGATATAAAGGGAGCAATTTTGATGATGGCAGATGTAGAGAGAGTCAATAGTATGATTTCTAGTCAAGAAATGGAAGAACGGCGACAGCAGGGATAAAGAGGCAGGGGGCAGGGGGCAGGGAGCAGGGGGCAGGGAGCAGGGGGCAGGGAGCAGGGGGCAGGGGGCTGAAGATTTGGAAGTATATAAAATGGCATTTGATATAGCCATGAAAATTTTTGAATTATCTAAGCAGTTTCCTATAGAGGAAAGATATTCGTTAACTGACCAAATTCGTAGATCGTCACGCTCCGTTTGTGCAAACCTTGCTGGATCTTGGAGAAAGCGTCGTTATGAAGCCGCTTTTATTGCAAAATTGAATGATTCAGAAGCTCTGTTGCGGCAGAAACTCAGACTTGGCTTAAATTTGCTGTGAAATGTGGTTATTTAGACGTTGATACAGGCAGAGAACTTTATGGAGTTTACAACCGAGTTTTAAGCATTCTGGTAACTATAACCAACAATCCATCCCCTTGGCTCATAAAAGGCTAATTTCTATTCCCCTGCCCCCTGCCCCCTGCCTCCCTTGCCTGCAAACCTGATTGGATACAAGAGGAGGTTAAACGTTTTCTGATACATTAACACCCGCAACTTTAGCTGGGATGATAATGCTGTAATAGGCAGATGCGATCGCAGCTAATGCATTGAGCAAGACATTGTAACCAAATAGTGGCATTAAGCCGAAAAATGTCTTACCCAAAGGCAACAATCCTATAACAGCTAGCAAGGCATAAGAAATTGCAAAAGCACGATTAAATAGGCGTGCAGTACTAGCATTGCTGTAAGAAGTAATTCCAAACAATCCAACGGCGCAGCGTACAAGATTATGTAAGAAATTGGTGGGAATTAAACCAAATATATAACCAAAGCCCGCAGAATAAGCGCCAACAGATTCATCAAGTGGAATAAAAGATTCACTTGTTCCTGGTAATGAAACCAAAGCTGGTATAAATCCAGCTAAACCTAAAAGTAAATAAGAGATTCCGATCGCCAAAGAAATGTAACGCTCTGTCATTTTTGCCGCGTTGATATTTTCCATTGCAGTCAATCCTTTTAATTCCATCATTTAATACTGATATATAGGAATCCGGTTCGATTTGGAGAAAATATCCGTAGGATGTGTTAGCGACAGCGTAATGCATCAAACCTGTGATAATAGTGCGTTACGAACTCCGTTCTAACACACGCTACAATATCTAATTTCGTTCAAAAATCAAATAGTAATCCTATATCTAAGGTTTTAACCCAAAAAAAATCTTTTCTTATCTATCAGAAGTTTCAGCGTTAAATTTAGTTTTATACATCTAAGGTGATAGCTAAAACAGCTTTTTTTCAATTTTTATAATTTATACATTAAATACAAAATTTAGAGGCAATTCATGAATTACCTCTACAGAATCTCAAGATTTTTATTATTGGGGAATTTACTAGCTGAAAATATTTTAATTTACATCCTCCAATAAATAAATTTTTTGTGGAGTAGGCAAGATGCCCACTCTAGCTCTGAAAATAAAATTCACCACAATTTAAGTTCATTGAAATGCTTGTTTTAGTTGCTCATCTGTCAGAGAATTAATTAAACTTAATGGTAATGGTTGTTGACTAATATTATTCACATAATCTGAACTCAAATAAGAAAGGTAATTTGGCTGTCCAGCGATATAACTTTCAAAAAAGGGAATACTCAAAGCCTTAACATAACGACGTGCCAAAGCTGGACTAGCACCAATTACTTGGCTAGGAACAGGAACAATTGCATTTGGTGATTCTGCAATAGTAGAAAAGTGTGTGCCGCCATTGATCAGAGCTAAATATTTATTTTGAGTTGTTAACCAAATAAAAGGCTGAATTTGCTCTGGTAAAGCAGGCGTAACAGTATCAGCACTGCCAGATACAATCATCACAGGAATTTTGATTTGGCTGAGGCTAGCTTGACCAAAAATACTACTATCAACAGGATTAATTGCAATTATTGCTTTTATCCTTGCATCAGATAAGTTATTATAGCTACTACTTGGTAAATTGATAGCTAAACACTGAAGTAAGAGCGAAACATTTAATGTATTTTCAAAAGTCGGACAACTAGCTTGTAATTGCTGAAAATTAATCTTAGCCCCTGCTAATGCTAATGCTGTATAGCCACCAAAGGATTGCCCCACTACACCAACTTGCTCTAGATTTAAACGCCCTCTAAATGTTGAGTTAGACTTTGATAACCGAGTGAGTTCATCTAGTAAATATTTGATATCCAAAGGTCTATCAATGAGTTCTCTAGGATTGGTAACTCTATCTGCTGTACCTGCTAATAAAGCTTCTATTTGTTTTGAATTACTGCCAGGATGTTCTGGAACAGCAACTACAAACCCATAAGAAGCGAGATGTTCAGCTAAATATGCAAAACTTGTCCTGTCGGAACCCAGCCCATGCGAAATGATAATTATCGAACGAGGATTTTGGGCAACAGGAAGGTAAATATCGGCTGGAAAACTTCTGTTACGACTTAAGTCATTGAGAACGATAGTTTGCTTAGAAAAACGAAAATTTCCACTTTTTCCTAAGTCTATCAATTGAGCCGGATTAACTATAGAACCAGTAGTTGTTTTTTGTTGTGATTGTTGATTAATCAGTGCTACTGCATCTTGCGTTTGATTTGCTAAATTCTGTAATGCATTTACAATTTCTAAACTTTGGCTTAAACTAATTGAAATTTCACTAGCAGGAAATTTATTTAAGACATTTAAAAGAGTAAAATTATTTGAATCTGCGGCGGCTAAAATCAGTGCTGCACGAATTGCATAAAACCCTGATAATCTAGATTCTGTCTGAATAACTTTACCTAATGTTTTTAATAGACGCTCACCAGTTGGTGTATAAAGAAACTGCGAAACAGCTACTTCATTTAAGTTAATAGGAGTTAATAAGGTTTGACGCAGTTGAGTTAGTTGTTTTTTATCTATATACCGACTATATGCAACCAACTCATCATCCATTTTGCCAGTTCTAGCATAGGTTTCAAGTGAACTAACTGAGATAGAGCGTTCTAAAGCACCGTAATTAAATTTTATCCGCTCTGCACCGAAAGCGGGATAAGCAGTTAGTACAGGCAGTAATCCTACGCTAAAAACCCTCAAAGCCAATTGCCAGACAGTTTGTTTATTTCTAATAGGAGTCATTACATGCCACTTTAAAGAGTACATTACCCAAGAAAAGCAGAGGACAGCAGGTAGGAGGAAAATATTTTTTGCCTTTTGCCACTTTCTTTTAAAGCAAGTAAATTTATTTATGAAAAATAAAAAGAAAGATGTATTTCGATAGCGCAGCATTAGCGAGTCAGACGCTTCTACGTCGCTAACCCTACACTATCGAGCCTCGACTCGCACCGCAAAAAATACGGTGTCCTTATTAAATCCCTAAATTTGTTTATGGGGATTTTTCCTACTTTCTGCCTTTTTAAGCTTAATTCATCAACGAATTAAAGCTATTATGCTTTTCTTGAACTCATTAATTTTAGCTATAAAAGCTTGGTTTCTGACTCCGCTAAAAGTTAAGTATTTACTGAACCTGCGAATTTAGACACATCTGGCATAGAGTTATTATTTAAGATAGGTTGGCGCGTTTTCAAATCAAATTTATAGCCACGGAGTAAGATATGAAGCTTTGCTCCACAAATTGCTAAAGGCTCATCTTTTAAGATTTGATCCATATTGTTATATGTAGCCTCTACATCAACGTTGGTGTCGAACATCCGCTTCATATCCGTTTTAACCGTACCCTTTCGGGAAAGCTACGCATAGCGTCTCTAAATGTTGCGATGCCGCAGCCTTTACGCAATACTTAAGAGCGTCTGTATTCTGAATTCTGATTCCTGACTCCTGAATTCTTCAATCCTTCGGTTGAGTCGATGGGGAGTATTATCTCCCGCACCTCTCAGTTAGATCCGTGCGTACCCGTTTCCGTGTACACGGCTCCCGATGTTCTTAGCTTGCGCTTTTGCTCATGTGCTTGTAATCGTGGCAACTCTCGTGAATTGCTTCAAGATTATTTTTCTTCCAGTTGGCGTGATTTTCGTCGATGTGATGCAGGTGAACCCGTTCTTCATCGATGAACTTTAAGCCGCAGGAGGCACATCTGTGGTTTTGCTTCTTAAGAGCTTTAGAGGTTTCGCCATCATAGAGTTTACTGTTACGTTCACTCCAGTAAGCTGTATCTCCGTCGTAAGGTGATTTAGTTCCTTTGACAGAAACGTGTTTGTTTTCGGAGTAAGGAACTTTTGGGAATGCTTTGTCTAGTAATTTCTTGCTAGAGTAGCGGTTTTGCTTGGTTTCCTTGTTGAATACCGTATAAGTTCTGTGATTCATGTGCCAAAGTGAGAACCTTGACCCGTCCATCTTGCAGAACTTGTGGTAATTCCTCCAGCCTCTAACTACCGGGGCTAATTTCTCAGCCTTTGTGGTAGCACCATAATTCGAGTTGTTAACGATGTGTTTTACTTTCTTCCGGAATGCTTTGAAATTGTCCACTGAGGGAGTACATCTAAACTTTCCGTTCTTCTGGATTTTAAAGTGCCAGCCGAGGAAATCAAACCCATCTGTCGTGGCGGTAACTTTGGTTTTCTTTTGGCTTACATTCATTCCGCGTTTGCGGAGGAACTCGCTGATTCTTTCAAGTATCTCTGTTGCGTCATCTTCGGGTCGGAGTATAATAACCATGTCATCCGCGTATCGGATTGATGGCTCGACGATTCTATTTTCTGGGGTGTTGTTTGTGATCCTTTTACCGAATTTGTATTCGGTGTGGTATCTGTGTATACTCTCGATCCCGTTGAGTGCAATATTTGCTAGTAAAGGACTGACCACTCCTCCTTGGGGTGTTCCCTGTTCCGGGAACTCTGGGTTGACTCCAGCCTTAAGGCATCGGAAGATACCGAGTTTTAAGCCAAAAGGGGCGATGAGTTCGTCCATTATTGCTGAGTGGTTAATCCTGTCGAAGCACTTCTCGATATCGAGTTCTATTACTCGTTTTTCTATTCCGTTACAGATGGAGCGTAGGTTATCAAAGATGTACTTCTGTGCATCATGGGCAGAGCGCCCAGTTCTGAACCCATAACTCCTAGCGTGGAATGTGGCTTCGTGTGCTGGTTCGAGTGCATATTTTGCGAGGCATTGCCAAGCTCTATCCGCGATGGTTGGTATTTTAAGCATTCTGGTAGTCCCGTCCTTCTTAGGGATGGGGATTTCCCGCAGTCCTTGATGCTTCCAATTTCCACTTTTCATCCTCAGTAATTCTTCAAGGTTGAAGCGTTCTTCAAATGAGAGCGATTTTTTGCCATCAATACCAGCCGTCTTTTTACCAGCATTTAGCTGAGATACTTGTCTTATTGCAAGAAATCGAGCCGAGGTTGATTTTAGAATAAGCTTTTGGAGTAACCGAGCTTTCCGTTTGTCTCCAACTTGAACAGCTTTGTACACGCGCTTTTGAAGGCGGAAAAGGTTACGGCGGAATTTCTTCCACGGTAACGCTCTCCAAGATTCACTAGTTTTGTAACTGTGCCTAATCATTTTCTCTTCTAGAGTTTGTGTATTCTGAACACCTCAGACCAATTACGGTCTGTCCTACCCGAATTGTGGGGATTCCTCCGCTCGTCTGGACTACTTGGGGAACGAAAAGCCCCTAGACCCACAACTCGTTTTTATTCGTTCCCTCGGAGAGATTGATAGTTCCGTTAGATGTAGCCAATTCGACTGCTGGATTCCCTAGACTCTTACCGTTTTCCAATTCAGAACGGCGGGAATTGACTCCAGTGAGGTCAGGGATTTTTGTGTTGCGCCCTTGTCTAGATATTAAGTCGCTTTTTTAGGCTCTGTTTCATCATAGGAACTCCCTGTTAGCGCCAGTGTCAACCCGCAACGGTCGTCTGATTGCGCCCTGTTCCCAGCTTCACCCTCCAGAAACCGAGTCTGGTCAGTGTGGGCAGATAAGGAGTCAATTCTGAGTCTGAATGACAGGACTTACACCTGCATCAATCCGAGAGTTCAGCCTTTAGTGTCAGTAATCTGCTGACGGGCTGGATTAGTTATGTACGGACTGATTGCCGTGATTCACTAATCAACGAATCGCACGAATTGGAATAATGTATTTTTTACGTAAAATTGCTTACTCATTATGATTTTTTTGTAAAATCTCAAAGAAGATTTTTGTATAAAAATAATTTAGTGAATACAGTAAAGATAGCATTCGAGTTACACTAGCTCCCTTGTTAAGATTTGTCAGCAGTGTTGAGAGCCTGAATTTTTGTTCTCTAACAAATGCCATTTAGTCCTTAAAGAGATAGAGATAATAGGGGACAGATTATGACTAAAACAGCCCTAATTACAGGAATAACTGGTCAAGATGGCTACTATCTCAGCCATTTGCTTCTCAACCGTGGTTACAGAGTCGTCGGATTAGTACCCCCACATCGCCAACCTAATTTGACAAAGCTAGGAACACTGGCCAATCAGGTAGAGATTTTTACGGTTGACTTGAGGGATAATGCAGCGCTATTGACCGCAGTTGAACAACTGCGTCCTCAAGAAATTTACAATTTGGCGGCTCCGAGTTTTGTACCCGACTCTTGGAACGATCCGTTGGGAACCCTAGATTTAATTACTGGTACAGCTACCAGACTTTTGGAAGCAGTACGACAGGTTGGTTTGTCTACTAGATTTTATCAAGCCAGCAGTTCGGAAATGTTTGGCGATGTATTTAGTTCGCCTCAAGACGAAGAAACGTCTTTTCGTCCCAAAAATCCCTATGCTGCGGCGAAGATGCACGCCCACTGGACGATGGTGCATCACAGACAGCGCTATGGATTATTTGCCTGTAGTGGAATTTTATATAACCATGAGTCTCCACTACGCGCACCTCAGTTTGTCACCCGAAAAGTTTCTTTAGCAGCTGCATCGATTAAATTGGGTTTAACTGACACCTTAGAAATGGGTAATTTAGATGCCAAACGCGATTGGGGCTTTGCGGGAGATTACGTAGAAGCAATGTGGCTCATGTTGCAAGTTGATGAGCCAGAAGAATATGTGATTGGCACTGGTAAACTGCACAGTGTTAGAGATTTAGTTGCCACAGCCTTTGAATCTGTCGGATTGGATTGGACGCATCATATAGTTTTAAATACCAGCTTATTGCGACAAGATGAGCATTTTCAACTAGTAGCTAACCCTAATAAAGCTAAAAGGAAGCTTGGCTGGGAACCCCAAGTGAGCTTTGAGGAACTTTTAGAAAAAATGGTAAAAACAGATTTAGAGCGGTTACAAAGCGGTTTGATCGCGCCCTTCTCGCAAGTGTAATTGGGGAGCTAGTAGGCAAAAGGCAAGAGGAATTACTCACGCTTAAAAATACAAGTGGGAGTAAAATGTGAACACTTTGTATCATGTTATGGCGTGTCTCATAACAATATCTTCTTGTGAACTGGGTTTCATTCATACTTCTTTCCCTTTGCCTTCAGACTTTTCCTATAACCTAATATGCACAATAGTACAGTCACGGAAAACCTCAAGTTAGGTGATCAAGTTAACAAAAAAACTAACCATGTCTTCGTATTTTTAGAAATTTTTGCTCACGAAGGTGGCATCCAATCATATATAAAAGATATTTTCCGCGCCTATTTGGGATTGAGTGAAGTTTATAAGGCGGAAGTTTTTTTGCTGCGAGATAGCCCCGATCGGTTAAATCCGTTTGAAGCCGAAAACTTAAAATTTCATTACTTTAAAAATCAGTCCCCTCATTTAGGGAGGCTGCAAATGGCAGCAGCTTTACTTAAATGTTTGTTGCAAGACCGTCCGCAACAAGTTTTCTGCGGTCATATTAACTTAGCAGTATTAATCCAAACTCTTTGTCAGCCTTTGGGAATTCCTTATACCGTACTAACTTACGGCAAAGAAGTCTGGGAACCTCTAAAAAATCAAGAACGCCGTGCCCTGACATCAGCAGATAGAATTTGGACAATTAGCCGTTACAGCCGCGATCGCGCTTGTCTTGCAAATGGTCTAAACCCCAAAATGGTAGAGATGATGCCTTGTGCAATTGATGGGGATAAATTTACTCCTGGTTCCAAGCACCCAGAATTAGTTCAAAAATATGGTTTAACTGGTTCTAAGGTGTTAATGACAGTAGCACGCTTATGGTCAGGGGATATTTACAAAGGTGTAGATGTCACGATTCGGGCACTACCACAAATTGCTCAGGTTTTCCCAGAAGTGAAATATTTAGTAATTGGTCGCGGTGATGACCAACCGCGATTAGCCCAGCTAGCTGCATATTTAGGTGTGAGCGATCGCGTCGTATTTGCTGGTTTCGTTGCCACAGAAGAATTAATGGAACATTACCGTCTTGCCGATGCCTATATCATGCCTTCACAAGAAGGCTTTGGTATTGTTTATCTAGAAGCAATGGCTTGTGGAGTGCCAGTGTTATCCGGTGATGACGATGGCTCGGCTGACCCCCTACAAGATGGTAAACTGGGATGGCGAGTACCACACCGCAATCCTGATGCTGTAGCAGCAGCTTGTATAGAAATGCTTCAAGGGAATGACCAACGATGTGATGGACAGTGGTTGCGAGAACAAGCGATCGCTCTGTTTGGCATAGATGCCTTCCAACAGCACTTGCAAAAAATGCTTCTATCCTCAGTCATCAAGTCAAAATGATAAATGACCAATGACAAATGACAAATGACCAATGACAAATGACCAATGACCAAAATCGCTATCCTAGAAGGAGAGCAGGACGACATTTAAAAAATGAGCTTTAAGTCATTTCAATTGAATCTTTTAAATCTCCGGCCTTGGCTCACCCTGCTAGCAGTTTTTTGGTTGCTGGCATCACTGGGCTTAGGCTGGTTGGTTAATTCGTTGCTAATTATTGTCGGGTTGCTGTTTTTAGCACCCGTTGTTGCTTTTTTTGGCTTTCGTTGGTGGCTGCAACGCAACTTGGTTGCGGATCAGTGTCCCGTCTGTAGATATGAATTTACGGGGTTAAATAACAGTCAGTTACAATGTCCTAACTGTGGTGAGTCGCTGTTAGTACAAAATAGTCATTTTCAGCGCTTTACACCAGAAGGCACAATTGATGTCACTGCTGTGGAAGTTTCAGCCAAATCACTGGAGGATTAGTTATTGGTCATTAGTCATTGGTCATTAGTAAAAGACAAATGACTAATGACTATTTGTTTTGTTGCGAGATTGAGAGGGTGTAGTTAAACTGCTGCTGGGATAGTTCGCCCACATGCACCGTGTATCTTCCTGCTTGCCAGTAACCAGGAAGCTCTGCCTTGCCTCCAGAGGAACTATCTGCCATTACACAAAAACGCCCCCCTGGCCCATCGATCAACAGCGTTGGCTTTCCTTGACTTTCTACTGTTAATCGTAAATAAGGTAGTGACTCTGTAACCTGGATAACTTGGCTAGGTTCAGTGGTAATATTGCCACAATTACTTTTGACAGTTCCCCCAGACTTTCCGTTCAAAACCAATGGATCTGGTTGGAAGACCCGATTTATTTGGACTTTTGGTGTCTCTGCCAAATTAGCCTTAGCAAAAAACAAGCTCATCACCAAAGCTGTGGGAACAATTGCAAGTAGCCGAAGCGTTTTCATTTTAATTAATGCTCCATATTTTTTAGAGCAATATTGTTATACGGTCTAATTTAATTGACGATATCAATCGATATTGGTTCCAAAAGCTGCCGTATAACCTAACACCATTAAATTCAGAATTGTTTGTGAAGATGGGATGTAGAGATGTTGTCAAGTAAAGGCTCTAGATTTGTCATGGAAATTAACTCATAGCGAGGGGCTGGGGACTGGGGACTGGGTAAAAACCCTTTTTGTGTCTAAGTTTCATCATCTCTTGATGTCCTAATCACCAAGGCTTGTGCTATATATGATAATTGCTAGCGATCGCTAGTCTAACAAAATATTCAACAAGTATTATAAGCATCATTTTAATGGGGATTTACTTACGTAAGTAACGCTATTTCTCCTAGTTGTATACGTGCTTTTTTCATAGTTTTAAATGCTTTTCTATACTTTATATTCGCCTCGTTTCTGTATTTAAAGTAATATTTATCACATTTTATTGAAGTTAGAATACTGCATAAAAAATATTTATTAGCAGACAACAACAAAAAAACATAATTTTTACCTGTGATAAATATATTGCATACACAGACATTCGCTAAAATCACTAGGACAACCACCAAAAATAGAATCTAGTTGGTTTGTTATCCAAACTAAGTTACCTAGCTGAGGTAGATAAAGATTTATGAATCCTCAACCAGAAGAAGACTTACAGCGTCGCCTCGATAAGCTAGAGGCAGAGATTAATTCACCACCTGGGGTTATTTCTCAACCACAAGAACAAAAACAGATGCCTCAGTCTGTTTTTGCGAACTTAAACTTGCAACTGGAGCGATTTCAGATTTGGTTTAACGGCTTATCTGGGACGAAAAAGCTGGTAGTTTCGGGTGTGACGGTGCTAGTAGGCTTGGCGATGCTGCAAGCAGTGTTTAAATTAGTTGCATCTGTAATAACTCTGGCACTTTTGGCAGCGTTAGTGTATGTTGGATACAAATTTTTTGTGTCTAGTAGCTTTCAACGTAAGCAATAGTTGATATGCAATTACTTGGCAATCTGCCTGGAGTTATGAAAGTTACGAGCCATAATACAAAAGGTTCTTGACTCATAACTCCTAAATTCTATTTCAATATGCTTTTCTTTTTGCTGATTAGCTAGCTGAGTCTATTTTAATTGTGCCGATCGCGGCGTAGAAATAATATCAAAGGGAATTATTCGATGACATCACCAATTGTCAGGAGAAGTAGTAATCAATCTGGTCAGTCAAAAGAACCGGAGAGAGCCAGTTCGATGTTGCTAGCAAGTAGGCGTTTTGCTGCTTGGGCGGCTGAAATCACACTAGTAGTTGCCACTGGGTTGATTCCCTTCGGCATTGGTGTATATGCCAATTCGAGAAGCGATTTGAACCGAGTACCGCTTAACCCCGTGCTGGTAGTTACAGAAAGAGCGATCGCTAGACCCCTAGCTCTACCTGTGAGCTATGGCATCCGTAACGTGGCATGGCCGACTAATATTTTGTGGACAATCGCCCTATTAGCGCCTGTAACCCTTTCGTGGTGGGAATTGTATTTACTAGCTAAAACTGGTAGAACAATTCCGAAACGTTGGTTCAAAGTGCGGGTTGTGAACGAGCAAGGGAAGCCGCCCGGATTGGGGGCAGTTGTCATTAGAGAAGGAGTTGGACGTTGGACTGTACCCATTTCCATCGCCTATCTGCTGTGGCGCTACAGCTTTGCTTTCCCGAATTTGGGATTATTCACGTTTTTGTCTTTATTAATGATTGTGGGTGAAGGCATCGGCTTACCGTCACGTCGCGGTCGTCGCGCCCTACACGATCAACTTGCAGGTACTTATACCATAGATGCAACTCGCCCCTTACCCTCCTCACTCTTAGCTAATAACAGACAAACTCAATCTGCTGACGGGAATGATGAAGCAGAAAGGCAAGAGGGAGAAGAATTAGCGGCAGATGAAACCAACTATTCACCCAACCTGTGGCGGCGGATACAGCAAAATCCTAACCTGACTTTGTTTGGGGTAGGGCTTACGAGTATGACTGCTGTGTTGGCAACTTTAATCGGTACTCAAGTTTATATCCAAATTCAACAATCCCAACGAGCAACTAAGCAAATTAATAGCCAACAGTTCCTCGAACTTGTGAAACAATTAACTCCCAACTCTGGGGCGACTAATGAGCAACGCCAAAGTGCAATTTTGGCTATGGGTGGTCTTAACGATCCACAATCTATTAAATATCTGGCGGATTTATTGGTTAGCGAAACCAACCCCAGCCTTCTGGATACGATTCAACAAGCTTTGACAACTGTCGGCCCCCAAGCTATCCCCGAATTAAAAAATAAGAATCAGTTTTTGGTTAGCGAACTGGAATCTGTAGGCAGCGCTGCAACCCAAGAACGGGATTTACGGCAAGGGCGGTTACAAAGAAACCAGAGAACGATCAACAAAATTCTCTCTGTGTATAGCGGAAAAATGGAGGGCGTTGACCTTAGTAGTACCCAATTAGGTCAAAGCGGTACTTCAGGAAGTTCATTCTTCAACTTGGTACTAGACAACCTTGATTTATCAGGAGTTAAGTTTAAATCTGCAAATCTTAACCAAGCTAGCTTTAAGGGTAGCCGCTTTCGGAGTGCGGGTGAAGATGGACGTTGGGATACCTACGACGATGTAATGGCTGATTTAAGCCAAGCTCAGTTGCAGCAAGCTAATCTGACTGATGCTAATCTTAGTCGTGTCTTGATGAACCGGATCGATTTGAGCCGTGCCACTCTTAACAGAGCCAACTTATCCAACGCACGTTTATATGACGCAAAACTCAACAGCACCCAACTAGTAGGAGCCGATCTGCGAAACGCAGTTTTGGAGAGAGCCAGCTTAACTGGGGCTGATTTAGGCGATGCTAAATTGAACGAAGCTAATCTGTACGCGGCCCGTTTAGGTCGCGTCACTGCTATCGGAACACAATTATCTTTTGCCAACTTAACTAATACTGATTGGCAAGGGGCAGATTTATCAGGAGCTTATTTGGATCGTGCCAATATCAGCAATGCTAATCTGAGCGCCACTCGTCTTGCTGGTGCTGTTTTGCGTTCTGCCCAGATGGAAAACGTTAACTTACAAAATGCTGACCTGAGTCTTGCAGATTTACGGGGAGCAAATGTAGCAGGAGCAGATTTTAAGGGAGCAATTCTCGCTCCTAGCAAAGAAGATCCAGCAGATCAATTTGTCAAAACCCCAGATTTAGGCTCAGTATCTGCTGTAGTCCAAGGGGTTGATTTTTCTAAAGCTAAAAATTTAGATCCCAAGCAATTAGCCTACATTTGTACTCAAGGGGGCATTCATCCTCGTTGCCCGTAGAATGGAGGGGAGCAGGGAGCAGGGAGCAGGGGAGCAGGGGGCAGGGAGCAGGGGAGGCAGGGGAGGATGAGGGAGACAAGGCAAATAACCAATGCCCAATGCCCAATGCCCAATGCCCAATGCCCAATGCCCAATGCCCAATGCCCAATGCCCAATGACCAATGACAAATGACAAATGACAAATGACTAATTGGTGTGAGGAGTCGATTATGAAGTATATTCCATATTTTGTTTCAGTTTTGGGGGCTAGCTTGGTTTTGAGTCTGACGACTACTAAACCAGCACAAGCTCAAGTAGCGTATGGCAGTTATATAGGTATAGGCCCCACTGTTGGTTTTACTGATGGTATCCAATTTGGGGGAGTAATAGCTGGGCGCTACAAGCTTTTAGAAGCACCCCTTTCACTCCGTGCCCAAGTTTTAATAGGTAGTAATACAGCAGTTGTGCCAACGGTTTCTTACGATATTCCTCTTAACTGGCAAGCTGATGCATACCTGGGTGCTGGGTTAGTATTGGCTGGTGGTGGTGGATCTTCTCCTGTGGGCGACAAAATCAGTTTTGCTTTACAACCGGGTATTGATTATATGATTCCGAATAGCAATACTGTCCTTTTTGGTAATGCCATCATCGCTTTTGATGCCTACCGTGATAGCGGTGGTACAGCTATCTCTGTACAAGGTGGTGTTGGTTTTAGATTTTAATGGGCAAATCAAAACCCTGCTGCGATCGCTATCCATAAGAAGCGTTAAACTTCATTGCAAATTAAGAAGTTAGTCCAAGCAACATGATAATTTTTTGTCATGAAGAGAGACAGAATAGGATTAACACAGGAGAACACAGTGGCAATGGAATCAAATTTATTAACAGATGCGGGCGCAGATGAAGTGAATCAAGATTTCAGTGAATATGTCGCCAACCTGCAACTTCACATGACTCTGCAAGCTCGCAATCTTGTTCCATCCCTGAAACAAACAATGGTAGATAGTCGCCAGCAATTACTCCATCAAACTCAAGCTCACTTTGAAAAGCTAGTTTCTCGACAAGGGCTGTAAATATATACAAATTTTAATCAAAATTCCAATAAGATAAAGGCAGATGTTGTTGGGTTAATGCCAATGGTATGCTCACAACGTCTGCTTTTTCTGCTTTTTTAAGTATTGAGTGACTAAAATCACCCTTTTGGCGCAATAGTAAAGGGCAAAAAGCAGTTAATATTATTGCAGCAGTTCCTTTGAAGAGCAGTTAGTTAAGGCTAAATAGCGGCTCGAATAAAAATGACTTCATTACTTCCCAGAAACCTCAGCGTTGTTATTCGACCAGTCCAATACCGGGATCTGGACGGAATTGAGCGCATAACTCAAGAGTCATTCGCAGCCCTTACTCCCCAGGGAGCAGGTTTTGCCATCAGTCAGATGCAAAGGCTGCGTCGCTGGTATGGATTACTCAAGTTTTTGAGTTGGTTCCCTAACCCGCTTCAGTATCGCCTCTGTGCTTATGTTGCAGAGCAAGGGCGGATGCTTCTAGGAATGATTCAAGTATCACCCTTTAACCGGACACGCAGCACTTGGCGCATCGATCAAGTGTTGTTAGAGCGTGGTATCGATAAACAAGGAACTGGTTCGCAACTTTTGCGCCATTGCTTTGAATCGATTTTGGAAGCTCGCACTTGGCTACTAGAAGTTAACATCAACGATATTGAAGCGCTGGCATTATATCGACAAAATGGGTTCCAACGTCTGGCAGAAATGACATACTGGGAAATAGGGCCAGAATTACTGGCTGAATTGGCACAAGCAGAGCCAGATTTACCCAACCTTTTGCCAGTGAGTAATGCTGATGCCCAGTTGCTATATCAACTAGACACAGCATCTATGCCACCTCTGGTACGTCAGGTTTTTGACAGAAATACCCGCGACTTTAAAACCAGTTTGTTTGGCGCTTTAACTGATGCTGTGAAGCAATGGCTAACGAAAACAGAAGTAGTCAGTGGTTACGTATTTGAACCACAACGCAAAGCTGCGATCGGCTATTTTCAAGTACAACTTGACCGAAAGGGCGAAGTTCCCCACGTGGCAACGTTAACGGTTCATCCTGCTTACACTTGGCTGTATCCAGAATTGTTATCTCAACTAGCTCGGATTGCTCAAGATTTTCCCCAGCAAGGGCTACAATTAGCTTCCTCTGACTATCAGGCAGAGCGAGAAGAGTATTTGGAACGAATTGGGGCAAAACGGATAGAACATACATTAGTAATGTCTCGCTCTGTGTGGCACAAGCTACGGGAGTCTAAATTTGTCTCCCTAGAAGGTATTCAGTGGACTGATATGCTGCAAGGTTTACAACCAGCACGTAAACCTATACCAGGTGGAATGTCATGGATACAACCAGGAAAGTTGCCATCCTCAGATAAACCACTGCCAATCAAGTCAGAACCGATTAACTTTCCAGTAAAAAACCCTAGTATAGAAGCATCACCGATTACTGAATCAGCAGATGCAGAGCAGGAGAATTAGTGATATCCCAGGAGCAGCCAAAACCGTTTATTTCAGCGTTGGGACTAGATTTTGGTCGCAAGCGAATTGGTGTGGCTGGGTGCGATCGCACGGGTTTAATTGCTACTGGGATAACCACAATTGAGCGCACATCTTTTGAGCAGGATGTGGAGCAAATCCGGCAAATAGTTAATGAACGCGAGGTGCAAATCCTAGTTATGGGCTTACCTTATTCAATGGATGGCTCAATAGGATTTCAGGCGCGTCAAGTTCAAAAATTTACTACAAAACTTACTAAAGCGTTGAAACTGCCTGTGGAATATGTGGATGAGCGATTAACTTCATTTCAAGCAGAG
Organism: Nostoc sp. DedVER02; assembly: GCF_034530675.2. Lineage (NCBI taxonomy): Bacteria > Bacillati > Cyanobacteriota > Cyanophyceae > Nostocales > Nostocaceae > Nostoc > Nostoc sp. DedVER02. The sequence goes on from NZ_JAVRCP020000037.1 coordinate 57,871, forward strand.
CAACTGCTGATAGCTGAGAACCGCTCCCCATCACGCCATAAAGGTTTGATTGACCGTAAAGCAGCCGCTCTAATCTTGCAGCAATGGCTGGATGTTAAGCGTGCTAGTTCCCGTAGTTCAGTTGCGGCTATTGAATATTGATACCTTTTAACATGATATTCTGAAAACGATTAGCCAGCAGTTGTATCTACGTGTCAAGCTATTTCATTGACATAATATGTCATTAAAATAGTTAAGCGATTTCCAAACTTGCTGATATTTATTAAATTTTTACCTTTCGGCTATGTTTTCCCCTCCATTTCCTGAAGAAAATGATAACGCTCATACCAGTTCCATCACTTTAACCGATGACAAAGGGCGATCGCTCGAATGTTATGTAGAGCATTCCCTTGAGGTAGATGGACAAGAATACGTTTTACTTCTTCCTGTAGACTCACCTGTAGAGATTTTTTCTTGGGAAGGTGACGATGAGGAAGAAGAAGCAGTTCTGGTAGAAGACGACAATATCATTGAGCAAATTTTTGCCACTGCTCAAGCTGTATTATCTGAGCAGAATCTAGTGTTGAAAAATACAGCTTATGCTTTGACGGTTGCAGGTGATTTACCGCCAGTCGAAGAATCAGAACTATTTACCTTAGAAATTGAAGACGAAGAAGCAGATTTAGATCCAGAGCAATTGCAGTTACTTGCTAGCTTCTATGATGAAGATCAGGAGTATGCAATTTATACACCCCTCGATCCTCTGTTGTTTTTTGCACGGATAGCAAAAACAGGTGAACCGGAATTACTTTCTCCAGAAGAGTTTCGTCAAGTGCAACCTCTGTTAGAAGAACATCTTTTTAATGAAGTAGAATAAAATTTAAAATTCAAAATGAAAATATTACATTTTGAATTTTGAATTTTCATTTTAATCAAAAACTACTTAAACCTTTTACCATATCCCGTTAAGGAATAAGTATTAAACAACATACAATTTATGTCCCTGGCTTACCTCACCCTCAATCCCTCTCCTTATAAAGAAGAGAGAAGTTAGATAGAGGATGAAGTTTTACATTTTATTTAATCGACGTTCCTAAATGTGGAAGCAATGAAACATTGATACAAAATTGGGATAGTTTTTGTTGTTTAAGATTCCAAAAAAAGCATAGATTTTGTAGTGTTGACTGCGATTATCCGACTCAAGGCTACTGCTCAAAAGCAGTAATTGTTACTATCTTCAAATTGAGCATTAGCCTTTGAAAATAATGTCGTATAGTGACAGCAGAATCTCCACCACAATCAGAATCACCACATACCACTCTACTCGCTGGCTACTGCTATGTTGCATAAACTCTAGCACTGTTTGGGCAGTTTGGGTAATTAGCTCTAGTTTGCGCTCCAAAGCATTGTGACGCTCACGGATTTCGTATTCATCTTCCAAGCGGAGATATAAGTTTTCTAACTGTGGAGATTCCCAGAGCAATTCTGGCTTATCAATAATCTCTACCCGACCAACAATTTTATGTTGAACTAACAGCGTAGTCCCAAGTTGACGCAGTAATTCCCGACTCTGCTTTCTTCCTCTGTTTTCACGCTGGAGACTAGCTGCAAATGGTTCTATTTGATCAAATACAGTTGCTAAACTAGTTTCATAATGAGACAACACAACACTTTTAGCAAGGATATCAGCCACTATTTGCAAGCGTTCTACACTAAATTCATGCAACAAAATTTTTCCTTCCTTAACTCTCTCACTCTCTGCAATGTTGAGATGAATTTCCACCTCTTCTGTTTCCGGCTTGGCAAAAGAGTCACTAACTTGAGAGGATAGTTTGGTCAAGAAGTCTACTTTTTGTGCAGGCTGAAGATTAAACAGGACAACTGCACCATAATCCAGCAGTACTGCACAGCCGTGTTCACCGACTGTAACCATTACTGGCATAGTCGCCAAGCAAATATAATTCTCCAAAGTCTTTAAATTAATATCTTCACCAAGAAATAGAGCCTGCGCTCTAAATCTATCTCTGTCATTAAAAAGGAGTTTTTGCATTGTCGCCCTATGCTATATTCTATCTGCTGATCTCCGAGAGTAGCGATAGCAACCAATGCCTGTTATCGGAGATCAATACAATCTCAGCTTACCAATAAACCTATTCAGCACTGCCGAAGGTGCGCTTGTATTTTGACTATCTGCTGGTAAAGAATATTTTTCCAACAATTGTGTAAAGCAAATCCCTAATCAAAGTAGAAACTTGAAATTTTGACAATATTGGTGAATGAATTTATAATCACTAGCAAATATAGCAATAGCTAAGGTGGTTAGGAGATCAACAGATAATGAAACTTAGACGCAAAAAGACTTCTCACCCAGTCCCCAGTCCCTTGCTATATATAATTTAATCTTTTGCCTAAATACTAACATATTTTTAGCTATTATAAGAGATTTTTCTAATATTAAATGTTTTTATTTCTCTGTTTACAACACAAAAAATCTCAAGCGTCATAAAATTAATAACATATTGAGATTTTACGGCAATATTGACATTATAAATGTTTAAAATACAGGAAGTAACTTAAATTAGTGAAATTTATGATCCGGTAGAAGAAGGGATTTTTGTAAGTTTTTTAAATTATCAGAAATCGATACATTTATTGATTTGAATAATTATTACATCCAATAGATAGATAAACTTTAGGTATTTTATCTCAAAATGTTCAGGGAGATATTCCAGAATCGAGTTCGACTAACTAAACTATATTGGGTTATGCTCATTTTTTGAGCTATTTAAATTTGACTGCTGACTATGGCCTGGAACAACCTTTTACAGCCTGACTTGATTTTAGAAGGTTCAGTGTTGAATCTAACACCAGATATTATCCAAAAATACGGGCTTAAAGGGCTGGTATTGGATGTAGACGAAACCTTAGTACCCTTTACAGTAGGGATGGCTTCCCCAGAACTACGAGAGTGGGTGGAGCAAATTCGCACCTGTACTGCATTGTGTTTGGTGAGTAACAATCTAAGTGAAGCGCGAATTGGTGGAATTGCGCGATCGCTCAACCTACCCTACTATTTAGGTGCAGCCAAGCCTTCCCGACGTAAAATTAGAGCCGCAGTCAGGACAATGGATCTGCCGATGCATCAAGTGGGGATGGTAGGCGATCGCTTATTTACCGATGTCATCGCAGGTAATCGCTTGGGGATGTTTACCATTTTAGTTGAACCAATTGTCCATGCAGACGCAGCCCTGCGCTCTCATCCCGTCCGCAACTTTGAAGTTTGGATATCTGAAATCTTAGGAGCCTCTATTACCCCCAAGAAAAGTAAGATTCACAAAAGTTAAGAAATCGTCAGGAAAGTAAATCTAAAGAAATGGTTAAGGAATCTTACTGGAAGCCAAAAATCGGGGATCATAAGTATTAATAACATGGGGTCAGCCAAAAAAGACCCTAACTCATACTAAGTAAATATACTTCCGTAAAGCGTCAACCTTCACTATAGAGGGATTGGCGCTTTACAATTTCTTTAGTCATTTGTCATTTGTCCGTTGTCATTTGTCAGTTACTAATGACCAATGACTAATGACCGATGACCAATGACCAATGACCAATGACCAATGACTAAAACAATTGTTGTCAAAATCGGTACTTCTAGCCTAACTCAACCAGAAACGGGACAATTAGCACTTTCTACTATCGCTACTTTGGCGGAGACACTTTGCCATTTGAGAAGCCAGGGACACCGGGTAATTTTGGTTTCTTCTGGTGCTGTGGGCGTGGGTTGTGCGCGGTTGGGCTTAACTGAACGTCCTAAAGCGATCGCACTAAAACAAGCTGTAGCCGCAGTTGGACAAGGTAGGTTAATACGTATATATGATGATTTATTTACTACATTGCAACAAGCGATCGCTCAAGTATTATTGACACGCAGCGACTTGGTACAGCGCAGCCGCTATCTCAATGCCTACAATACTTTTCAGGAATTACTAGGGCTGGGAGTGATCCCCATAGTCAATGAAAATGATACTGTAGCAATAGACGAACTAAAATTTGGTGATAATGATACCCTTTCGGCATTAGTTGCCAGCTTAGTAGAAGCAGATTGGCTATTTTTGCTTACCGATGTCGATCGCCTGTACTCAGCCGATCCCCGTTCAGTGCCAGATGCGCGACCGATCGCTTTAGTTAGTAGCATTAAAGAATTAGCTCAATTACAAATAGGTTCCCAAGGTTCTCAGTGGGGGACTGGCGGGATGCTGACGAAAATTTCGGCTGCGAGAATTGCGATCGCTGCGGGAGTGCGGACTGTAATTACTCAAGGGCGATTTCCTCGAAATATAGAAAAAATTATTCAAGGTGAACTTATTGGGACGCATTTTGAACCGCAACCTGAACCAACTTCGGCGCGTAAACGTTGGATAGCTTACGGACTTTTACCTGCGGGTAAATTGTATTTAGATGAAGGTGCGATCGCGGCAATTTCTCTAGGGGGAAAATCGTTATTAGCTGCTGGAATTAAAGCAGTAGAAGGAGAATTTGACACACAAGATGCTGTGCAATTGTGTGACAGCAACGGTAACGAAATTGCTAGAGGACTTGTAAATTACAACAGCAACGATCTGCAAAAGATTCGTGGCTCTCATTCACGAGAGATTCCGATAATTTTAGGCTATGCCGGTGTAGAAACAGTGATTCATCGGGATAATTTGGTTTTGACTTAAGATGTAAATAGGATAAATTTCGTGACTACTCTATTCAGCAGTAGTTGCGCCGACTGCCATTACTGGAGACCATTCACTGACGCGGTTGTTGTCTAAGACGGCTCGCACTCGATAACCAAGCTGAATTTTGTGCATTAACAAGATTAATTCACGGTTGAGTAATCCTTGTGATTTTTGGTTTTCATTAGATGCGGCTTGTATACGAAAACAGCGATCGCTTTGACGCTTCAACTTTGGAGATTTCCCTTCCATCAGTACCGTTTGCAGTTCGTATTCTTTAGCTTCAGGATATGGTTCCCAGCAAAGTTGCCAGTAAGTTGACCAGCGAATTAAGTCTGATGGTAATTCCTCGACCTCATCCGACAATGTAGAAACAAGTCCGGTAACTGGAAGTTGTACCACCTGAAGCTGATTGGAGGTGATATCAGTATTTACGGAGTCTATATATCCAGGTTGCCCAACCTTTTGTGCGGCTAAAGATGAACTGTAATCAACACTTAGTATTAGTCCGAATATCAAAGTGAACAGCAGAATTAATCGTAGGCATTGTAATTGCACTAACGACAAGATTTTCAGATTCATAATTATGCAAAATTGATTGGCTTATACCAATTCTGTATGAAGATGCGCCAAACTACGTCAAACTTATAGATGGGTGCATTTAGTAATTTTGTTATGA
>NZ_JAVRCP020000038.1:0-61430 GCF_034530675.2 Nostoc sp. DedVER02
ACATCTTTATCCAGTTTTTGAGGAGGAGGAATCTGTTAGTTCTAATGCAACATTTTAGCTGTGTCAGTCCACTACAATACCTAATTTCGTTCAAAAATCAAATAGTAATCCTATAGCTAAATTAAGTATTTCTATTCTCTAGCAATGACAATATCGTTAGACTTAATGACTGCATAAGCTTCTTTTCCTTCAGATAACTCTAATTCTTCTGCGGAAGCTCTGGTAATAATCGAGGTTAATTCTACTTTATGAATAATTTCCAAAGTTACCTCACTATTAACTGCTCCATATACAACTCGTTTAACAACACCTTTAAGAATATTACGAGAGCTAACTTTTAGTGGTTTCTTTGGAATAGTACTTTCTATGTCAGGCTTTTGAGTGTAGTAGATATCTTCCTGTTTTTCCTGCTGAGGTGTTGCTGATACTGTTGCTGGTGAGTGCTGATTGAGACTACGCACGAGTTCTCGCAAAATCTCAGTCTTAGTGCGTTGAGACTGTTCGCAGAACTCTTCTAGAATCTTCCGCTCGTCCTCTGAAGTCTGAAATGTAACCCATCCTTGTTCTTTTCTTGGCATAATAATATTATTTATCAATTTTGGTTATCTTGGTAAAATTCTATCAAGTATCAATTTGATATGCCGTTTTAGTAATAACATGTTTTTACGATATTTTTCTGCATTTTTAGTAAAATTAATCAACTAATCTGACACAAATAACTACATAAATATTTATTTTTTTAGTAGCAAAATATTTTGTTGCTTGAAAATGTCTAACCATCACTGTCTTTATAGCAAGTAAGAAGTATGATATTAGTCTATGGTATTTGTCGAGATAGCGATGCCTACGGCGGGCTACGCCTACGCAAGGTTAATGTGGCAGAAAATTCGACTAGCGATCGCATGAGTGCCGTAGGATGATTTAACGAGAGTTCACAGCCAGGGGATGAAACATCTAAAATCGCGTTCTCAAGACCTGCGGAGTTTATTTGAGAACAATATCACTATTGAATACGTGGCAGAACCCCTCAAAGCTATGCCAGCCGATGCAGAGGTGACAGAAGTTCTAGATTGGATGCAAGCACAAAATTTTGATGTTATCGGTGTTGAGACGGGAGATATTATCAGTGGTTATGTAGAACGCTCTAGTTTGATTCAAGATAAAGAAGGCAAATGTGGCGACTATCAACGAGTCTTCCATCCCAAAGAACTAATAGCCATATCCACCCCATTGATGAAGTTGCTACCCATTTTGCAACAAACTCCGCGATTGTTTGTCTTGGATTGCAATCAAGTAAGTGGTATTGTTACCTGTGGCGACTTGCAGAAAGCACCCGCACGAATGCTGCTGTTTGGCTTGGTAACGCTGCTAGAAATGAATTTGCTGCGGCTGGTGCGAATTCACTATCCCCAAGATTCTTGGAAAAAAGTCCTCAAACCTGAACGCTTAGAAGTTGCTCAACGCCTATGGCGAGAGAGTCAAGAAAGAAACGAAGCTACAGATTTATTAGATTATTTGCAATTCTGTGATAAACGCGAGTTGATTTTAAATCAGCCAGAACTTCTCCAGCAACTGGGATTAAAATCCAAACGGTTTGGCGAACGCTTCCTTAAGTCTGCTGAACAGTTGCGAAACCGATTAGCTCACGCCCAAAATTTAGTTAGTGGCTCCTCTTGGACAGAGTTGATTTCTCTAGCAAAAGAGATGGAAACGCTGTTAATTCTCTGTGAAGAAGTTGAGTGAAGTTGTTAGCTTGCTATGACATTATTTAACCAGTTTGTCAAATCGACTGCTGTTGAGAAATCTAATAACGCCTCGCTTAAATCCTCTAATTGAGTTAGGGATAATGCTTCAATTTGCGATCGCAATTCTGGAGTAACTATACCAATTCGTCGATAAAGTTGTCGCATGACTACTGACAACGCTTCTTCTCGTCTCCCTTGCTCAATTCCTTGTCTAATAATTCTTTGATAGACCACAGATTCTTGCATAAGCTCCTCTCGCAAAAGACTGGTAATGAGATTGTTGTCATATTTTAACCCGGCAAGCAACTGAGTACAGGCTGAGATATTTCGCTGCTGGCTGGGTTCTTCAATCATATCTACCTGAGCAGCAACTTGAGAGAGTAAAGATTCAGGGGAATCTGTTCGCGCTAAAACCGCCAAAGGTAAAAGACCAACAGACGCTAACAAAGAAGTGGGGTCTTGTTCCCAAATCCGAATCGCTCGGAAGCGATGAACTGTATTCGTATCGGTAAATTGTTCGATAAAAACTGTATTTGAACTGGTTTCTTTGAGGTAGATGACCACCTGTTCGATAGGATAAAAACTGTATTGCCGCCGCAGCCTTGCGTAGTAGTCTAGCATCCGAATCGGCATTGGCGGGACTGAGACAGGTGTAACTTGGAACTCTAGGTGGAGAATCTCTTCTTGGGGATTTAGCAGAATAATGCAGTCTGCTCTAACTGGCTCAACGCTCAACTCAGTTTTGAGGTCTTTAACGTCTGCTGGGGTTTTGCCTAACAACCAGGTGGCAAAGTTTTCGGGATACTGTTCTGAAAGATAGCGGCAAACATTATCGATGGACATTGAGTTTACGGTTAAAGCATTAACGAAGAAATATCATATTCAATACCTACGGTAGGCTACGCCAATATAAAATTAAGCTTTAACGGGGCTTATTGAGCGAATCACTAACTTGAGTACCTGTATAATTTGGAACCCAACCTTCTGCGATCGCAAAATAGCGTATTCCTTTAAAATTCAACGACGCAGTTGGACTGCACCAATGCTCAACATCGGCGGGAATGTAAAGATAGTCTTGTGCCTGAACTAAAAGCTGTACCTGAGTGCCATCAGGTCGCACGAAGCCATAAATCATTTCTCCTGCTAACACGTAGAGGGGTTCAGCCGCAGGATGAGTATGATAACGTCCGTAGGTTGCGATCAGGTGGTGAAGATTGAAAGAACCTGGATGCACATTCAGCAAATCACACCAAATAGCGCCATTTTCGTGCTGAATAAATTCAAAGACGCTGTTATGGAGTTCTACATAGTAACGTTTCTCAGCCTCAGTTAAAACGTCCTGGTCTGACAAATTAGGGAAGAGTAGCGATGTTCCCGGATCGTAGTGTCTGAGTTGAATGCCAAGAGGCGCAAGTTCACGAGCTATTTCGCCTAAATCGCTCTCAATCGTACCGTCGTCAAGTAGTAGGTTAGCCATGACAAAAAGACTAATTAACTGTTAAGAAGAGTATACTCTATCCTTGAAGCAAAAAGCCACTATTCCGACTGACAAACCGGAGAATTGGGAATTGGGAATGGAAAGTTAAAACTTGAAAGTTGAGCCTCAGAAGCTCAATGTTCGTCCTCAGAAGCTCAACTTCTAAGTTTTAACTCGCTCTCCTTCCTTTCCAATTCCCAATTCCCATTAACAGAATAAATTTATCGTCAGAATGATGTTCATTAGTACCACTAGCATTTAAGCTAGTACGGGTGAACTATATGCAGTATAGAATGTCTGACTTAATTTTGTTTTGGCATCGGCGCGATTTACGCATTTCTGATAATACGGGACTGGCTGCGGCAAAACGGCAGAGTCCGAAGGTGGTAGGTGTATTTTGCCTCGATCCGAATATTTTGGAACGGGATGATGTTGCTCCTGTGAAAATAACTTATATGATTGGATGTTTGCAGAAACTCCAAGAGCGATATGCTGAAGCTGGTAGCCAGTTATTAATACTCCACGCCAATCCTGTACAAGCGATACCAGCTTTGGCAGAGGCAATAAATGCCAAAGCTGTTTTTTGGAATTGGGATGTAGAACCTTATTCGCAAGAACGCGATCGCACCGTTATAGATACACTCAAAGAAAAAGGTATTGAGTTTCTTAATCAAAACTGGGATCAAATCCTCAACTCCCCAGATGAGATCCGCACGGGTAGTAATAGTCCCTATACAGTTTACACCCCCTTCTGGAAAAATTGGATTATCAAACCCAAAGCGAAGCCAGTAGAAACACTGCAAAATGTTGAAGGGTTAACAGAAACAGAACAAGAAAATGCAAAACTTATAGGAGCGATAGCATTACCTTCAGCAAAAGATTTAGGGTTTATTTGGGATGGAGAATTGATTATTGCACCGGGAGAGGCGGCGGCGCAAGAACGATTAGAAGAATTTACTTATAAAGCTATTACTGAATACCAAGAACAGAGAAATTATCCAGCAATTAATGGTACATCACAATTGAGTGCAGCTTTGAAATTTGGCGTAATTGGTATTCGTACTGTTTGGCAAGCCACTATAGAAGCACTAGAAAATAGTCGTAGTGAAGAAACAGCAGTTAATATTCGCACGTGGCAACAAGAATTAGCTTGGCGGGAGTTTTATCAACATGCAATGTATAACTTCCCCGAATTAGCTGATGGTGCTTTCCGCGATACCTTTAAGAACTTCCCCTGGGAAACAAACGAAGAACATTTCCAAGCTTGGTGTGAAGGAAGAACTGGCTACCCCATTGTAGATGCAGCCATGCGCCAGATGAATGAAAGCGGCTGGATGCACAACCGTTGTCGAATGATTGTTGCAAGTTTCCTCACTAAAGACTTGCTAATTAATCCCCAATTGGGAGAAAAATACTTTATGCAGCACCTTATTGATGGTGATTTATCTGCTAATAATGGCGGTTGGCAATGGAGTGCTTCTAGTGGAATGGACCCTAAACCTGTACGGATTTTTAATCCAGCTAGTCAAACACAAAAATTCGATCCAGATGGGGAATATATTCGGCAATGGGTATCAGAATTGCGGTCTGTAGATACAGAATATTTAGTTACTGGTAAAATTCCATCTTTAGAACGCCATGCTGTTGGCTATCCCGATCCAATTGTGGATCATAAAATCCAACAAAACCAGTTCAAACAGCGTTATCAACAGCAAAAAAGCATTAGTAGTGATGAGTAAAAATATGAGTTTTTTAATGTTTTTTTAACAGGCTCACTGCCTGTTCATCTTACAGGTACAATGGTAAATTCTTCATAGGATCGGCAATTCATTGCGTATAGCTTGTGATTTTTTAAGTATTTGTACTTGGTTTTGGCAGGCGATCGCTTGTCTCTAACACTTGCTTTACCCCAAGGGTACGCTAACATCCTCTAGTACAGCGATCGCACCTGGGTCGAAATTGCCAAATTTTCAGCCTTCTTTGCAGAATTTCGGATACATTACCGCAAATGCGCTGATACTTTATCTTTCTCTCTTCATAAATTCCGCAAAAACACCGTTACGCTATTTGTACTTGTGATCAAAACTTAGAGCATCCAGTTTATTAGGGCGTATTTATGACCAACCCTGTAACGACGGTTATCCAAGTCAATCTGGAGATGGCTCTAGAGGTAGCTCAAGAATTGGAGCAAGCTCCATACACTCAACTCAGTGCTTATTGTTTAGAGATTTTACGGGAAATAGGATGTCCTGGCACTGAACTCCCTATTAACTTACAAACTCGCGATCAGCAACTCAACTTCATCACAGGCTTTGCATCTTATGCATTTGGGGAGGTACAAAGTGTACAGAGCATTAATTGAAGATATCTTCTCCGATCCAGAAGAGACAGAAGAGACAGAAGAAATTACTTTTCCTGCAACAGATAAAGATTTGTTGATTTTAACAGAAAAATTTTTAGCGTTTGAAATTCCTTCAAAGATTTTCTTACAAGCTATAGCCATTGCAGATTACGACGGTGCAGCCGCTTTCCGCTACGTTGATAATTATTTGACTACTCTCAAAAATAAGAATAAACGTAAGCATAAGAAACTACTTGTATTAGGTGCTTCGACTAGGTTTGATCATAATTGATGTGTTTTTTTTACAAGCTAATTAACAACCAATCTGATTTAGATAACATAATTTGCACTACCAATGTAGAGATGTTGCATTGCAACCTCTCTACACACATTTGTCCCATACCGACAAAAAATAACAATTATTAATTGAGCTATAAGCTAGCGTTGCGAGTTTTATTAAAGGTACTTATTGATCTTCTATAACTATCCTTAAAATAGGTAAACAAGAATCAAAGCCCCCTTTTTAAGGGGAGCCACTGCGGTCTTTTATTGGAGACGATGACGAATTACGAATTACGTTAGCGTAGCGTTAGCGAGGAACGAGCGTCATTACGAATTACGAATTACGAATTACTAAGACAAACTTGTTCATAGCTTTTACCAGCGATATCCCAAGTAAATTGCGTTTCTACTAGTTGCCTGCCGTTGTGAGACAATTCTGAACGCAGATTTGGGCGATCAAATAGTTGACTAATAGCGGTGATGTACTCTGTCGGTTTATTTGCTCGTAATGCCCGTAATGGATGACTAGCAACATCTACGGATAATCCTTCTAAACCGCGATCGCTAGCTACTATCGGTACACCAGCTGCCATTGCTTCTAAAGTCTTATTTTTAATCCCAAACCCAGTCCGCATAGGGACAACGCAGATGGTAGATTTATGTAAATATTCAACCATCGAAGGCACACGCCCAATTACATTAACTCCTGGTTTGTTATCAAGTGCTAAAACTTCTGGAACCGGATGAGAACCAACAATATCGAAAGTTGTATCAGGATAAAGTTTTTGGATTTCTGGCAAAACTTCGTTGCTGAAAAAGCAGACAGCATCAATGTTTGCCAAATTATCCATTGCACCGATAAAAATTAAACGGTGTCCACCTGGATCGGTGGTACGGTTGGGGAAAGAAACTAAATCTACGCCATTAGGAATAACAGTAATTTCACTATTGGGGTTAAATTCTTGTAGTTGAATTTGATCTTCTTCTGTTGTCGCTACAATTGCCGAAAATTTAGCACAGTAGTTTTGCTCATAACGACGCAAAAGTGGCAGATTAATTTTGTCTCTAAGAGAATTTTCCGAAATGCCTGTGGCTAATTGGTTTCGACAAGTAGCGTAAACAGAACTGTGAACATTAACTATAGTTTTTAGCTGTTTCTGAAAATGCGATCGCACATAAATCTCATTGACACTATGTTCGCAGGTGATTACATCGCATTTCCCCGCTTCCACCCAGTTATCAATCCATGTTTGCATCTCAACTGAATAACGATTAAGTACGCTTGGTGGTGTCCCCCGTTGCAAAAATCTACCAAATCGCTGTATTTTCTTCAATACTCCGGTGTTTCCCGAATCTGGCGGGCGTTCAAAAATAGCGAGATGATCTACACAATCGCGTAAGCCTGCTACTTCTGCGTCTATCACATCGCCTTCGCGTTGAGTCACAAGGGTAACACTATGGCGTTGACTCAAGTATTTAAGTAAATTAAATGTCCTGACTTGGGTTCCTCCGCGTGTTGGTGGGTAAGGAAAGGTGGAAGAGAGCATTAAAATGTTCATATAAGTAATGAATCAAATGTGATACATACACCATGACCTCATTGAAGGCTGTATGTCATCATTATTTAATTTATACAAAAGGTCTATTGCCCCCTGCTCCCTGCCATCCTTAAAGCATAATCAAACCCAGCCTGACACCCACAGCAACAGCCTCGGTGCGGCTGGAGACACTGAGCTTTTGAAAAATGGATGAGAGATGAAATTTGACGGTATGCTCAGAAATGTGCAGGTTTTTAGCGATCGCTTTATTCCCCAACCCCGATCCCAGCATTCCTAAAACCTCTATCTCTCGTGGTGTCAAGGTTTGTACGGGATTCGTTACTACTTTTTCTCGGATAGACAGTAATTCTACAGCATCCGGGTGCAGTACTAGTAAACCAAAAGCGATCGCTTCTACAGCAGCGACAATTTCTGACTCTGTGCTATTACTGGGCAATATTCCCCGAATCCCAGAACGTAACGCCGTCTCTAAATCGATGCTGTCGAGTTCCTCAACAATGACAATTATTCCTAATGGGTATTGCTTTTCTTGAATAATCAGCAACTTTTCCCACACCGATTGTTGAAGATTGCTACTCAAATCTACCAGGACTACATCTGGTTGTAATTGCTCAATTTCCCTTACCAATACATCCAAATCGGATGCACTTCCCACAACCGTCAGCCGAGGATTGGTTGTCACCACAGCTGATAACCCTGCCCGCACTACAGGAGAAGTGGCAACTACCATTACCCGAATCATGTCGCCTCCACAGCAGTTTCCTCAGACTGCACCTCAACGTAAATCACGAATTGCTGCCTACCGCGTAGGAGTTGTAGCGGCACAGATCCTTTAGTGTTATTGAGATATTTGCTTAAATCATTCACACTAGTGAATAATCGCCCCGATACTCCAATTAAAATATCGCCAATTTGCACACCAGCAGTTTCCGCCGCACTGTCAGGTAAAATTGACAATACTAATAAACCCAAGCTACGCCTACTTAAAAGCACGGGTTGTAGCGTGACTCCCAATTGCGGACGATTATTTCTCTGTAAAAAACGCTCAACGGTGTTACTGGGAACTGCCACAGCTAAACCATTAACAATCATAGTGTTAATTCCGACGACTCGACCTTGACAGTCGGCAAGCGGCCCCCCAGAATTTCCAGGATACAATTGCAAATCAGCCATGACAGCCTGCGAATTATTTCCATAAATAATTCCAGTTGTGACAGCACCACTCTCAGCAAAGGGATTACCCACCGCTAAAACTAATTCACCCACTCTTAGCGCTTCCGAATTGCCGATAGTTGCAGCAGTTAAATCAGTGGCGACAATTTTCAGGGCTGCTAAATCCTGCTGCGGATCGAATTGTGTACGCACCGCATCAAACACCCTTCCGTCTGCCAATTCCACAGTTGCGCGGTTGCTAGTTGCGACATGGGCATTAGTGATAATTAGTCCGTCAGGTTGCCAAATTACACCGGAACCGACTCCCAGAGAGCCACTTTTTATTTTGACAGTGCGATCGCGTAGTTTAGCAGCTACCTCTGTTAATTCAGCAGCGATGTTAGTTAATGTTGTGTTTGCCATGTTATACAATTTTTCCCCATGTCAAAATAGAATCTACTGATGTCATTTGTCCTTTGTCCTTTGTCGTTACAAACACAAATGACTAATGACTAATGACAATTCGAGCAAAAAGGTCGGAGTTTCGAGTTCAGAAGCTCAATGTTTGAGTAAAAAGGTGGAAGTTCCGAGTTCAGAAGCTCAACATTCGAGCAAAAAGGTGCAACTTCCGAGTTCAATAGCTCAACGTTCGAGTAAAAAGGTCGGACTTCCGGGTTCAGAAGCTCAACGTTCGAGTAAAAAGGTGGAAATTCCGAGTTCAGAAGCTCAACGTTCGAGTAAAAAGGTCGGGGTTCCGAGTTCAAAAGCTCAACATTCGAGTAAAAAGGTCGAAGTTCTGAGTTCAGAGGCTCAACGTCCGAGTAATAAGGTGGAATGAATCAAAACATTTAGATAAATCTTGACAAAGCTAGTAGGCTGTCAATAAATAATTAATGGATAAACTACTTGTAGAGACGGCGATTTATCGCGTCTCTCTAACCCATCCCAAATTGACATTATTCTTCCTTAGTAGGTCGTTCGCCAACTGCGATCGCTAACTCAATTAACACTCCACCCCGCACAACTTGCACGTTGACAGCTTTACCAATGCGATCGCTATTATTAAGCAGCGCCAGCACATCACCTGTATCACCTACAGTTACGCCATCGAACGTTACTAAAACATCGCCAAGTAGCACACCTGCATTGTCAGCAGGCCCAGTTGGCTCAACATTGACAACAATTACCCCAGTTGCAGAAGTTAAATTCAGAGCAGTTTTTAGATTCTTTGGTAAACGTACTGGTTGCATTCCCACACCCAAGTATCCTTTTGAAATGCGTCCTTTTGCTACTAATTGATCGACTACGCGATCGACTGTAGCAGTGGGGATAGTTAAAGCAGTACCACGCCGCCCCGATGTATTCATGCCTACTACAAAACCAGCAGCATCTACAAGTGGCCCGCCTGCAAAACCAGAGTAAAGGGTGATGTCTGGGCGGATGAATTGGTCAATATTCCCGCCACTCATACTCCGCCAAGCACCACTTATCACACTGACTGCACCCATCGCCGCCCTTAAATCACCTTCGCTACCTCTTGCCAACCCTAGTACCAAATGACCGACTTTAAGCGTTTTGGCATCGCCAACTTTTGCCACAGGTACTTCTACATTTTCTAGTTTAAAAACAGCGATATCAGTGCTAGAGTCATGACCGATGAGTGTTACTGGTGCAGTGCTACCATTTGATAGGGTAACAGTAATATCGTCGTAACGCTGGATCGATTCATCAGAGGTAACAATAATACCATTACGCCAGTGAATGCCACTTGAAGAAACACGAGTACCCGCATTAACTGCAACCACAGCACTCCCAGCTTGTTCTACGGTGTCAGCTAAACTATTAGATAAAGCCAGTAATGAAGACATAAAATTTTTCTGCCAAGGTTCTTAGATATTCATATCGTGCCGTTTGATCAACACAGATGGCATCGGAAAAATGGGGAGAATTCATCCTAGAAAAATGGCTAGGTCTACATAGCAATAAAGACGCGATAAATCGCCGTCTCTACAAAGGACTGATTCTTGTAGAGACGGCGATTTATCGCGTCTCTTACCTTAACCAAACAGTATTGACTTCACATCCTTGAAATAGCAAAGAAATGGAAGATAAACAAATGCACACTCACTCAAGAGAAATCAACTTACTCACTCCATCTAAAGAATTACCTTTATATGGCAAGAGAATTTTAGTAACAGCACCCAGAAATTATGCTTATAGGTTATCTGAACAACTCATCAAAAAAGGTGGTTTACCTGTTTTCATGCCTACCATCGAAACTTGCTATTTATCAAACTACTCTAAGTTAGATATTGCTCTAAACCAGATAGAAGAATTTGATTGGATTGTCTTCACAAGTAGAAATGGCATCACTGCATTCTTTCATCGAATGAATAATTTAGAGATTCCTGTATCTGTAGTACAAAAATGCCAGTTATGTGCTTTAGGAAAAGATGCAGAAAGTTTATTGTCCTTTTGTAACAAAGTCGATTTAATTCCAACAGACTCTAGCCCAGCTGGAATTGTGGCGGAATTGGCGAAACTTCCGCAGATTAAAGAAAAAAAAGTGCTGCTCCCTGCCCCCGAAGTTATTGGTTTACCTGAGCCTGATGTCGTACCCAATTTGATTACGGATTTGCAGAAATTGGGCATAGAAGTAACTCGTGTACCCACATATATCACACAGGGTTCAGACACAAGTATCTACAGTATTGAATTAAACTTGATGCGTCAAGGATTAATCGATGTCATTGCCTTTAGTAGCACAGCAGAAGTAGAAAGTTTTTTGACAATGGTCAACTCGCAAAGCGATTATGAGCGTTGTATTATTGCATGTTTTGGCCCTTATACAACTGCCAATGCGCGAAAGTTGGGTGTGAATGTCTCCATTGTGTCTAGTGATTATAGTTCATTTGAGGGATTTGCTGAAGCGATCGCAGAATTTTTTACTCCCACTTCCAATTTCCACTAAGCACTTCAGGATATAGAGTAATCAACCACATTTAACTCTAGACTAGCAGCACATAAACCCGTAGGATCAACAATGTAGTTCACATTTAACTAGGGATTGTTACATGGCAACTTATAAAGTCACATTAAAGACTCCAGATGAAGAAAAAACAATTGAAGTTTCTGAAGATGATTACATTCTAGAGATTGCTAACGAAGAAAATGAGATGGACTTGCCTTACTCCTGTAATGCTGGTTCTTGCTCAACCTGCGCTGGTAAACTGGTTTCAGGTACAGTTGACCAATCAGATCAGAATTTCTTAGACGACGATCAAATAGACGCAGGATGGGTTCTCACCTGCGTTGCCAAGCCCACTTCTGATTGTGTAATCCTAACCAATCAAGAAGATAACCTTAATTAACGGTTAACTAAGAAATATAGATTTAATCAAGAGCAAATATTGTCAGGTGCGTTAGGACATTTGTCCTAGCGCACCTAAAATCTGATGAGATGCCGTACTTACGGTGGTAACACACTCTAGATTTAAAATTTTGCCCTTTCCTAATAAGTCTATATAGCTTGAGTCATTTACATTAAAAAGCGCTCTCTAAAAAGGGAGCGCTTTTTATTTAGCTTAATGGATAGCTAGCAGATATGAAGCAGAAATGTAAGGATTCAGCACCCAGGAGTCAGGAGCCAGAATTTATCAGAAATCTAGAATGATTGGTATATTTAGTCATCAAATGTTCTCCTGATTCTTTAACTATTCTGAATTCTGAATTCTGACTCCTGAATTCTTACGCAGAAATTAGCCAGATGATGCTAGATTAACTTTGACGACTTTGTTTTTTTCTTCTTCTGCTTTAGGTAGCGTCAGGTTCAAGATGCCATCTTTATAATCTGCCTTGACATTCGTATTTTGAATTCGAGCAGGTAAAGGAATTACACGTTGGAATTTACCGTAGTGGAATTCGCTCTTAATTACACCTTTGCCTTCAGATTTAGCTTCAGACTTACGCTCACCACTGAGGTATACAGCATTTTCTGTAACTTGTAAATCCAAGTCTTTAGCTTCAATTCCCGGAAGTTCTAGTTTTAGATGAATAGCATCTTCAGTTTCTTTTAACTCAGCAGCAGGAACTCTAGATAAGCCTCTCTCTAAAAATGCAGATGGCATATCTTCATCAAATAAACGATTGATTTGGCGTTGTATTGTGTTCAATTCTTGCCAGGGGTTCAAACGTACTAATGTCATATATTTTTACCTCGAATAATCAGTATCTTTGCTGTTCAGGCAATTGAGAATTTGTTTTCTTGCTTTTTATAGTATTTAAAAATAAAAGTGATGTAAATTCGGTTTTTTTCACCTGATTGATGATGATTACCGAACCAAAAACATTGCTACTATTAATGTATGGTAATCTTGACTAGCAAGGTTCGGTAAATTCGACAAAAAAAGACTTGTCATCTACAAGAGTGTTATCATATACAAACAAACTTTATATTTTATAGAAATAACATCATTGAGAAAAACTCATAATTGTTAATGAACCTTGGGAGAAAAATTATCTACATAGAGTATTTTCTTAATCAAAAATATTAAGTAAGCTAGTTGTATTTTCTGGCTTTCATAGAGATAATAAAAGACGACTAAGAAAAACCTCACAAAAGATATGTCAAGCAGTTGGATTTACCTTATAGCCGCAATCCTTTTTGAGGTTTCAGGCACAACTTGTATGAAGTTATCAGAAGGATTTACTAAATTAGTGCCTTCAGTTTTAATATTTGTTTTCTACGGACTTTGTTTTAGTTGTTTAACCCTTGCTCTCAAGAAAATTGAAGTAAGTGTGGCTTATTCCGTCTGGGCTGGATTGGGAACTGTTTTAATTGCACTCATTGGTATTATTTGGTTTCGTGAATCGGCTACATTTACCAAGCTTGTGTCAATCACCTTAATAGTTGCGGGGGTAATTGGCATAAATGCAAGTAAATAATTGAATCATTTATGAAAAGTTAGATCCCCGACTTCTTAAAGAAATCGGGGATCTGGACATAGTAAATTTTCGTTATATAACCTTTGGCTAATCAAAATTTATTAAACCCAGCAGAACGACGATAAAGTAACCAAATAAATAGCGGTGAACCCAGCAACGCGGTGACAGAACCTACGGGTAATTCTACTGCTCCTAATCTAGAGAGTAAATCTGCAAAAGTCAGTAACCATGCACCTGCAAGGGCGGAAAGTGGTAAAACAAAGCGATGATCTGTACCAACTATGAGGCGGACACCGTGAGGAACAACAAGACCGACAAATCCAATTAAGCCACTAATGCTGACTGCACCTGCGGCTAAGAGAGTGGCAACACCACCAATTAACAGACGCGATCGCGTCAACGAAACCCCCAAACCTACAGCCAAATCATCGCCCAAAGCCAGCACATTTACCGATCGCGCCAGCAAGCATCCCCCGATTAATGCAACGATGATATACGGGCCAGCCGTCGAAATTTCTTGCCAACCCCGTCCATTAAGGCTACCAACCAGCCAACTAAGCGCAATTTGAATTTGGCCGTCTTCAGCTAAAAGCAGCAATGTACTTTGTACAGCACCAAATAAAGAACTCACCGCCACCCCGCCTAAAATCAACCGCTCCACCGAAATTCCCGACCCAGCGCGACCGAGTAAAATAACGATCGCAGAAGTCAGAATTGCTCCTATCCACGCGGCTAAAGGAATTGCGATCGGGAATATTTGCCACACAATCATCACAATCACAACTAATCCAGCACCCGCAGAAATGCCCAAAATAAAAGGATCGGCAAGACTATTGCGTAACATCCCTTGCAGTAATGCTCCTGACATCCCCAAAGCAGCGCCGACAATGAGAGCAGCCGTAATGCGCGGGAGACGTAAATCCCAAAGAATTGTCTGTTTAATCGGATCGCCTTTGTGGAGTATGGCTTGCCAAAATTCTGACATACTTAAGGGTACTGCTCCTTGAGAAAGCGATAGCGCTAGCGTTACCACCAGTGCTGCACTCAGGAGTAAAACAGCCCAAAGTACGCGGTGTTCAGTAAAAATTGTCTTAAATGGTTTAGCCAAATTCCGGTCTAGTATTTTCATTAACTGTAATCTGTCCCAAATCAAGCTGCATTTACATATAATTTCTTTTTGATGAGGAAACAGCAGAGTAAAAATTTGAGCCTCAGAAGGTCAACTTCCACCTTCTGAGGCTGAATCTTTAAATTTTAACTTTTCATGCCCAATTCCCAATGCCCAATTCCCTAAGTTAGTTCCAACCCACCTTGATAACCAGTAACGATGCGTCCACCATTCTTAAGGATGTGGACTTCTATCTGATCGCTAGCCCAAGTAATCTGGTCTAGGAAAGCCGGATTTAACACACGAACCCGTTGATTGCTAGAAGAAACTGGAGAGTTAGGAGAATTAATTGCCAGAGATTCGACAAAAGGCCCGTCAATTAGGATATCAAGTTGTTCTAACAATTCTTGGGAACCTGGCGGCGCAGATTGAGACTGTAGTTGCTTGAGAGTGAACCCAGAAAAAGACATTACATTTAACCCAGCAGCTTTTACCTTACGCGCTAAAGATGCCAATGCAGTTGCTTGCCAAAAAGGTTCTCCGCCAGAAAATGTTACACCAGTGTTGTGGGGATTGCTGAGAATATTTTCGGCAAGAGTATCAACAGCAATCAATTGGTTAGCCTCAAATGACCAGGAGTTAGTATTAAAGCAGCCAGGACACTCACGAAGACAACCTTGTACCCAGACAACTGCACGACAACCAGGGCCATTAACTTCTGAGCGATCGACGTAACCCATAATGTTGAGATAGCCAGGGGGAATATCCATGAGTGCTAGCGATGGGTCAGTTGGCTTAATTTCCATCTCTTCAACTCCTTTTAGCCATTGCCTGTTAACCGTTAACTATAGCGAATCGACCGTTAGATAACTGTGACAAATGACAAAAGACTAATGATTAATCTCTGAAAAACTTGATGGGATTTTGAAAAGTCTGCTTTAACTGACTAGACTAAAGTTAGTTGCCTAGCTAGTAGTCTGCCAACCCAAAAATGCTGGGTGAGGGCTGGGGGAAGGGGTAAGGGGTAAGGGATTTAAAACCTTTCCCCCTTACCCTTTACCCCGCCAAGTGAACTTGGCGAACTGCTAGTATTAATCCTTTTATAGATAAAATCGATGACTCAACAAACTTCTAGAATTTGTATCCTTGGCGGAGGCTTTGGTGGTCTTTATACAGCCTTGCGCTTAAGCCAGTTACCTTGGGAGTCTACACAAAAACCCGAAATTGTTTTAGTAGATCAAAGCGATCGCTTCCTATTCTCCCCTTTACTGTACGAATTACTCACTGGCGAACTGCAAACCTGGGAAATTGCCCCACCTTTTGAAGAACTTTTACAAGGTACTGGGGTACGTTTTTATCAAGGTGTCGTCTCTGGAATTGACATCGACCAGCAACGGGTAAATATACAAGAAGGGCCAGAAATCCCTTACGATCGCTTAGTACTGGCACTAGGAGGTGAGACACCACTAGATTTAGTCCCAGGTGCGACAGCCTACGGCTACCCATTCCGCACCATCTCTGATGCCTATCGTTTAGAAGAACGCCTGCGATTTTTAGAAGAATCCGATGCTGATAAAATTCGGATAGCAATTATTGGTGCTGGCTACAGTGGTGTCGAGTTAGCCTGTAAGTTAGCCGACAGACTCGGTGAAAGAGGACGCTTTCGGATCGTTGAAATTGCCGATCAAATTTTGCGAACCTCCCCAGAGTTTAACCGAGAAGCAGCAAAAAAAGCTTTAGAAGCGCGTGGTGTGTTTCTAGATTTAGAAACCAAAGTCGAATTAATAGAGCAAAATAGCATTTCTCTAGAGTACAAAAACCAGTTAGATACCATACCCGTAGATTTGGTAATTTGGACTGTGGGAAATAAAGTTCCGCCTGTCGTGAAATCTCTTCCCCTCAAGCAAAATCAGCGCGGTCAAATTAGCACTACATCTAATTTGCAAGCGATCGATCATCCAGAAATTTTTGCTTTGGGAGATTTAGCAGACTGTCATGATATTGAAGGGCAGCAAGTCCCCGCCACAGCACAAGCGGCTTTTCAACAAGCTGATTATACTGCTTGGAATATCTGGGCAAGTATCACTAATCGCCCCCTCCTTCCCTTCCGCTACCAACAGTTAGGAGAAATGATGGCACTGGGTAAAGACAACGCCACCCTTACTGGTTTAGGAATTAAACTAGACGGGCCATTAGCATCCATCGCCCGTCGGATGGCTTATTTATATAGGTTGCCAACTTTAGACCATCAACTCAAAGTTGGTTTTAATTGGCTAGTGCGTCCAATCATAGAAACACTTTCTAGGTAAGTTTGGGAATTGGGAATGACAAATGACAAATGACAAATGACCAATGACAAATGACAAATGACGATTTGGTTTATTTCCGCCAACTTACTTAGGAGATGCTAGACTCTACCCACAGAAGCTTTTAACAAGCCAAAATCTAGAATTCCACATTCAAAATCTTCAAACTTTGATGGAACAACCGAAAGTTATTTTTTTAGATGCTGTGGGCACACTCTTCGGTGTTAAAGACAGTGTGGGTAAAGTTTATAGTCAGATAGCTGAAGAATTTGGTGTTACGGTTCCAGCCGAAACATTGAATACAGCCTTCATCAAAAGCTTTAAAGCAGCACCGCCACCAATATTTCCAGATGCAGAACTGCAAGATATTCCTCAGCGCGAGTTTGATTGGTGGCGGATAATTGCGCTGAACACTTTTGAAAGTGCAGGTGTTCTTAAAGAATTTTCTGACTTTTCGGCTTTTTTTAGCGAACTTTACATCCACTTTGGTACTGGCGAACCGTGGTTTGTCTATCCTGATGTTTTACCAGCTTTAATTAACTGGCGGCGGTTGGGAGTTACTTTAGGTGTGCTGTCTAATTTTGATTCGCGGATTTATTCAGTATTGCAAAGTTTGGGATTGAGAGAGTTTTTTACCTCCGTCACCATTGCTACCCAAGTACGTGCAGCTAAACCCGATCCGCAAATTTTTGCTATTGCCTTAGATAAACATAAATGTTCCCCAGAGGCAGCATGGCATATTGGCGATAGCATTGTAGAAGACTACTACGCAGCTAAAGCAGCCGGACTCAGAGGTGTTTGGATCAATCGTGGTTAATAAGGAGATACTTTAGCGATTTTTAGCGGGACAGAACTCAAACGGTGTGATGATAGCAGTTTGGATTAGTGACGCTGCCGGGACAAAAACGTTGATCTAGCTACAAGCTAGTTGATATGGTTGCATAAAATAGTACCCAATATTTCATAACCCAGATTAATCAATATGTCTCTTATTCAAAACAAAGTGATAATCATCACCGGAGCCAGCAGTGGTTTAGGTGAGGCGACTGCGAAGCGACTTGCTGCTAGTGGAGCCAAACTGATGCTGGCCGCCCGCCGCGATGATCGGCTCAAAGATTTGGTTGCAGAGATCGCTAAATCAGGAGGGACTGCAACCTATCGAGTAACAGATGTAACAAATCGCTCAGAAGTGGAAGCCTTGGCGAAGGAAACTTTGAGTACATACAGCCGGATCGACGTGCTAATTAATAATGCCGGCTTGATGCCTCTCTCTCGCCTTGAGCAAGTAAAGGTGGAGGAGTGGGAGCGGATGATTGATGTTAACATCAAGGGCGTTCTGTATGGCATTGCTGCCGTGTTGCCAATTATGCGTCAGCAAAAGTCTGGTCACGTTATTAACCTATCGTCTGTGGCTGGGCATAAGGTGTTTCCGGGATCAGCAGTCTACTGTGCTACCAAGTACGCAGTGCGAGCAATCTCTGAAGGGTTACGACTAGAGTCAAACGGCGAAATCCGTTCGACTAATATCTCACCAGGAGCCGTTGCCACTGAACTGACTACCACGATTACCGATAAAGACACAGCAGCAGGAATTGATCAACTCTATGCGATCGCCATTGATGCAGATGCGATCGCCCGGGCAATTGCATACGCCATTGAGCAACCCGATGATGTTGATGTGAACGAAATGATCATCCGTCCAACACGTCAAGAACTTTAGATTTAGGTTTACAAAAGACGTAAGACACGATTAAACCCAATACTTCTCGTTTTGTGCATTTTTAATCCGGAATCGGGTTTTGGGAAAAGGTTAAAGGGGAAGGGTTAAAGGTTTTTTGTTTCCCTTTTTCCCTTTCCCCCTTTCCCTTTTCCCGACTTATGCAAGAAGTCTATTGTTTGTGGCGATCGCTCGGCTCTTTTCTAGCGGGACGATCGCACCGATCGACTAATTTCCCTACTTTACCAACACCTTCGTGCCATCACCATTTGTCGTTGCTTTCTCTGTATTTGGTGTCATCACTGCTGCGATCGTCGTTTTTGGTGCAGTCTTCCCCACGGATCGCTTACTACTCTTGCGTGGTTTACCCCCTGCCTGCATATACTGTAAACTGTTCTTACCGTAGTGCGTCGCCACACTCATTAACATTTTTTCCGAGTAGCTTCTCAAATCCTGCTCTAGCAATTCAATCTGCCCTACCGCTTCATCAAGTGTGGAAAGCATTGTGTTGTAGCTCGATAGCTTCGTTTGCAAGGTTTGAATCCGCTTTTCATACTCCGCTAAATTTAAGCTATCGCTAAACTCAAGCGTTTCGCTAATCGATCTCATCCCTGATACCCGTAGCGTTGCTTTATCTAATACCAGAGAACTGCGTTTCAGTCGCGCCATGAATCCCTCTCTTGCAAAAACTTATGTGAAAATTAGTACAGACTTGTGATTCCACTTTAGCTATTTGCCATTGTTCTCCCCCTGAGTAAAAACCACCAAAACTAAAGTGAAGTTTACGGTAAAATCTGATATTTATTCCCTAATTTCACTTGAAATCTTTAAAATTATTTGTATAAAAAATTTTATAAGAAGAATATCAAATATACTTAGAGACTTAGCAGTGCTACGTCTCTACAAGGTTTTGGGTTTTATATATGTACTTCATTTACTTGAAATGTGCTGTAACTAAACCGTATTGGTGTTGAAGTACCCAAATATCGTGTTGAAGTACCCAAATATCGTGTTGAAGTACCCAAATATCGTGTTGAAGTACTCAAATATCGTGTTGAAGTACTTAAATATCGTGTTGAAGTACTTAAATATCGTTTTGAAGTACTCAAATATCGTTTTGAAGTACTCAAATATGGTGTTGAAGTACTTAAATATCGTTTTGAAGTACTCAAATATCGTTTTGAAGTACTTGCATTGCTTTTATGAAAAGTGAAATCAAATTGACACTGATTAAAATCACACGTTGATATGGGTATTCTTCAACTCTGTGATTTTTTATATTCATTATGCTGCGTAGGCGTAGCCCGTCGTAGACATCGCAATCTTGTAATTGGGACAATAGCGAATGCTATACAGCATAGGCTTTTTGTGGATGGTGAGCGCGCTGAAGGTTTTGAGTCTGTTAAATTTTAGCTAAAATGTTCTAGTGCCGTGATTTATTAGCGATCGCTCGAGTTCCTCAACACAACCTAATAATATGGCAAAAGATTTGTATCATGAGCAAGTTAAACGCGCTCTTGAAAAAGACGGATGGCAAATAACTCACGATCCATACGAATTGCGTATAGGCGGAGTTGAAATGTATATAGACATTGGGGCGGAACAGATTATTGGTGCCGAAAGGGGAAATGATAAAATTGCGGTTGAGGTGAAAAGTTTTATTAGTCCCTCAAGGATTTCTGATTTTCACTTGGCGCATGGACAGTTTTTAGATTATCGCTATGCTTTAGAAGATAAAGATCCAGAGCGAATTTTATATTTAGCAGTACCTCGTTTTGTTTATCAAACCTTTTTTAACTTAGCCTTTATTAATAGTGTGGTACAACGCAGTCAAATTAAACTTTTAGTTTATGACTTAGAAAAGGAGACGATTGAGCAATGGATAAAGTAGCTCTTTACAGGCAATATATTCAACAACTAATCCAAGCAAAAGCCGATCGCTCAATGAAATCGTCAAAAGATGTTGAGGCTCAACCTATTTTTGATACAGAGCGCGATCACTATCAATTAGTATATGTGGGTTGGACGCAGAATGATATTAGGGATTATGGATGTTTGCTACATTTAGATATTAAAAATGGTAAGATTTGGATTCAATATGATGGTACGGCAGATGGAATTGCATCTGAGTTATTAAAATTAGGTGTACCATATCAAGATATAGTTTTGGGTTTTCAACCTGCTAGAGTGCGCTCTGATACTGAGTTTGCTGTAGGTTAGGTTTAAATATTGATTGATGAATAGCGATCGCTAGTTCAATTTTCATTAAGTCAAAGGCGGGTCAATACGGTTCGGATAAGATTTTTTGATGAAAATCATAGATCACAAAGACGCGATAAATCGCCGTCTTTACAATAATAAGCCCTTTGTAGAGACGGCGATTTATCGCGTCTCCTGCCCTAACCGAACCCTATTGAAAGGCGGGTATCATTTCAACCTATGCGATCGCCCCTAGAGTTAAAAAAGTCTATTTAACAGGGGGAAGCTTTAGTTCTATGCCTAATTTGCTTCCTATTTCTATAATATTTAAGTTAAATTTGGTCAATGTTGAAATAGGTTTTATTTCATTGCCTTTTCGACTTCTTCGCAAATTCTCACCCAAGCTTGATTACGTTCTGCCTTACTTAGAGTGTCGAGGGGTTTATTTGGAGAGTAAGCAGCTTGGTATTCTTGGATGTCAGTTTTTCTGTATGAGCTTGCACTAATTGGAATCCAGAAAATGGTTAGTCCCTCTTGTTCGGCTGCGTTGAGTAAGGGGGGTAGCTCATGTTCGTCGATGAAATCAGAGGCTATAAAGTTAGGGCTGACTAGCAGGATAGCAACCTTAGCTGTGGCTAATGCTTTTTCAATCTCGGCTTTCCATTTTGCGCCAGGTTTGATTTTGGTGTCATCCCAAACGATAAAACTTTCTGCACGAATATAGGGTTTTAGTTGTTTTTGCAGTTCTATTAACCATTCTGCATCTTCATGACTGTAGCTAACAAATATTTGGTTTCTGATGCTTTCTGACATAATTGGTTCCTTAATGGAGAATGGTTCAATAATTTCTTTGTCTATTTGTTGTCTTTGTCGAGTTTTTATATCTTCATACCCATCAAGTAGTTGACGCAAATCGAGTTTTAATTTTAGTTTGCCGATGGTGATTGTGCTTTCACCCATCGCTTCGAGTCCGAGGAGTTCTTGGTAATCGAGGGGTGGATGTTTGGGATAGTTGGGGACGGGAACCCATTCGGTGATTTCGAGATTGGGGAGACTTTTGTGGATTTTTTGGAAGACATCGCGGAGGATGCCGAGAAATAAGCGGCGGGTTTCTTGGCGGCCGCTAATGGTGATGAAGATTTTTTTGTCTTCAGGATCGGCTTTGATGCGAGCGATGTTGTAGATTTCGTTGTTTTCTTGATATTGCAGCATTACGCCACTGCGCCAATAGATTTGGTTATGAATTTTTTCATGTGTTTTGACGATGAAGCGAGAAATGATGCTTTCGGGGAGAACTTTGTAATGGTATTGAAATTCGAGGGTTTTGCCTTGGAGTTTTGTTTTGTTTGGTTGGTCTTTAGGCAGAAGTCCCGCAATCAGAAATTGTGGTGGGTAACATTCTAGTGCAAAGCCAAGCTCGAATTCCTTCATTAGTTCGATCAGATAACCATGACGCTCGATGGGGTAGCGCTCTGGATTGAGGATGCGGGTGAGATCGGCGGGGGTGAAAATGCCTTTGGTTTTAGTTTTGAGGTTTTCATCGCTCAGGAGCGCATAAATGCCTTCTGTCACCCAGTTGGGTTTGAGGACGTTGGTATTTTTGAGGATGGGATGATCGCGGAAATTGAGAACTAAGCCGAGTCGATGGAGGAGATCAATGAGTTGATCTTGGTTTTGTTCTTCAGGAATCTTTTTTTCGTGGCAGATGCCGATGTAGCGGTTGTAGCTGATGAAGTCTTGGGACATAGATTCGAGTTGTTGTTTAACCTCAAACCATGTCAGGGGGAGAAGGTCGTAGACTTCTTTGAGGTTGGCGATTTGCTGCAAAATAGCAGTGCGAAGTTCATCAATGCCGATATTGTCTTGACAGGAGGTTTCGATAATGTCTTGGATGTTAGGATATTTTTCGCGTAATGCCTTGCGGTTGATGTCGAGGGGTTGTTCGTCTTTTTTGTTGCCAACGATAATCACGGGGGACTGTCCGCCGAAGCTTTCAATTAGTTTCAGCCAATATTCGATGCGGTTTTCTTCTTCGCTAGTGCGACAATTACAGACTAGGAGATAGAGGCTGCGCTTAGTCAGAAAAAATTGATGGGTGGCATGATAAATTTCCTGTCCGCCAAAGTCCCAAACATTCAGGCGGATGTCTTTACTATTGACCTGCACGTTCCAAGTTTCTACATTGAGTCCGTCAGTTTGAGATTGATTTTTATCATATTTATCGCGGATTAGTCGCTCGATGAGGGATGTTTTACCGACGCTGCCTTGTCCGATGAGCAATAGTTTGGCTTCGTTGAGTGGACGCACTTCACCGCTACGGAGTAATTGCAAATAATTGAAAATCTTTTTAACTGAACCAACACGATCAAAAGATCCTAAAATCTCTGGTGAAATAGGAAGCGGATTTCCCCGTAAATCTAGTTTTTTCAATTTCGGCAAACTTTCGATCGCCTCTGGAATCTGGGTTATTTTGTTGTAACTGAGGTAAAGCTGCGTCAGATTGGTTAATTTAGCGATCGCCTCTGGAATCTGGGTTATTTTGTTGCCACGGAGGTCAAGCTGGGTCAGATTAGTTAAATTAGCGATCGCCTCTGGAATCTGGGTTATTTTGTTGTATTTGAGGTAAAGCTGCGTCAGATTGGTTAATTTAGCAATCGCCTCTGGAATCTCGGTTATTTGGTTGTAACTGAGGTCAAACTGCGTCAGATTGGTTAATTTAGCGATCGCCTCTGGTATCTCGGTTATTTGGTTGCTATAGAGGTAAAGCTGGGTCAGATTGGTTAATTTAGCGATCGCCTCTGGTATCTCGGTTATTTGGTTTTTACTGAGGTCAAGCTGCGTCAGATTGGTTAATTTAGCGATCGCCTCTGGAATCTCGGTTATTTGGTTGTAACTGAGGTCAAGCTGCGTCAGATTAGTTAATTTAGCAATCGCCTCTGGAATCTGGGTTATTTTGTTGTATTTGAGGTCAAGCTGCGTCAGATTAGTTAAATTAGCGATCGCCTCTGGAATCTGGGTTATTTTGTTGTATTTGAGGTCAAGCTGCGTCAGATTGGTTAATTTAGCAATCGCCTCTGGTATCTCGGTTATTTGGTTGCTATAGAGGTAAAGCTGGGTCAGATTGGTTAATTTAGCAATCGCCTCTGGTATCTCGGTTATTTGGTTTTTACTGAGGTCAAGCTGCGTCAGATTGGTTAATTTAGCGATCGCCTCTGGTATCTCGGTTATTTGGTTGTCACTGAGGTAAAGCTGCGTCAGATTGGTTAATTTAGCGATCGCCTCTGGAATCTGGGTTATTTTGTTGTCGCTGAGGTCAAGCTGCGTCAGATTGGTTAATTTAGCGATCGCCTCTGGTATCTCGGTTATTTGGTTGTCACTGAGGTAAAGCTGCGTCAGATTGGTTAATTTAGCGATCGCCTCTGGAATCTGGGTTATTTTGTTGTCGCTGAGGTGAAGCTGCGTCAGATTGGTTAATTTAGCGATCGCATTAGGTATTTTAGTTAGCTCTACTCGAATTAAGATAAGTTCCTCCAAATGTAGTATTTGCGTTACCACATCGGGAATGCTCTCTAAAGGATTGTCACTAATATCCAACTTACGCAAATTAGGCAAATCCAATAGTTCGAGTGGAAGCGTTTTTAAATTGTTGCCTGAAACCTTTTGGAGAAAGCGGTTTCCTACATATTCATAACCTTCAACCTTCTTTCCCAAAATCAAAGACTCAAGCTGCTGCAACTTACCAATTTCTACAGGTAACTCAGTCAACTCCTGTCCTGACAAGTCTAACTCTCGCCAACCCTCAGCCACGGCACGATCTATCAGTTGCAATAACTCTTCCTGCGTCATAATTCCAAGGAGAAGGGTAAAAGGAAAGAAGATTGATGAAGATTATCTTAACTGATTAGGGAAAATGCTATGCCCCATGCCCAATTCCCCATTCCCCATTCCCAATGCCCAATCCTGCCCCAACACTCGTATGATCAACATATCAGGAAAACATAACAGCCAGATTTTTACCGCAAAACATGGGCAGTATTTGGGAAATTGATTTTTACTCCCGTCCGATTTTGGACGATAATCAGAAAAAAATTTGGGAAGTCTTAGTCTGTGAAAGCGCCTCGGATATAGGCACAAAACCAGATTCTTTGTTTCGTTATGCTCAATATTGTCCCAGTACCCAGGTAAACTCGGGCTGGTTGCGGACAGCATTGCAAGAGGCTATTGACCAAGCTGGAAAAGCACCTATTAAAATCCGCTTTTTCCGCCGCCAAATGAACAACATGATTACTAAAGCCTGTCAAGATATAGGTATTCCCGCCCAGCCTAGCCGCCGCACTTTGGTTCTTAATCAATGGTTAGAACAGCGTATGGAGGAAGTGTATCCTCAAGAGGCAGGATATCAAGGGGGGACTAATCCCTCAGTGCGCTTGGAGAAACCTTTGCCGCAACGTTTACCTGATGCTTTGGAAGGACAGCAGTGGGTATTTGTTACCTTAGATGCTGCGGATTTGGCTGAAATGCCAGAGTGGGAAATTGGCTTTGGTGAAGCTTTCCCTTTAGAGTTGGCGAGAGTTTCACCTGAAGCTCGTATTCCTGGTATTTTGATTTTCTCGTCAAGAGCGTTGCCCTTAGCAGGTTGGATGTCTGGTTTGGAGTTGGCTTTTTTGAGATTTGACTCCAGTGAAGAGGCAAGATTGCTTTTAGAAACCGGTGTAACTGAAAGCTGGATTGTGGCAAATATCAAAAAACCTCAACTCTTAGCAGAGGCTAAAGGTTTTGAAGAAGCCAAGCAAAAAGCTAACGGAGTGCATTTTATTGGTATCCAGTCTGACCCCAAAGCACAATCTTTTGCTGGTTTTTGGCTGTTACAAGAGGTTAATCTTTGAAAATTGGGAATTGGGAATGGGGAATGGGTATGACAAATGACAAATGACCAATGACAAATGACCAATGACAAATGACGAGATCCGTTGAGACATGACAATGATTTGGGATAATTAACTGCGTCCATCAGTGTTGATTTGCGGTTTCAAATCGTAACTGTAAAGAAACGCTGATGATTTTTGGATAGTTGTCTGCGTCCATCAGCAGAAAGCCCGATCACCGACTTTTAGCGATCGCACTTTCTGGAATGTGCGCTGATATGCGGTTCAAAATCCACCATTCACTAAGGGTCATGGGTTCTGAAATTTTGTCACAAGATACACTAGCCGAACAGTTGCTGGAACTAGCTATAAAATCTGGAGCAGAAGCAGCTGAGGTGTATCAGTCGCGATCGCTTTCTCGTCCAGTGTTTTTTGAGGCAAACCGGCTCAAACAGCTAGAAACCAATCAATCTGAAGGTACAGCACTAAGGCTTTGGCGAAATGGTCGTCCGGGACTTACGGTAGCTTACGGTTTTGTCTTAGCCGAAGTGATGGTGGAAAAAGCTCTGGCATTAAGTCAACTGAATGAACCGGAAACTGTAGAATTAGGCTCTAACTTTCAGCCCTCTTACCCAGATTTAGGGGAAAGTGTACCGATAGAGATTTTGGTAGACTGGGGCAAAGAAGCGATCGCCCTCATCCGTGATAGCTATCCTGATGTTGTGTGCAATGGTGACTGGGAATGTGATATTGAAACTACCAGAATAGTCAATACTAAAGGTTTAGATTGTCATTATACTGATACTACCCTCAACTGCTATATATCAGCAGAATGGGTACGTGGCGATGATTTTTTAAGTGTTGCTGATGGTCAAACTAAGCGGGGGGAACTCCACCCTGAGAGATTAGCTAACCAAATTTTACAACGGTTAATTTGGGCCAGAGAAAATGTCTCACCCCCTACTGGTCGTGTGCCGATTTTGTTCACTTCTAAAGCCGCCGATATGCTTTGGGGTACTGTGCAAGCCGCTTTGAATGGCAAGCAAGTCTTAGAAGTAGCTTCACCTTGGACAGAACGTTTAGGTAAGCCAGTAGTTGCACCCAGTCTTACTCTCTACCAAGATCCAGAAGCTGGCCCTTACAGTTGTCCGTTTGATGATGAAGGGACTCCGACTCAATCTTTAGTATTTATCCAAAACGGGACTTTACAGAATTTTTATGGCGATCGCACTACCGGTCGTCAACTAGGCACTGACACTACTGGAAATGGTTTTCGCCCTGGTTTAGGTAGCTATCCCACCCCTGGTTTATTTAATTTTCTAATTCAGCCAGGTTCGGCATCGCTACCAGATTTAATTCAACAACTCGATGATGGCTTAATTGTGGATCAAATGCTGGGTGATGGCGGCAGTATTTCTGGAGATTTTTCGATCAATGTCGATTTGGGCTACCGCGTCCAAAATGGTCAAGTAATTGGGCGTGTTAAAGATACTATGGTTGCAGGTAATGTTTACACAGCCCTAAAGCAATTAGTTGCACTGGGTAATGATGGTGATTGGAATGGTTCTTGTTATACTCCATCTTTAATAGTAGAAGGACTATCTACTACGGGGAGAAGTAATTGAATTGGGCATTGGGCATTGGGCATTGAGGTAGAAAAATGAAGTTCAGAGGTTCATTAATGGAGTTCAAAGCCTTATACGCTATTCCCCCTGCCCCCTGCCCCCTGCCCTAATTCCCAAAAATCATGTCTCTTCCTATTCTGAATCAGCGTTTTCGTACCTGGTGGCAGCCTAGAAGAGGTTTAGCGATCGCCGAAGCTTGTGTTATCGGTTTGGTTGCTGCTCTATCAGCTGTGTTCCTGAAAGTAGGATCGGGATGGCTAGGAACATGGCGAGTCCATACTACTCATCTTTTCCCGGCATGGCTGACACTACCTGTAATTGGTCTTGTCCTGGGATTTCTGGCTGGATGGATGGTGGATAGATTAGCACCAGAGGCTGCTGGTAGCGGTATTCCGCAAGTCAAAGCAACTCTTGCAAATGTTCCGATGACGTTATCCTGGCGGGTAGCAGGTGTGAAGTTACTCAGTGCCATCATCGCCATCGGTTCCGGTATGACTCTAGGACGGCAAGGGCCTACTGTCCAAGTGGGGGCAGGTTTGGCAGCAGGGATGAGTCGTTGGGTTCCTACTTCTCCAGATCATCGACGGCAAATGATTGCAGCTGGTGCAGGTGCGGGTTTAGCTGCTGCTTTCAATGCGCCGATCGCAGGTGTGTTGTTTATCGTTGAAGAATTACTCCAAGATTTATCAGGATTGACTCTGGGAACTGCCATTATCGCCTCCTTTATCGGTGGGGTAATATCCCGACTCTTAGGTGGTGGCTCTTTTGACCTTAACCTGCAATTAACCCAATCTTCCAGCCAATTCTCTATCCCAGAAATTCCCTTTTTCGTACTGTTAGGTATCTTGGCAGGGTTGCTGGGTGCATTGTTTAATCACGGCATAATATTTAGTATTAAATTTTATCGAAAATTACACATTAGTTTACCGCTACGGGTAGCTTTAGCTGGATTTATTTCTGGTGTTGTCGTGGCTATGCTCCCTCCTTCATTCCGTGATAATACGGGATTACGGGAATCTTTAATTACTGGAGGTTCTCAGCCTACAGTTGCAGCGATCGCTTTTGCCGCCCAGTTCATCCTCACACTCATCGCATTTGGTTCGGGAGCGCCGGGAGGATTATTCGCTCCCAGCCTAATTTTAGGTTCTTGTTTAGGACACATCATCGGTGTAACTGAGTTATATATCACGGGAGTTGGTTCTCCGACTACTTACGCCCTAGCGGGGATGGGGGGATTTTTTAGTGCCGTTTCCAAAGTGCCAATCACTGCGATTGTGATTGTGTTTGAAATGACTACAGATTTCAATCTAGTGCTACCTCTGATGATTGTTTCTGTAGCAGCTTACCTGGTTGCAGATAAGGTAGTGCCTGGTTCACTTTATGAAAAACTTTTGGAGTTAAAAGGTATTACTCTCGCTAAACAAGTTGCTATGGAAGGGACATTAACTAAATTAACTGCAAAAGATGTAATGCAAGAACGGGTAGAAACTCTAGATGCAGAGATGAGCTTGGAAGAAGCAATGCAAGCTTTTGCTCGTTCCCATCATCGCGGTTTCCCTGTGGTAGAAGATAGCAAGTTAGTGGGGATTGTGACGCAATCAGATTTGTTGAAAATACGCGATCGCAATTTAGCCAATGATATTTTCTTAAAAGAAATTATGACACCTGTCCCGATGACAGTGACACCAATTCACACTCTGGGCAATGTATTGTATTTACTCGATCGCTATCAAATCAGTCGCTTACCAGTGGTAGATGGCCGAAAATTAATTGGGATTATTACCCGTGCAGATATTATTCGGGCGGAAGCAGATCATCTCAATTGTGAAAATGGAACACCTAAACTGCAACCACAACCTTCATACATAGTTTACCAAACGCGATCGCCTAGCACCGGTAGCGGTAGATTACTAGTCCCAATTGCTAATCCCGAAACCGCAGGTATTTTATTACTTATGGCAGCAGCTATTGCCCGCGATCGCCATTATGAAATAGATTGCGTACAAGTGATGCTCATACCCCGTCACAGTTCCCCATCAGAAACACAGGTAAGAACGGCAAAAAGTCGCCGCTTGCTAAGACAGGCGGAAGTTTTAGCCAAAAAGTGGAAAATTCCCTTACACACGCAGATTCGAGTTACCCACGATGTCGCCCAGGCAATTTTAGAGACAATCAACGAAAAACACATTGACTTAATTTTAATGGGATGGAAAGGTAACACATCTACTCCGGGTCGGATTTTTGGCAGCGTTGTAGACAACATAATTCGCCAAGCCACCTGCGAAGTCGTATTAGTAAAATTAGGCAAAACCCCCCAGTCCCCAATCCCCATCGCCCCCAGCCCCCAGTTCAATCGCTGGCTAGTTCCAATGGCTGGTGGCCCCAATTCCCCGCTAGCGATTAAGTTGTTACCTGCTTTAATTACATTGGGAAACGATCCGCAAATTCGTTTGACACAGGTGTTTAAGCCATCTGAACTCAAGCCCGATATGTCAATTTCAGAACAAGCTATTCGTCATTTGATGCGGCGGCGAAAATTATCCAGTACTATAGTTGCGCTCCCAGTACAAGCTGATTCAGTGGCTGAAGGCGTGATTAACCTAGTGAAAACCGAAGGTTACGATGTTGTAGTTTTAGGAGCTTCCCGCGAGGGATTATTGCAGCAGGCGATTCAAGGTAATATTCCAGAAGCGATCGCATCTGGTGTAGAAAGTACAGTAATTTTAGTTAGGGGTGCAATTCATAAGTAAAATACTCACTTGCTTATTGATGATAGAATATGCCAATAAGCAAAGTAAAAATTATTGGTATTAAGATTGGAATAGCAACAATCAATCCCCACTTACCAAACTTAATTTCCTCACCTTCAGATTTTAGAAACGCAATCCAACCTACAACTCCCATCAAAACCCAAATAAACCCAAAGCAAAGAAATATAACAAATACTGAATCTTCCATTTTCTTTTAAATTAAACTAATGCCCAGCAACTAGATCCGCTAAACTTGCACGAAACTGATTAAAATCAAAAGCATCAATAGTTTTTTGTTGCAAGTATTTTGGTTGGTAAATTACTGGATTAGAGCAATCGCCTTGTAGGATTTTTATTAGATTATCGGCTATTTCTTCAACGTTATCAGGATCGACCAAACATCCCAACTTACCTTCAGCCAAGGGATCTATAGAACCATCTTGATTACCTGCTAATACAGGTTTACCACAAGCTAAAGCTTCTAGATAAACAATTCCAAATCCCTCTCCCTTACTAGGCAAAGCAAAAACATCGCAGAGATTGTAATGAGCGCACAATTCTTCATCTGGTACAAATCCCGCAATAGTCACACAATCTTGTAGATTTAACTTAGTAACTAAAGCTTTTATTCTAGGTATATCATCTCCCTTACCTGCGAGAATAAAATGAACATCAGGGACACACAACCGTACTTTAACTAAAGCATGAAGGATTTGGTCATAACCCTTGTATTTTGCCATACGTCCCATGCGCGTTACTGTTAAAATTACAGGCTGTTCATCTGTTAAGTTATATCGCTTGAGTAAGTAATTGGGTTTAGGATTTATTTTAAATTGATTGGCATCAAATGTATTAGGTAAAACAAATATTTTCTCTGGATCGATATTTTTGTCTTCAAGTAAACGCTGGCGAGTATAGTTACTAACACTAATAATTTTATCTGCTTTTTGTAATGCTAGTTTTACAAAATTGCTTTCTATTTCCCAAACTTCTAAGCCATGAGCAACTACCCAGTAAGGAATCCCAGTCAGAAGTTTTAGAATATAACAAGCAGTAGCGTAGTTAACATGAGTTGATATGACTACAGTAGGGCGCTGGAAAATAGCCAAGATAATTATTGTGGTAGCAAATAAAATTGTTTGCAATAATTTTGGTAAATTTCCAAAGTAATGAAATTTTGTTGAACTTAAAAATTGCAAGTTTTGCTGTTTTTTTAAATTCTGCTTATCATACTTGAGAAATACATCATAATCAGCTTCAGGATATACATCTTGTAATGCTTTGAGCAAAAACGCTGAGTAAACTTGAATACCTCCCTTAAAATCAAATATATTCGGAAATATTAAGTGAAAATGACCTTTATTTATTGCAGGTATTTTGAACATAGTAAATAATCTCAGTTTATCATTGCATGACAACATTTTTTGGAGAATTGATAGCTACTGCCAAAAAATAAAACTCAATAGTTGTGAAAGTATAGTCTTCAACAAAAACATCTGGCAATTGAGATGCTAAAAACATAATAATCGGAATGATAATTACAGGATTAGCATATTTAACTTTAGATGCTATTTGTACTAAAAAGTTTATAAATAGGAATAATCCAATAACGCCTTGTTCTACTAATACATTTAAAAATATATTATGGGCGTGATAACCTTTCACTCCAAAAACTTTCACTCCTATATGTTCTGCAAAAACTCCTACACCTATACCAGTTATCGGTCTTTTAATAGTTTCAATAATAGCTGCGTGCCAAAGCGCAAACCTTGATAAGGCTGTACCTACAGGGCTAGGAAGCACTATTTCGCTGGGATTGCTTAAAAATAAATTAATTAGGGGAAATATTTTACTATTTCCTAAACCAATTCTATATGTAGATACAGGTATGGATATAATACATAAAAGCCAAAGACTTAAGATCACAATCATTTTTCTAATACTAATAATTTTATATATTAGTAAAAGAAACATTCCGAGAATAAAAACTAGCCAAGAATTTCTACTAGCAGACAAAGCTAGGGAAATAAGAAAAATAAATTCGCTTATATATAATTCCAGCTTAGATATATTTTTCTGCTTTTCTAAAATCAAGCTTAAACATAATCCAACAGAAATTATTACCCCAAACTGATTAGGGTTTTGCATGATTGAACCAATTTGAGGATAATAACTTGGGAATTTTAATAATTTAAAAATCCAATTATCGGGAGATAAAGCTTCTAAAAAACCAAAGACTCCAATTATTTGTAATAAATACAATATACAACGATAATAAAATATTAAAAATGATTTTTGTGATTTTTTAAAAGTTAAAACTAAAAAAGCAAAAAATACTATGAAGTAAGTAGTATATTTTATACTGTAAGTAATAGCTGTACTTGGAAATGGGCTAATCAATGAGGATACCCACATTCCAGAATAAATTAGAGCCATAGATATCAAAATGATTCTATGCTTTTTTAAAAGTTCTGGGATTGATTTTACAGATAAACTAATTACACCAAGGCTAAATGCAGGAAGTAATAAATAATGAATACCAATATTGAGTCCAGGAAATTTAATTCGCCCTAGAAGGGAAGAAAATAGTATGAGCAGGAAAAAAATATTAATCATAACTTTGTAGTTAGGGACACATGTTTGACAACAAAAAACCTAGCCTATATTAAACCCACTGTTTGAGGTTTGAGCATAGATTTTGATATTTTTCCAGCTAAAATTATGAACACATAAAGAATATTATCATAATTACTGTTGTTGACGATATTATGTCTTAAAGCTATGAGTAAGCTTAGATTTCAGCCGAGCGAAATATGCTATTTATATAATACAGAAGTCAGAATTCAGAATTCAGAACGGGCTAAACGCCTCGCTACCGCTAACAGAATTTACAATACTCTAACCATAAAGGGATAGAGTTTTAAGGCGAGAATATTTTTATTTTTTCGCTTGACTTCGGGCGAAAGCACGTAGCGAAACGTTCGCGGTAGCGTCTTGTAGAATTGCCCGGTTAAAACCTCTATTCGTTACCCACCCCTACAGAATTGATACTGGATTCTGGCTCCTGAGTTCTGAATTCTTCTCATAAACATACAAACAAAGCCTGCCAATGCAGGCTTTACCCATAATCATCTTTAGTATTTACACTAAATTAGAACGCAACTCGTTATTAATAGTTAGAACGGGAGCCAGAGGAGCCTACCGCATTAGGATCGCGATAACCTACATTATCATCGGCTTTGCGACTCTTGCGACCAAATAAGCCAAATAAACCGAGCAAGCCCAGCAAGCCCCAATCACCATCTCGGTAATTTCTGTCAGTAGAAGTGTTATCTGTAGTAGTAGTAGTGGTACCATCAGAAGTGCTTGTTGTCTGAGCAGAAGCGGGCAAAACTGTGGGCAAAGTAGCCAAACTTAAAGCTAAAACAGTACTTCCTAGAATTTTGGAAACATTAAAGCGTTTCACGATCGCATTCCTCAATTGAATTGCTGCAAGTAATAATTAAAGCTTATTAAGTTTTAACAGCGCTAGCATCAATCTTTAGCTGCAAATATAAATCTGCTTAAAGTTGCATTTGGGATAAAGCAAATAAGCATTTTGGTATACATTATAATAATGTGCATGGCAACTTATGGAACACTAAGGTTAGCGATCGCATCAAAAAATATCGATACCAGAAGGTTTGCTGAGTAAATAAATATGGGATGATTTGATAAATTTTCCGTTGCACTTTTATATGAGAGTTTCATGGCTAAATTTGTATTGTGTTATTTAGCAATTGCTGCACTTTTCATTGAGTCGTCTGCCAAATCTTGAGGATGTTCTCACCACTTCCACCACCAGCAATAGTTTTTCCATCAGGGCTGATGGCGATCGCATAAATATATCCAGAACCCGTCTCTAAAGTGCGAATTTCCTTTCCTGTTGACGGATTCCATAGTTTAATAGTCTTGTCACTACTACCACTGACAAGAGTAAGGTTATTTTGAGTTCCAGCGCGCAAAAAGGCAACAGAATTAACCTTATCATTATGTCCCTTTAAGGTGCGGATTTCCTTTCCGGTTTTCAGATTCCACAATTTAACTGTTTTGTCTTTACTACCACTGGCAAGGGTGACACCATCGGGAGCAAAAGCAACTGAAAGAATCGACTCTGCATTTCCCTGTAAAGTGCGTATTTCCTTTCCTGTATCTAGATTCCACAATTTAATTGTCTTATCCCAGCTACCACTAGCCAGAGTTTTGCCATCAGGACTAAAAGCTACAGATGAAACACCACTAGTATGTCCCTGTAAGGTGCGGATTAACTTTCCTGTCTCCAGACTCCATAGTTTGATTTTCATATCCTTACTAGCAGTACCACTAGCAAGAGTTTTGCCATCAGGACTAAAAGTTAAAGAAGTAACTCCATCAGTATTTCCCTCTAAGGTGCGGATTAACTTTCCTGTCTCCAGATTCCACAATTTGATTGTTTTGTCTGCACTACCACTGGCAAGGATCTTGCTATCAGGACTAAAGGCTATAGTCCAAATCCAATTGGAATGTCCTTCTAAAGTGTGAATTTCTTTTCCACTGGCTAGATTCCATAACTTGATTGTCTTATCATCACTGGCACTACCAAGGGTTGTGCCATCAGGACTGAAAGCTACAGAATTCACATCGCTGGAATGCCCCTTAAGAGGTTTGGGCTGAAAATAATTTTCTGAGACGTTTTTTGCGGGCTGAATTGGCTGGGAAATTGGCTGAGGAATCGGCTGAGAAGATTCCTTCTTTGGAGTCTGGAAATACCAAACTCCCCCCAATCCCAATACTAAAATGCTAGAAATTAATAGCAGTTGACTTTTTAACGTATTATTTAGTTTTGATGAAACTGACCCTTTATTGACTGGGGCAGATGAGAATGTTGGTGTAAGTACAGTTACGGGCAATGGTGACAATGGTGATAACCCTGTCAAGTCAGCGATGACTTCATCAGCCGATTGGTAACGCTTTTGGATATCTAGTTGCAACAGCTTATCAAAAACTTCACCCAACTCTATAGACACAGAAATCTCATCCCTACCTGGACTGATTAAATATTGTCGCCAAGATGAAACCCAACCATAGCCTTGCTGTATCCACAGTTGAGATGGGCGAACCCCAGTCAGGAGATGAAAACAAGTCGCCCCTAAACTGAATAAATCACTGTTTGGGTAAGCTTTGCCATCCTGCATCTGTTCCAATGCAGTGTAACCATGTGAGCCAATAACAGTGCCCATTTTAGTCTGCACTGTTGCCGTCAGCTGCTTGGAAGCTCCAAAATCAATTAGCACCAATCGCCCGTCATTTTTACGGCGAATAATATTTTGTGGTTTGATATCCCGATGAATCACTCCCCGCACGTGGATAAACTTCAGTACGGGCAGTAAATCTAGCAAAAGTTCCCGAATCTCTATTTCACTATAGTTTCCCCGCTTGTCCCATTCTTTAAGCAAGTTATGCCCATTGATAAATTGCTGCACCAAAAACAGATAACCATTTTGCTCAAAATAAGCCAATAAGGTTGGAATTTGCGGATGTTCAGCGAGTTCTTGCAGGCGGCTCGCTTCTTGTTTAAATAGTTCAGTAGCCTTTGTTAGTGGCCCAGTTCCCTGGAGTTTTGGTGCGAATTGCTTAACAACACAGCATTCATTCAGCTTATGTACATCTTCTGCCAAATAGGTTCTACCAAATCCGCCCTCATCTGACAACACTTGAGTGGGACGATAACGACCTCCTAGCAGAGGTATTAGTTCTGCTCTACAACTGTGGCAATAGTTGTTTTTATCAGGATTTAGGGGTTTTTGGCAATCGGGATTCACACAACAGAGCATACTGGGAATCCATTTCAAGGAGTATATATTCATCTTAAGTCATGCAGTATAATCTCTGTTGTTAGTCAATATCACTGAGATACTATACAAATCCCCACTTCCCTTACCTCGTCAGGTATTCAACAATTTAAATAATTTGAAAAAAGAATTGGAAAAAAGTTGTACTTGAGCGATACCTTTTACCTTTTAAATAATTGATTGGCTTCAAGAGGTATGAGGCAGGAATAAAGCACGCTTAAAAGTGGTCAATTCCGGCAACAAGGCTTTATATCTTGTAACACTTTCTGCTCGATATAATTCCTAATATGAAACTGGGCGACGATCCAGAATGAAAGTTTTGATTAATACTTTTTCCTCTAGCAATCCTCTCGATTTAGTAGTCTGGCAGCATTTAGCTCAATTTGGCAAAACAAAAATATATTGGCAAAAATCCGAAAAGTGGTAATTTCAGTTTGTAGCTAGGTATATACTTACAAGATTGATATTTACTCTAGTAGAGCTTGGCAAAATCCAGCTAAAATCTCAAATAAGACTCCGGGCAAAGTCACCTTGTTGAAATTATGTAAATTTTCACCCTAGTGTATTAGTAGCTTGAATTAAAATATAAATTTATTGAATCACACTTTTTCTATCTATATAAATATCAAATCATCAGCAAAACTAGGAGCATAATTATGCTATTAGAAATCAAAAACTATCGTCGCAAATTAAGCCATATTCTAATTTGCTCTTTGAGTAGTACTTTGTTAATTACAAGCAACCTGCTACCCATAAGTGCTTTGGGAAAACCTCAAAATTCTCAAGGCTTTATAATTGCTAAATCACCAGATGAGAGACAACCAGAAGCTGTAAAAAAAGCAATTGAACAAATCCCTGCTGCTACTCAAGCCTCAATAGCTCCAAGACGCAAGACATCTATTGAGTCGCCAATACAGAATCGTCGTATATCTTCTAATACAGAAACTTCCCGGCGAACCTCCAACGCTTCAAATGATGATGATACTTCTAGACCATCAAGACGCAGGACTTCTAACTCAAATTCTAATCGTTCTAGTAATACTAGCTCCGCATCTAGATCGTCTAGAAGTAGAATTTCTAATTCAAATCGCTCTAATGGTGGCTCCGGCAGAGGTCGCAAGCCAAGTTCTAATGTAGCTAGAAGTGAAAACCGAAATATCGCCTATGCACCAGTTTCTTCACCTGCGACACCAACTTATAAAGAGATCAACTTTGTCGATGTTGCATTGGGTATTTTGAGTAGGAATGACTTTCAATCTCAAGGTAGATATTTTCATTTCTATGAGTTTGAAGGTAGAGAAAATCAACTCGTTCAAATTAGGCTGATTGGCAGTAATGATACACGCAGATCAAATAACTTGAGCTTAAAACCTTTGTTGTTTCTACACGATCCAGATAATAATATCATAGTCAAAAAAGGCGCTTTGGATAAAAGCAGTGGGGGCGATGATGCTTTCATTTTTGCGCGGCTACCTAAGAACGGTACTTACAAAATTGCAGTTACTAGCCGCGATCCTGGAGAGATTGGTCGCTATAGTTTAGCTTTGAGGAATGATAGAGCTAGCTATACTTTAGATGAAGCTGGCCAACTAAGTGCCAATAGCTCAACCTTGAAACAAAATGGAGGCGCTTACAATGTTTCTAATTTCCAAGGAAGAAAAAATCAGCTGATAAGTATTCGTGTAGATAGTGTTGATGAAGAATTTTCTCCTTACGTAGCTTTGCTAAATTCCAAAGGACAGACGATCGCTATCGATAGAGACAAAGATAAGGATGGTGTGTACAGTACTTTAATTGACCGAGCTAGGTTGCCTGAAGATGACACTTACTATATAGTTGTTACTTCCAAGAATCCACAGGAACGCGGTAAATATAGATTGACTATTTTTTAGTGTCATTTGTCATTTGTCATTTGTCATTTGTCGTTTGGAGTTAAATAACTTTTAACTCCTTACTCTTCACTCAGCACTCAGCACTATCTTGCTCAATTCCCAATTACTGAGACAACTGCCAAATCTTAATGGTGTTGTCCTCACTACCACTGACAAGGGTTTTGTTATCAGGACTGAAGGCTACGGATGTCACGGTGTTGGTGTGCCCCGTTAATGTGAGAATTTCCTCTCCCGTGGCTGAATTCCAAAGTTTGATGGTGCGATCGCGGCTACCACTAGCAATAATTTTACCATCGGCACTGAAAGCTAGAGTTGTAACTGTGTTGGCGTGTCCTAGCAGTGTGCGAATTTGTTTCCCAGTTGCAAGATCCCAAAGTTTGATGGTGCCGCCCCTACGCCCGTCGTAGACATCGCGGCTAGCACTGGCTAAAATTTTCCCATCTGGGCTAATAGCCACAGCTGTTACTGTTTGATAATTTCCCTCTAGTGTGCGGATTGAGTACCCTTTGGTGAGATTCCAGATTTTGATCGTCTTGTCAAAACTGCCACTAGCAAGAATCACGCTATCAGGACTAATTGCTAGCGATCGCACCCAGAATGTATGTCCTAAAAGTGTCCGAATTTGCTCTCCTGTTGCTAAATCCCAGATTTTGATGGTGCTGTCATCACTACCACTAATCAGAGTCTCGCTATCGGCGGTGATTGCTAGAGCATGAACTGAGTCAGAATGTCCTGTAAGAGTGCGAATTTGTTTTCCTGTTGCCAAATTCCAAACTTTGATGGTGCTGTCATCACCAGCACTTACCAGAGTTTTACCATTTGGGCTAATTACTACCGTATTAACCTGCTGAGAATAGGTGTTGAGTGAAGAGATTTGTTTCCCCGTGGCGAGATTCCAAAGTTTGATGTTGCGATCGCCCCCACCACTGGCAATGGTTTTACCATCAGGGCTGATGG
The DNA here is from genome assembly GCF_034530675.2 of Nostoc sp. DedVER02. Taxonomy (NCBI): domain Bacteria; kingdom Bacillati; phylum Cyanobacteriota; class Cyanophyceae; order Nostocales; family Nostocaceae; genus Nostoc; species Nostoc sp. DedVER02. The sequence continues at coordinate 38,790 of NZ_JAVRCP020000038.1, forward strand.
CGATGGATAAAACTGAGTTTTCATGCCCTTGGAGAGTCTTAGCTAAGGAAACCTTACCCAAAGTAATCTTTGACAGTTGACCTAAAAGCGCGTCATCTTTGCCAGAATTATTGTGCTGACTCAACCTAGAAACTAAACTGGTTTGAATTCGGCGAAAATGTTTATACCAAGATTCTTGGAATCCAAATAACAGAATCAAAGCACTTACCAAAATTAAAACTCTCAGTAACGGATAACTTTTTGGTAAAGATGGGGCTTGAGTTGCAGGTATTTTTCCAGATGACTTACCAGCTGGTGGTAGCGCGAGGAGTTGTTTGGGAATTAAGTCTTTGAGAACTTCATCGGCTGACTGGTAACGTTCATGAATATCTTTTTTCAAAAGCTTGTCGATGACAAAATCCAATTCAGCAGTTAATGGACTCCGCAAATATTCCCGCCAATTACTCACCCAGGCGTACCCCGATTCCATCCACAACTGAAAGGGTGAATTTCCCGTTAGCAGATGAAAGCAGGTAGCCCCCAAACCGAACAAGTCGCTGGCGGGAAAAGCTTTCCCATCTCTAATTTGTTCGAGTGGGGAATAACCATGTGAACCAATGGATGTGCCAGATTTCTGCTGAACTTTGGCGGTGAATTGCTTTGAGGAACCAAAATCAATCAGACTTAATCGCCCATCACTTTTATGGCGGATAATATTTTCTGGTTTGATATCCCGATGAATGATTTTGCGATCGTGGATAAATTTTAGGATGGGCAGTAAATCTAACAAAATAGATTGAATATCCCTCGCGTTATACCCCTTACGCTGTTGCAACTCCTTTAACAAATTATCGCCATTGATAAACTGCTGCACTAAATATAGGCAGCCATCTTGCTCAAAATAAGCTATTAAAGTTGGAATTTGGGGATGTTCCCCAAGGTCTTGTAATCGCTGTGCTTCTTCGGCAAACAACTCCATTGCCTTTTTTTGTGACCAAGTTCCTTGGAACTTAGGAGCTAATTGCTTGATAACACAGCGTTCATTAAGTTTATCGACATCTTCTGATAGATAGGTTCTGCCAAATCCCCCCTCATCTGAAAGGACTCGGATGACACGGAAGCGATTTCTTAAAAGTGACACCAACGGGGTGCTACAACTTTGGCAGAACTTCTTTCCATTGGGATTCAGGGGATTTAGGCAATCGGGATTTAAGCAGCAGATCATGATCTGACAGGCGCGACTGCATGACAACTTAGGCTAAGTTTGCCCCTAACTTTCCCTTAAGAAAATCGACTCTCGCTTACTTGTGGTAGAAAACCCTGGTCTGGGGATTGGGGAATTACTTAATATAGTTAGCGTAAATAATAGTCAGTCTTCCTCATCTGTGGAAAACTACGAGAGCCATAAAATTAATTATTCTTCCGATTATATAATAATCTGAATAGAAATATTTCTTTGAACTGCTAGCCCTAGTAATTTTGCTTGTATATTCACAAGCGACAATTGACTAAGTATTAAGCCAAACCCTGATTGATTAAGCATTACTGACTATAAAATGTAGTCACAATGCTTACTATATTTGTTTTTGATATTTTAAATAGTTCATAATTAATTGTTAATTTGATACTTGAATCAATCAGGCTTCAACTTTATTTTGCCACCTTATTTACTTAAGTCTCGCTCTCCATTTCCGAATAGCACTAGCAGTTCTGGCAACTGGCGGCATATATACATCAGGAATTTCGTTATAGTTTTCGTATTGTGTAATACTTCTATTATTTAATTTTTGGGTAGTTAGACAGTTAGCTAAAGTAGGCAAATAGCTGTCATAACTTAGAGCTTTGATAACTTCTTCGGCAGTCTTAAACCGATCTTCTAATGTAACTTTCACCATTCTCCGTAAAATCTTGGCGAAGCTATCGGTAATATTTAATTCTTTTTGCCAGCATATTTCCCCAGTATTTGGGTGATAGTCAAACTCTAAAGGACTTTTAGCAGTCAACATATAAATACAAGTTACACCTAGTGCATAAATATCACTGGCATAAACTGGACGAAGAGAAAACTGTTCTGGTGGCGCAAATCCCCTAGTTCCGATAAAGTTGGTGTTTGCATTTATTGAGTCACAAGCATCAATTAATTGCTCTTTCACCGCACCAAAATCAATCAGCACTATCCGCCTGTCGTACTCACACCGCAATAAATTTTGGGGCTTAATATCCCGATGAATTACATGATGTTTATGAAGATATTGTAATACTGGTAATAATTCTTGTAAAAACTGTTTCACCGAGGCTTCGCTTTTGGGCCCATTTCGCCGCACTTCTTGGGCCAAAGTTAAACCTGGTACGTATTCTTGAATTAAAAAAAACTCCCCATTTGCCTGAAAATAGTCCAATAGCATGGGAATTTGCGAATGACTTCCGAGTTGCCCTAAAGTTCTTGCTTCTTTTTCAAAACGCGCACATGCCTTTTCCCAGCTTTGGGAACTAGTCACTTTCGGACAAAGCTGTTTAATGACACACAGAGGATTCCCAGGTAATACAGCATTTTTGGCTAAAAACGTGATGCCAAAACCACCTTTACCTAGAACTTGCAATATTTCATAGCGATCGCGGAATAGCTTCTTTGAACCACACATCTGACCAAGTTGAGTTTGCTGTGAAATGCTCTCTTGAGAATTCGTTATTTTCTGAGAAAAGCGATTCATTAGTATAGGATATCCGATCTTAAATGTCTCTAATCTTACGATTAATATTCGTTGATAACAGTAAGATTACTGGAACTTTGCTAAATCATCACTACTTTTCTATTAAAAATTCAAAAAGCAAAAATAAATCTCTGTAGAACTAGCGCTTTTAAGGTGACTCCAAAAATCTCTTTTGTCTCTGTGTTCTCTGCGCCTCTGTGGTTTAAAAATGATTTATTTGATTATAAATACACAGAGGGCACAGAGGTAACAAATTAAAAACGATAAGTTGGCGCAATTCAAGCTAACTTGGTAAAGGCTGTCATTTGTCCTTTGTCATTGGTCATTAGTAAGGACTTTAAGCCTATTTACATTTCATAATATACTTGGGTTTTTCCGCGCCAACTCACTTATTGAGTTTTAAGGCACTTCAATAGGAATCAAAGTATTTTCTGGCAGGTAATTACAAAAACGCCCTTCATCTGCAAGCACCAAAATCAGGCGTAAGGGATAATCTGGCGGAACTTGCAAATCTGCCCACGGCACAGCCAACTCTAAACAACTATTTAAGGCTACTTGAGCGCGGCTGAAACGAGGCTGCCATTGATAATTGTCTCCAGCTTCCCGAAACTGAATCGATTGCGTCAACAAGTTAATTTCTAGAAGATGGTGGAAATGGTAATTAAGTGGGGCTGCATCTGGTAAATCTGCCAAGGGAACTGGGCTATTAACCATTGTTTTTTCTGGATAGAACCAGAGCAAATTCAACTCTGTTGGTAAATCCTGCCCTGGCGTAGCGCCACTTTTAAAGTCCAGCCGCACATAGAAATTGAGATGATCTACGCCATACCAAAGTCGCTGGATGACACTGCTATTGTGCATCGTTCCCCGCGCCCCGCCGATTTCTATGCGTCCAGCTTTATCCCAATCTTGCTCATCACCCTTACCATCGATGACGGGATGGATAAATCCTTGTGGGGTCTGGTTTGTCTGTGCTTGGTGGATTTCTACTGGTTGCTTGAGATAGGGCGGTACAGGTTCATTTAATGCTTTATAAATCCCAAACAGGTGTTCTCGAAATAACTGGTCAAAAATGGCATCTTGATTTGAGGAGTGTCCTGCACCAAACCACCAAAACCAGTCTGAACCCTCTGCGGCATACAATGCTTCCCATGCTTCTGGGTTGTTTTCTTCCGTCGCTTCGGGATGACTTGCGAGCATAGCCCTCGCTTCCGTCAAGTAATCCCAAGCGCGATTTTTGGCGCGATCGCCGATCCAGGTGGTGAAGCTGCCATCCACCCAAGAACCACTATGTAGTTGCCCTCCGGGAATAGTGGCTGTGGCGGGAAATTCTTCCAGAAATTCGGAAACAGTGACAAGTTTAAGGTGGGGTTCATCGCTCAAACTTTGATACAAAGCTTCTAAGAAAGGTTTGCCGTCTTCGGGATAAAATTCCCAGCAATTCTCGCCATCTAAGGCGATGGTAACTAGCCAAGGTCGATCGCTTTGACTATCTCTTTGCTTTTTAGCGATCGCTTGCAAATGTCCTACTAAGTCTGCTGCTGCCTGTTTTGCTGGCATCGCACCGTAGGTAAAGCCAATCAAATCTGATAATCTGTGGTCACGAAAGACAATTGACAAATCACCCTCTGCGGTTTGCAGTCGATAGGGTTGATACAACAGTTCTGGTTGCTCCACATTCCCCGCCCCATCCCGATGAAAAAAGTGTTTCAGCGTCCACCCTAAGACGGCTTCATCTGAGCATATCCACTTAAATCCTTGGTTAATAATGTGTGGAAGTATTGCCGGACTGACTGATTGTTCCGAAGGCCACAAACCCCGAGGGATTTGTCCAAAGCGTTCTTGATAAAAGTTCCAAGCTTTCCGCAAGTGACGGGGAATATCTTCTTCCCACTGAAATCGCTGCTTAGGTAGCGTCATATTTGGCACAGCTACCCGCCCAGAGTTAGTATCAGCTAACAAAGGCAAAATCGGGTGAGTATAAGGTGTAGTGGTAACTTCTAGCTGCCCCGCCTCCTGCATTTTGCGATGTTGGGGGATAATGCGGCTGAGAATTTCTCGCTGTTTGGAATAAATACGCTGGCGATCGCTTAAAGTAAAATTTCGACCCTGTTTTAACCAAGTCGCAATTTCTGGGTCATCCCAAAACAGAGGATCGATCCAAGCCAAATTGTGCCAAGCTAGCAAATCACCATAATCTGGCAATTCCCAATTTGCTAAACACCAAGCTTGCCCTTTTTGCTGCCTTTGCTCATACAACTCGGCATAACGGGGATGAGGATCAATCAGCGTATGGTGATTAGCATCAAAAAAGTGTTGAATAATGAATTCGCGCTGTTGCTGGGTGAGTTGTTCATCCGGTGTCAAACAGGCTGTAAGGTAAGGGTCAAAAGCAGTCCCAGCAATATAATCTTCGAGTTGTAATATCAGCGATGGAACTAAATTCACCGTTTGGTGTAACTTAGGATACCGTTCTAAAAGCAATACCAAATCTAAATAATCTTTAGTCCCATGTAAACGTACCCAAGGTAGACGGTACTGCTGGCTCGCAGATAGTGAAACGCCACTACCAGGAGATTTGTACAGAGGCTGATGTTGATGCCAGATAAAAGCGATGTAGAGAGGATGGGGCATAGGAATAGTTAGGAGTTAAGAATGAGGAGTTAGGAGTTGATTCAAAACTCATAACTCCTAACTCCTAACTCCTAACTTTTACACCACTTGTTCAATTTCCGCAATTTCAGGAATCATTTCTTTTAGGCGGCGTTCAATACCCATTCTCAGGGTCATTGCAGAACTGGGACAAGAACCACAAGCACCTTGCAGGCGCAGTTTTACAATAGGCCCATCGAGTTCTACGAGTTCCACATTGCCGCCATCAGACATGAGATAAGGGCGCATTTCATCTAAGACTGTTTCAACGTTGTCAATTGTGAGTTCCATAGTTTTAGACCTGCTTTAATGATGGGCATTGGGAATTGGGAATTGGGAATGGGGCATTGGGCATTGGGCATTGGGCATTGAATAATAATGAATGATTCTTGTGCCCTGTGCGTTGTTGCTCGTTAACCATTATCCAAAATTTTATTTTCCATATTGTCTCAACAGAGTTTTCGTGTGAGCCTCCTACTTTACTTTAGCTTTTAGGTTGCGCTTTGCAGTCTGACGGAAGACAGGATTTAAGTCCCGCTAAGTACACGTCATCGTAAAAAGAGGTCAAAAATCTATTTTTTGTGAATTTGAGTAGAGCAAAGCAAAACCCAACATTTAGGCGTTTGTTATATTTTGTTGATTGACCCGACTCATAATTATACAATTTTGCGGACTAGGAACAGGATTCTTCCCAATGCCCCATGCCCAATGCCCAATGCCCAATTCCCAATTCCCAATTCATAACTCAGCACTATTTATTGAGTCGCCATCATTAGACGAAACCATTACTGGCTGTTGATATAGTGGTACTGTAAATGTCACTGTTGAACCAAGTCCTTCACCCAGACTATAAAAATGTACTTCGCCGCCCATTGCCTCTACTAGCTTCTGAGATATTGCCAGTCCTAAACCAGTGCCACCATACTGGCGAGTGCGGGAGCCATCTACCTGAGAGAATAATTGAAACAGTTTATCTTGTTTGTCTAAAGAAACACCGATGCCAGTGTCTGCCACACGGACTCTCACCATGCCAGGAAATTCCTGACCTTGAAAGTTCGGTTTTGATTTTTTGAGTACTAAATCGGCGCTGACGGTAACACCACCTTCATGAGTAAATTTGATGGCATTACCTAGCAAATTGAGCATAACTTGTAGCAATCGTTGGTAGTTGCTTTGGACAATGATTTCATCGGAAGTAGGAGGCATTTGCATCAGAAAGCTGAGGTTTTTCATTTCTGCTTGGGGACGCATGAAATTTTCTACATCGCTGAATAGCTCATCCAGCTTGACTGGAGCATAAGCTAACTCCATTTTGCCTGCTTCGATTTTGGCAATGTCCAAAATGTCGTTGATGATATTTAGAAGATGTATCGATAAACTATGAGCTTCTTCTAAAAATTGGTTTTGTTCTTCTGGGTCGTCTGCCATTCCTTCCAAAATCAGCTTCAAAAAGCCAATCATGCCGTTGAGGGGGGTACGGATTTCATGGGAGACATTAGCCAGAAACTCGCTTTTGAGACGAGAAGCTTCTTCAGCTTTTTGACGTGCAACTTCTAATTCTTCATATAAAGTAGCATGTGCGATCGCAGTTCCCAATTGATCTGCTGCTTCTTTTGCTAGTTCTAATTCCGATTCTGTTAATGTGTAACATTCATCCTGCCAATTCAAGGCAACCAATCCATTGGCTTGGTCTTGATAGCAAGTCGCAACCACCAAAGTTTTCTGCCGCCCAGACTCCTTGTATCCAGGTACTTCCATCACAACTGGTTCTAGAGTTGTCAAAGCCTGAGCAAAGGCAGGATCAGAAGTTATATCTATTTCCAAGCCAAGCATAGATTTGAGTTCTAGCTGGCGATATTCAGCTTTTACCTCTACTTTTGAGCTAGAAGGCTGATAAGTACAAATAATACAGCGTTCTAGCCGCAGTGCTTTGCCTAAACTGTCAACTGTTTGCTGCCAAATAATATTTAAATCCAATGTCCGGCGGATATTTCTGGTAATGCGAGTTACCAATTTTTGGTGTTGCTGTGAACGTAAAGCCACCTCTATTTGGGTAGGCGTTTTGGATGCCATACGCGCTTGTTTTTTGTTGAGTGTCGCTTGCACTAAGCGTCCCATCACTAAAACTGTAGTGGCAGTTGTTCCCAAACTCGGCATTACCGGACTAATCACTAAGTCCAACTCAAATAATTCCTGGTGGTTGCTAAACCAACACTGAAACCTTTCTGGCACCAAACTTGTCAAAATTCGGTGCAATCGTTCCAAATAGTTAACCTTATCCACTGGCGCAAAGGTTTGCGTCTGGTTAAGCTCGTCAACTATTTTTTCGGTATTTAACCCCAGAAGTTCGCTGTGCTGCCAATAAAAGGTCAGATAGCGCCCTGCCCCATCTTGTGTATAAACCAACTCGGCTCCTAGAGTTGGTAATGAGCCATCAGTCTTACTGGTAATAGATTCCAGATTTTGAGACAATACATTCGGCAATTGGGAATTGGCAGTAATAGTCATTAATTGAGTTGGATAGACAAAGGGTATCCGACCGTAATTGTACTAAAGCTGCTCAAATTTTTGGATAAATTTTTACAGCTTTTTGGTTTTTTTAGGTATTTTTTGGTGTTCTGAAATTCAGCTTGGCAACTTCACCTTTTTTAACTTGCATTGACAGATGACCGATCGCATCAATCGTTCCATTCACCGCGAGGAGGAACAGAGGTACGTACAGGGGTGCGTGTCAGTTCGTCATCTCTGAGGATTTCACCACGCAACCACTGGCGAATTGCTACCTCAATCACTTTACTTGGATCGTTGGTGAGATGCTGAATTTGCTCTAGTAACTCGGAGTCTAGGCGGACGGCAATTTCTACCTTATCGGCTCGTTTGTTTTCCGCATCGGTAGTTTTCTCTTGCATATTCATAGGTTTGATATACTCTGAATTGGTTTTGTCTAAAGCTTTGTAAAGTAGTTATATTAATCATTTGGGCTAATTCACTGAAAAATCTTCAAGGGGACAATTACATAGTTCCCCGAAATAGCACCAAAGTAACAGCTTTAAGTTTTAAATCGCATTTTTCATATAACTGACTAGACAATGGCTCTAGAATTTTTGACGATAAATCAGCGATCTTAGATAATTACGGGTCGCAATTGTCCAAGATACTTACATGATCCCTACATGTACTTATTTACATTTATTGTACGCTCCCAGCTGTTGAATACTAGCAGCGACAAATAGACTTTCATAATATTCTTAAAAGTCCACCTATTTAGATCGAAAGTTAAAGATGGGGTGAAGAGGGCAGGGGGCAGGGAGCAGCGAGCAGGGAGCAGCGAGCAGGGGAGGTAGGGGAAGAAGACTGTTGATATTGACAAATGACCAATGACAAATGACCAACTCAGCACTAAAAGCAAGGAGCGTCTTGGCTAAGAAAGCATTAAAATACATTAAGTAAATTGCTCTTTTAACTTTGGTTGCTGCTAAGGCAAAGATAGTATATGACTGACGTTCCCGCAGTTCGCATTCGCAATTTTTGTATTATTGCTCACATCGACCACGGGAAATCAACCCTCGCCGATCGCTTGCTACAAGCTACTGGCACTGTTGAAGACCGACAGATGAAGGAACAGTTTCTCGACAACATGGATCTGGAACGGGAGCGCGGCATTACCATTAAGCTGCAAGCTGCCCGGATGAATTACACAGCGAAAGATGGTCAGCAATATGTGCTGAATTTAATTGATACTCCGGGACACGTAGATTTCTCCTATGAAGTCTCTCGCTCTCTTGTTGCTTGTGAAGGAGCGCTATTAGTCGTAGATGCGTCCCAAGGGGTAGAGGCGCAAACTTTGGCAAATGTCTATTTAGCCTTAGAGAATAACCTAGAAATTATCCCAGTTTTGAATAAAATCGATTTGCCAGGGGCTGAACCAGAACGGGTAATTGGCGAAATTGAAGAAATTATTGGTTTAGATTGCAGTGGTGCGATTCTGGCTTCTGCTAAAGAAGGAATTGGTATTGATGAGATTTTAGAAGCCGTTGTCGAGCGAATACCGCCACCGCCCAATACCATAAATGAACGCTTACGAGCGTTAATATTTGATAGCTATTACGACAGTTACCGGGGAGTAATTGTGTATTTCCGGGTGATGGATGGCACTGTCAAAAAAGGCGATCGCATTCACTTAATGGCATCTGGTAAAGAATTTGAAATTGATGAGTTAGGCGTTCTTTCTCCCACTCAAAAGCAAGTTGAAGAACTGCACGCTGGGGAAGTAGGCTATTTGGGAGCGGCAATTAAAGCTGTAGCTGATGCACGGGTAGGAGACACAATTACTCTCAGTAAAGCGAAAGCGGAGTCACCCTTACCAGGTTACGCAGAAGCGAACCCAATGGTTTTTTGCGGGATGTTCCCCATTGATGCTGACCAATTTGAAGATTTGCGCGAAGCCCTAGAAAAGCTGGAACTCAACGATGCCGCGCTGCACTACGAACCAGAAACTTCGAGCGCAATGGGGTTTGGTTTCCGTTGCGGGTTTTTGGGTTTGCTGCACATGGAAATTGTGCAGGAACGTCTAGAGCGAGAGTATAACCTCGATTTGATCATTACAGCCCCCTCAGTGGTTTATAAGGTGATCACCAACAAAGGAGAGGAACTGTACATCGATAATCCTAGCCGTTTGCCTTCTCCCAACGATCGCGAAAGGATTGAAGAACCTTATGTGCAAGTAGAGATGATTACGCCGGAAACTTATGTCGGCAGCTTGATGGAATTGTCACAGAATCGTCGTGGTATCTTCAAAGATATGAAATATCTTACCCAAGGACGAACCACACTTACGTATGAGTTACCCTTGGCGGAAGTTGTGACCGACTTTTTCGATCAAATGAAGTCGCGATCGCGTGGCTATGCCAGTATGGAATATCACCTCATTGGCTACCGTGAAAATCCTCTCGTGAAATTGGATATCATGATTAACGGCGATCCTGTGGATTCTTTAGCGATGATTGTTCATCGGGATAAAGCTTATAACGTTGGGCGGGCAATGGCAGAAAAACTCAAAGAACTAATTCCCCGCCATCAATTCAAAGTCCCAATTCAGGCATCCATTGGCAGTAAAGTTATCGCCAGCGAACATATCCCTGCTTTGCGGAAAGATGTGTTAGCCAAATGTTACGGTGGTGACATCAGTCGGAAGAAGAAACTTTTGCAGAAGCAAGCAAAAGGTAAAAAGCGGATGAAATCTGTAGGTACTGTGGATGTACCCCAGGAAGCTTTTATGGCAGTACTGCGCTTGGATCAAAACTAATAGAAAGAAGAATTCAGGAGTCAGGAGTCAGGAGTCAGGAGTCAGAATGGGCTAAACGCCCCGCTAGCGCTAACAGAATGAATTGAAGTCCGAGTGGCGGATAGCGACGCGAAAAGCGAGTCTGCGTCAAGTTATGCATAAGCAAATATTCTGAATTCTGAATTCTGAATTCTTCTTCAACGTTCTCCCTTCTGTGAATATTACGAATTACGAATAATTTCTTTAACAACAACAATAAAACGTTCCATGTCAGCTTGGGTAATAGCTCCCATTGTTGATACTCGGAAGATAGATTGGGCTAAATTTCCCTGTCCAGAATAAATGATATAGTTTTGGGCTTTGAGTTGATCGTGAAATTTCTCATAGCTGAAACCATCGGGTAAATAGTAGGCATTTAAGACAACGGATGAACTGCCAAGAGGAAGTAGGGGTTTAATTCCTATTGAGGCTAATCCGTCTCTGACTAAGCTGGCAAGTTGGTTGTAATGGCTGTGTCTGACATGCCAACCGCCTGCTTCGGTCATTTCTTGCAAAGCTTCTGTTAAGGCATAAAATGTCTGTACTGATTGCGTAAAAGGTGTACCGCCTCGGTCTTGCTGCTGGCAATAGGTTCCTAAATCTAAATATAAAGTGCGGGGGATTGTGTCTACTGGTAGTGCATCCCGTTGCAGGATGACAAAGGACACTCCGGGAACTCCATGCAAACATTTATTGGCTGTTGCAGCACAAGCAGTAATTCCCCAATCTGCAAAATTTAGTTCCTCTGCACCAAAGCTACTGACGGCATCTACTAATATTTTGATCTGGCGTTCTTGACAAATTGGCGCAAGTTCTAACAAATTATTGAGGCGACCGGTGGTAGTTTCGTGATGAACGACAGCAAGGTGGGTGATATCGGTGTTTTCGTCTAAAAGTTTGACTAAAGCGTTGATATCTATTTCAGCATCCCAAGGATGGGAAAGTGTTATGTAATTAATTTCGTGGATTTTGGCGATTTTAGATAGTCGTTCGCCATATACACCGTTTTCAATTACTAGTAATTTCCCGTTTCTGGGTACTAAACTGCTGATCATTGCTTCCATCGCGGCAGTACCAGAACCAGTGAGGAGAACTGCTGCCCAGGAATCGCTTCCAAGACCATAAACTTGAAGTAATTGTTCGCGGATTTTGCTCTGAAGTTGAGAAAATTCTATTTCACGGTGACACAAATCGGGACGCAACAGGGCATTTCTGACGCGATCGCTTAAATTTACTGGGCCGGGATTTAGTAAAATCATTTTGTTATTGGGCATTGGGCATTAAGCATTGGGCATTAATAAATTAAAAGTTTGTATTTTCAACAAGAATATCTAGGACAATACGAGATAATTGCACTACCAGCGTTATGTCTATAGATTTACGGGAATTTTATCAGGCTACCGACCCCAGCAGAACTCTGTTTGTTAACAATAGCTCTGATGGCAAGTATTATATAGATTTTTCTTCTGTTCGAGGCGGTGATATTCTTGGCAAACTCAAGCAGAAAATTACTTTTTTTAAACCCAATGAACCCACTTGCACTTTATTTACTGGGCATATTGGTTGTGGAAAATCGACGGAACTATTACGGTTACACGCAGAACTGGAAAAATTAGGCTTCCAAGTGGTCTATTTTGAGTCTAGTGACGACTTGGAAATGACTGATGTTGATATTGCTGATGTGCTGCTAGCGATCGCTCGGCGGGTGAGTCAAAATCTCGATAAAATTACACTAGAATCACCTAACAAGTTTAATGAGTTGCTGCAAGGTGCTTGGAAAGTCTTAAACTCTGAGGTGACGGGGGTAAAAGTTAAGGTTCCGAATGTTGGCGATTTTGGTGTCACCTCCGAAAAAGAAAAACTTTCTTTGTCTGTGGGTATTGGTGAAATCACAGCCAAGATGAAAAATGACCCCACTCTGCGAGAAAAACTCAATCAGTATTTAGCACCGCAAAAAACTAAACTGCTAGAAGCGATTAATCAAGAATTATTGGAACCTGCGATCGCTAAACTCAAACAGCAGGGTAAAAATGGTCTGGTGGTAATTGTCGATAATCTTGACCGTATAGATAATCGTGTCAAACCTTGGGGTCGTCCGCAGCAGGAATATCTATTTGTCGATCAAGGTGAGTTTTTGACTAAGCTAAATTGTCATCTCATCTATACCATGCCCTTATCCTTGAAGTTCTCCAACGATTACGGAATGCTAACTCAGCGTTTCCCAGAAGACCCCAAGGTGTTACCAATGGTTCCTGTACAAAAGACTGATGGCAGTGTTCATACGCAGGGAATGGCACTCATGCAGCAGATGATATTAGCTAGGGCTTTTCCTGACATCACACCAGAGGAGCGTTTAAATAAAATTACCGAGATTTTTGATAGTGCGGCTAGCCTAGAACGGTTATGTAAAATGAGCGGTGGTCATGTGCGAGACGTGCTGAGGCTGCTGAATACCTGGATTATGGAAGAAATGAGTCTTCCCTTAACTCGTGACACCTTAGAGGAAGTGATTCGTTCTCGCCGGAATGAAATAATGTTGCCGATTTCTGAGGATGAGTGGCAATTGTTACGTCATGTCAAGGAAAGGAAAAAGGTAAGTGATGACCAAGGATATCAAAAACTAATTCGCAGTCGGTTTGTATTTGAATATCGGGATGGTGGCGAGTCGTGGTTTGATGTTAATCCCGTCTTGGCTGAAGCCAGAGAGTTGCAATAGGATCTGAGTGAAAATGAATGTAGAGACGTAACACTCCTACCTCTCTACAAGAGTTCTGGATAACGCATATTTAATTTTTGCTAGATGTCTAATGAGGAATCAGGGAACCGATGAATAATTAGATTATGAAACCAGAAACCAAAAATGTTTTGTTAAAAGCTTACGCACAATTGCACCAAATCACAGAAGAATTGTACTCAGCCTCGGATAAAGCTGTAGAAAACAACGATTTTGAGGACGCTAGCTTACTCGCTAGTAGAGCAGATAGACTTTATGAAGAAATAGAAAATTTAGAGATTGTAATTTCAGAACAGGAGGAAATATGAAAACAATCCAAGAGTTAAAGAGTCGTATTCAAGAACTCAGTAAACAAGCTGTTGAATTTAGTAGAAAAGCATCTGAAGTGTGTTTAAGTGACCGTCAGCAAGCCAAGTATTTTAGACAGCAAGCAAGAGAAGCTAGCAAACGCGCTCAAGTATTAATACAGGAGTTAAAACGCCAGGAAGTTTAATTAATTTTGCACTCTAGATTTACGTTAGCTTATGACAGACTCGCAACCACTAGAAGATGACCATGTAAACAGCGATGTCTACGACGGGCTACACCTACGCTCTCTGAAACAATTAGCTTGGGCTATAGAATCCTCTGTGGGTCAGTTTAAGCTGATTTTGGCACGGTGTAATTATACGAGTTTGCGCGATCGCCTCATCCAGAAATTGCGAGAAATTTGTCAAGTCGAAATTCGGGTTTTGGCGGTACTGCAATCTAACAGGACTCTTTATACTGCGATTCAGGAAGAATTCGGCGAAGAGATACCAGCCTGTGTAATGGTTGTGGGTTTGGAATCAGTGCAGAATTTATCTGTGATGTTAACTTCTGCGAATCAGGTGCGGGAAGAGTTTCGCAAGAATTTTGCTTTTCCCTTAGTGTTGTGGATTGACGATGAAATCTATAAACAACTAATACAGCTTGCACCAGATTTGGAAAGTTGGGCAACTACGAGAAATTTTGATATATCAACACAAGAATTAGTAGATTTTGTCATTGAAACGGCTAATTCTTGGTTTAGTAATAACTTGAAATTTAGCGTAGATGGATATATTAAACTAGAAAACGAGTTAGAAACGGCGCAAAGATATTTACTTAACAAGCCAGATGTTTATAGTTTAGAAATTCAAGCTAATTTAGAATCTTTATTAGGTTTTATCAAACAGATAAATAATCAAAAAGATTCGGCGCTACAGCATTATCACACAGCTTACAAGCTGTGGCAGCAAACTAATAATTTAGAATCTCAGATAAGAATCCTTCGTGAAATTGGCTTTTGCTATTATCTCAAAGCTTTTAAACATCAAGATGTCAATCATCCAGATTGGGCTACGGCTTGGCATTATATTCAAGAGTATATAAATCTTATTAGCCGATTTCATGATTCAGATTTAATTGCTAGTTCAGTAGTAAAGTTCGGTGATATCTTGCGAGACTTGCAAAAGTGGGAAACGTTGCAGAGTCTTGCAGAAAAAGCTTTAGGAGTACATCAAACTAACAACCAGGTAAGAGAATTAGCCAAAGATTATGGTTTTTTAGCTGAGGTAGCTTTGGCTAAAAAAAACTGGGTTGAAGCAAATCAGCTTGTTCAGCAAGCCTTGAAAGTTTTTGCTACGATTCCCAATGTGGAATCAGCGAGTAGATCGGGTGTTGTATCTGAGATTTCCGAAAGAGATTTGAAATCAAAAGATTTGAGTTTATATCAGTTTATTTTAGCTCGTTCTCAATACCATTTAGATCAAATTCAACAGGCAACTCTCAGCTTAGAAACTGCGAGAGATGTAGGTAATCCCCTAGAAGATGTCAGGCTTTACTTGGATATTCTGAGATTTTTGCAGCAGCTTTATTTTGAGCAGAAAGAATATCTCAAAGCATACAAAATCAAACAGCAACAGCGTTCCATTGAACAGCAATTTGGCTTGCGGGCTTTTATTGGTGCGGGTAGGTTAGAAGCTACAAAGCAGGCATTTGTAGAGACATTGCGCTCAAACTCTCCCCAAGGAAACATTGCCCCAGAAATTGCTGCATCTGGTCGCCTATTGGATGTAGAACGTTTAATTGAACGCATGGGTCGCCCTGATTATAAGTTGATAGTAATTCATGGGCAATCGGGTGTCGGCAAAAGTTCCCTGGTGAATGCGGGATTAATACCAGCTTTAAAGAATAAAGCGATCGGTACTCAAGATTATTTGCCGGTGGTAATGCGCGTTTATACCAACTGGGTGGAAGAGTTGGGGAGGCTTTTGGCAAAAAATGGGGAATTGGGAATTGGGAATGGGGAATGGGGAGAGTTAGAACCGAAACGTTCGACCTCAGAACTCGGAACTTCGACCTCAGAAGGTCAACTTTCACCCTCAGAAGGTCAACTTCCAGCCTCAGAAGGTCAAAGTCGAGCCTCAGAAGGTCAAAGTTCAGCCTCAGAAGGTCAAGGTCGAGCCTCAAAAGGTCAACGTTCAGGCTCGGAACTTGGAACTCCGCAATATTTAATATCCAAACTTAAAGAAAACGAACAATGCAATCTGCGAACGGTGTTAATCTTCGATCAATTTGAGGAATTTTTCTTTGTTTACACTGAACCTGCACAAAGAAAGCAATTCTTTGAGTTTCTGGGAGAGTGTCTGAATGTTCTATCGGTGAAAGTTATCTTATCGCTGCGGGTAGATTACATCCATTACTTGTTAGAGTGCAATGATTTGTCCAGTCTCAAGATTATTGGCAATGACATTCTCAGTAATAATGTGCTTTACAAGTTGGGGAACTTCTCACCTACTGATGCGAAGTCAATTATTCAGCGTTTAACAGAGAATGCTGATTTCCATTTAGAACCTGCTTTAGTTGATAAACTCGTGCAAGATTTAGCCGGAGAATTGGGTGAAGTTCGTCCCATTGAGTTGCAGGTTGTGGGGGCGCAACTGCAAACAGAGAACATTACAACTCTGGCAGAATATCGGCAGCGTGGCACTAAAGGCGAATTGGTTAAGCGTTATTTGGATGAAGTTGTTAATGATTGCGGCGTAGAAAATCACCAAGCAGCAGAAGTATTACTGTATTTGCTGACGGATGAAAAAGGAACTCGCCCACTCAAGACTCGTGCTGAGTTAGAACGCGATTTGATGCCGTATTTCTCGGAGATCCCCCCAACCCCCCTTAAAAAGAGGGGCTTAGTTTCTTTCACCCTCTTCTTAAGGGGGTCGCCGCAGGCGGGGGGATCGGAAGCTAGGGCAAAACAAGCTTCTGAAATCAGTAAATTAGATTTAGTGTTAGAGATTTTTGTCCAATCCGGTTTAGTGGTTTTGTTACCAGAAAACCCCGCCGACCGTTATCAACTGGTACATGACTACATCGCCGCCTTTATCCGCCAGCAACAGGAACCGAAGTTAAAACAGGTAATGGCGGAACTGGAAAAAGAACGAAAAGAAAGAAAAATTAGTGAAGCAAAACTCAATGGCTTTTTGAAACTTGCCCTTTTTGGTTCAGTTGCAGCCGGATTAGTCTTAGCTGGACTAACATTTACAGCCTGGGATGCAGCACAAAGGGCAGAGCAGGAAAGAAAACAAACTGAAGTTAGTAAAATTAACGCCCTTGTTAACTCTTCAGCCACCTTTTCTGCCTTTGGGCAAACCTGGGATGCACTGACAGAAGGCTTAAAAGCACGTGGAAAACTGAAAAATGCCGGGAAGGTGGCGGTAGATACCCAGATGCGGGTTGTGGGAACATTGTGGAAAGCTGTGTTCTTACAGCCAGAGAACAAATTTCAAGAACTGAATACATTAGAAGGGCATAGCAGTGGAGTCATTAGCGTGGTGTTCAGCCCCGATGGGCAAAGGCTGGCTTCTGCAAGTGCTGACAACACTATCAAACTCTGGGATGTCGCCACAGGCAAAGTTGTGCAAACCCTTACTGGGGATAGTGGTTGGGTTTATAGCGTGGTGTTCAGCCCCGATGGGCAAAGGCTGGCTTCTGCAAGTACTGACAATACCATCAAACTCTGGGATGTCACCAAAGGCAAAGCTTTGCAAACCCTGACTGGGCATAGCAGTAGGGTCTATAGCGTAGTATTCAGCCCCGATGGGCAAAGGCTGGCTTCTGCAAGTGATGATAAGACGATAAAGCTCTGGAATGTCGCCACAGGCAAACCTCTGCAAACCCTGACTGGGCATAGCAGCGGGGTCTATAGCGTAGTATTCAGCCCCGATGGGCAAAAGCTGGCTTCTGCAAGTGATGATAAGACGATAAAACTCTGGGATGTCACAACAGGCAAAGCTGTGCAAACCCTGACTGGGCATAGTAGTGAAGTTAATAGCGTCGTGTTCAGCCCCGATGGGCAAAGACTGGCTTCTGCAAGTAGTGACAACACTATCAAACTCTGGGATGTCGCCACAGGCAAAGCTGTGCAAACCTTAACTGGGCATAGCAGTGGGGTCTATAGTGTAGTATTCAGCCCCGATGGGCAAAGGCTGGCTTCTGCAAGTCTTGACAACACGATAAAACTTTGGGATGCCGCCACAGGCAAAGCTGTACAAACCTTAACTGGGCATAGTTATAGGGTCTATAGTGTGGTGTTCAGCCCTGATGGGCAAAGGCTGGCTTCTGCAAGTGCTGACAAGACGATAAAACTCTGGGATGCCACCACAGGCAAAGCTGTGCAAACCCTGACTGGGCATAGCAGTGAGGTCAATAGCGTGGTGTTCAGCAGCGATGGGCAAAGACTGGCTTCTGCCAGTGATGACAAGACGATAGAACTCTGGGATGTTGCCACAGGCAAAGCTGTGCAAACCCTGACTGGGCATAGCAGTTTGGTCAATAGCGTGGTGTTCAGCCCCGATGGGCAAAGGCTAGCTTCTGCAAGTGATGACAAGACGATAATTATATGGAATTTAGATTTAAATAAGTTAGTCAAAGATGGTTGTGGCTTGCTCAACAATTATTTGGTTGTCCATCCTGAAGTGCTGCAAGACCTGACAGAATGCCAAACTCAGCCTCGGCTGGTGCAAGCCGCTACAGTATTAGTCATGCAAGGTGAGAAGTTAGCGCAAAATGAAGATGTTGATAATGCTGTTGTCAAATTCCGCCAAGCACAGCAGTGGGATGCTAATTTAAAATTTGAACCCCTGGTAAAAGCACAAGAGCTTGTCAACAAAGGCAAGGCTGAACGCTTAGTTAATGAAGGAAAGAGTCGCTTACAGGAAAAAGAGTTTAAGAAAGCACTAGCAGCTTATACCGAAGCTCTCAAGTTTGATCCAAAAGTTGAAATTCCTACAAGTTCTTGGAATACAATATGCTGGCGAGGTAGTCTGCAAAAACAAGCCGCCGATGTTTTACCAGCGTGTGATGAAGCCGTTGCTTTTGCACCTGAAAATGGCAACTTTCGTGATAGTCGTGGCTTGGCTAGGGCGCTGACAGGTAACTATCAAGGGGCGATTGAGGACTTTGAGGCTTACATCGCCAAGCCTAGAGATAAAGATAGTAAAGCACAACGGCAGCGCTGGGTGAAAGATTTACGGGCGGGGAAGAATCCGTTTACAGATGCAGAGATTAATAAGCTACGGAATTAGTGAGACATTGTGCAAAAAAATGAAGTTGTCTCACTTTTGTAAAAGTGCCATGCTCTGGTTCAATATGGAATAGACGAAATATAGCGAAGTGATCGCTTGTAGTGCAATACGGTTTTACCTTTCTCTAAATCTCTGCCTTAATAGATTATCGTGTACACATAAGTCGAATTACCCCACCCTAACCCTCCCCGTATGTATTGGGGAGGGAACTAGATTTTCTTGTTTCCACCCTTTATAAGGGGGGATTAAGGGGGGTAAATTCAGGATTTGGGCTATAGCTGGGAACCAATATGTTTCATGAAGCGTTGCAAAACGGCTTCCGGGGTGAGGTTGGGACGGGGTAGCTTTTCTAAAGTCCCTGGACGGATTTTGAGATGAGCAAATTTCGGTCTAGTGTTAGTATCTGCGGCAAATAAAGCATCTAAAAGGGCTGGATCGTCTCCGGCGAATGTCAGGCCATAACCGCACGCTTCGGCAATTTTGGCAAAGGAGATACCCGCAGAAACCGTGGCTTGTGCGCCTGTGGAATCGTGGACTTCATTATCTAAGAGAATATGGGTCAAATTAGCACCGCCATAAGTGCCAATAGTCGCAAAATTACCCATTCGCATCAGTGCTGCTCCATCGCCATCAATCACCACAACCTTCAGGTCTGGACGTGCTAAGGATAGCCCCAATCCCATTGAAGAAGCGCAGCCCATCGACCCAACCATGTAAAGATGATTGGCACTATCTTTACTAGCGAAAAGTTCGCGTCCCGTGTAACCAGTTGTGGCAATTATTACAGTATTTTCTGCGTCAATAAGTTCCACAATCCGCGCTAGTGCTTCGCTGCGGGAAACGCGATGATCTCGAAAAAAGCTTTGGTGAATATGAGCGCTACTATCTTCTCGTTCGGGGATAGAAGAACGGGTGAGTGCATGAGGAGATATTGATCCTTTACGCATAATTAGAGCATAAGGACGGCGCTCTTGTTGCATGTAAGCTGTGGCTCTTTGGAGAACTGGCTCTATTTCTGCTGCATCTGTAGGAAAATATTCCCAAGGTACAGTCATGGTTTCCAGCAATTTATCTGTGATTTGCCCCATTAATTCATGTTGCGGTTCATCTTGCAAGTTGCGATCGCCCCGCAGGGTACAAATCACCAACAATGGAATCCGAAATATATAAGTGAGGGAAGTTAGCGGGTTAATTGCATTCCCCAAACCAGAGTTTTGCATCATCACCACGGCTGGTTTTCCAGCAATTGCGGCTCCAGCTGCGATCGCTACAGCATCTCCCTCATTAGCTGCGGAAATATATCTAAGTTGAACGTCATTGATAACGTAGTTAATAAAAGGGGTGAGAAAAGAACAGGGTACGCCAGTGTACCACCCAAAGCCAAGATTACGCGCCGCTTCTACAAATTCCTCTGCCTGGATCATAAAAAATGGGGACTGGGGACTGGGGACTGGGGAATGGGGAATAGGGAATTGGGAATTGGGAATTCAGAGTAAAGATGATTACTTCGACCTCTGAACTCGGAACTTCGACCTCTGAACTCGGAACTTCGACCTCTGAACTCGGTGCTTCGACTTCTGAACTCGGAACTTCGACCTCTGAACTCGGAACTTCGACTTCTGAACTCGGAACTTCGACCTCTGAACTCGGAACTTCGACCTCTGAACTCGGAACTTTGACCTCTGAACTTGGTGCTTCGACCTTTGAACTCGGAACTTCGACCTCGCAATGCCCAATTCCCAATGCCCAATGCCCAATTCCCAATTCCCAATTCCCAATTCCCAATCCCTATTGTTTCAATTGAAAAGCAAGGTCAAGATCGTCTAAAGAGTTAACATCTAACCAGTTACCACGAATATAAAGCACCTTGATTGGTTTTCCTTGCTCGATTAAATAATTGCATAATTCCGGCAAACCCAAACTGTTAAATTCCGGCCGTTTTTGCAACTTATTAAGTGCTTCACTCACCCACTCTCTACCTTGACTCCGCAGGCGCAACATCCCAATCCAGCGTCCGCTAGATTTCCCCAATTGCGTTTCTCTTGTTTTAGAAATGTCCAACAAGTTAACATCCTGTCCAAACAGAGAAAGATCGTCTGGAATTGAGCAATAAGCGTAATCAGGTGAACCGCTAACAGATTTGTTGTTCGCTACAGAATCAACTACAGCCACAATTTCTCCGGGACATTCTAATAAATCCCGCAAGATGTAACTTCTAAATAGTAAATCGCCGTAAAGCACCAGCATTTCTTCGCCAAAGCTACTTTGAGCTACGGCTAAGGATGCTAATTCTCCCGTTGTTTCATAATCTGGGTTGCGGATGACTTTAGCGCCTACAACATCTATAGTTTCTGCTTTGTAACCTGCGACAACAGTAATATCGTTGATGGCAAGTTTCTTAAATTTGTCCACCAACAACCTAAGTAGAGGTTTACCTCCAAGGGGTAACATGACTTTTGGTTTATCTTGCGTCAACCCTGCTAACTCTTTTCCTCTGCTAGCAGCCAAAACGATCGCTTGGATATCATGTCGGCCGTTGTTAAAGTAGCGTTTTTCGGCTTCTAGGAGTTCATCTGCACCCTGTAGCCGGAAAATTTCTTTTACAGGCGCAATCTCATCCTCAATGTTGATTAAAGTTTCACTAGCTTTTACTTCGCGTGCGATCGCTTGCATACTAGCAACAGCCGCTCTAATCAGATGATTTGCCCAGATGACTAAATTAACTTCGGCTTTGCGAAAGACTTCAGTAGGTGTGCTGTAATATTTAGTCGGTATAAACACTAACGGGGAACGACCCGCCCACTCTTTCGCAAAAGCTAACACTTGGTCAGGACGCGATGATTTACTGTGAATCAAAATAGCGGTTGCTCCTGCGGCGTGGTAAGCTTCCGCTCGGCGCAATGCCTCTGAAAGATCCCAACCGGCAATCAAAGCTTCGAGTCGGGCGACGATGCAAAAATCTGGGTCTGTCTGACTATCTTTACCTGCCTTAATTTTGCCGCAGAATTCATCAATATCAGCTAAAGCTTGGCGACTACCGTTGATAAAGCTGTTGGTTTTAGGAAAAAGTTTATCTTCAATACAAACTCCAGCAATATCTCGTTGTTCTAACTTTTTAACCAGGCGACGCATGTTATTAAAGTTACCATAACCTGTATCGCCGTCTAACAAGATGGGAATGCTGGTGACATCAGACATGAACTCTAACATTTCCACAATTTGAGTCCAACTGGCTTCATTATTATCTCGAACGCCATATTGAGCAGAAAGGGCTAATCCACTCGCCCAAATCCCTTTAAATCCCGCCTCTTCCACAATGCGGGCGCTAATCCCATTGTGAGCTTCCATGATGAAGTCAAGTTGAGGCGATTCTAGTAATAGCCGCAATTGGGCACACTTATTTAATTTGGCGGTGGTGTCAATGGGCGCAAATATTTGATGCATCTATTCTGCTTTTTTCAACTTAGATAAAAATAAGAAGTCAGAATTCAGAAGTCAGAAGTCAGAATCAATTAGCTAGTATAAAATTCAACTTTGCTACTATCCTGTTAAACACTAAATTGGATATAGCGTTTCCCGGTCTGGTGAGATACAAGAACCCCACCCCCAACCCCCCCCCCGCAAGCGAGGAGCTTGCTGGGGTGTATCTCATCTGTT
>NZ_JAVRCP020000039.1:0-59284 GCF_034530675.2 Nostoc sp. DedVER02
TGGATTTTCCACTCTCTCTTGCACCCTCAAATCCCTTCCCCTAGTAGTTTACTTCGACTTGTGTGTACACCGTAGCCCCGCAGGTGGGGAGGGGTGCAATGAGTGTAACAAGCAATCAAGCGGACATAATTATGACTCCTGAATTCTTCAGTAATGCTTACTACTTAAGTGTGTCCACTACCGTAGCAGCTTTAAATTAGACATATCTCATAGCTTAAGTTTTTATGCTTTTCATTGGGAAAATCACTGTAAAACAAAGTGTTTATTAAGTTTTACAGACAAAATTGCATTTTACCTGTAAAATTTCTTCGGTGGCATTTTATTACTTAAGCAATTCTAACTAGTTATGGCATTTGCCTTAATCTAACTGAACTAAGTACCTTGCGTACTAAAGTAACTTTGCCACTCTCCGTTCGCTCCTTCCTCACCACACCGTATTGAGCTTGAGTTAGGGGAAAGGTTTTCTGCCTCTAAAACTTGCAATTCGCATGACTTCAGGGGCGTAGATAATCATTTGGTATTTACGCTTTGGAAATCTAGTCTAAGTAGCATTATATATACTACTGACTTACTAGTAGCACTCTATACTGACTACAAGGATTGTAGACCTTACCATAAAGCATTTTTTTAGCCATTCACTAACCATGAAACTTGAGGATATATATCAATTCTTTGAAAATCCTCCGCCAACTTACCTTTGTCAGGAAGTAGCAGTTTGTTACATACTGTCTGTTTTATTACAAGGTGAATCCTACGGAACCGAGTTGATTGAGCAATTAGAAACTGAATATCCAACCTATAGACTTTCGGATACCGTACTTTATAGTGCAATCAAATTTCTGGAAGACCAAAAGGCAATTACTGGATATTGGAAGAAACTGGAAGGACGAGGACGACCCCGACGGATGTACCAAGTTTCTCCAGAATGGCAAGTTCAAGCACAGGATTTAGCTTTTCAATGGCTGAACTACATTAATAGGGGAACAAAGTAACGAATAATTGATAATGAATAAGTCTCCTCCAGTCAAACACTAACAATCAGTTATGGATAGTGCTATTCTGCCATCTACGTTTCTGCTAACCTTGTTGTTATCGGTTGGGCTGTTTTTCTTTATTCGTGCCTCGACTAAAGACCGCATACAAACAGTGCAACTGGTATCTCAGCAAGACGAAGCTGCTTTAATGTCTCAATTAAAAGAGTATTTTCGCTCCCGGTCTTACCGAGTGGCAGAGGTAGACCGAGAACAAAACAAAGTGACTTTTGAAGGGAATGTTCGTCCTAGTTGGTTCTTAGCCATATTTTTAACTCTACTGGCAGCGACTGGGATTGTTTGTCTCTCACTAGTCGTATACCTGCTTTTTCCTAACCTCAGTCCCCTTGTTCTGGCTATGGTACTGCTATCGCCTTTAAGTGGTCTATTTTATTGGAAGAAATCTGGAAGACTTGAGAAGGTTTCGCTCAAAGTAGAAACAACTCAGAGCGAACAAACTTCCTCAAGTAAGGTCACTGTAGTCGCCCATCGGGATGAACTCAGTGAGTTACAGAAGACTCTACAGTTCGAGGCTGGTGAATAATTGTTGGTTTTTTTTAACTTATGATATGCAGACTTCTGACCCAATCTAATCTTTAGGGAATGAAAAGTTAGGAAGGAGAAAATTAAGACTTCTGCTTTGTCAATTTTCCCCACAATATAAGTCGTGGGGAAAAATTTAAATTAATTAACTTAAATTCCTTGACAGAGCTTGGTTAATAATTTTTGGCATAAGAGCGCAACTTCACTAGCGCTTTTGGAGGCGCTTGGCTCTATAGCCACTCCTTTCTATATCATGACACTAGTATCAACCCATACAATCTAGCGTGTTTTGAAACTAGTTGATTTTCAAACTACCTGGATTAGACTTACTGACAAATCAGCTCCAAAACTAAAAAAAAATTAAATTTTGCATAAACTTAGCAATTTTGCCAGTTAATGATAGTCAGGAGCCACATTCAATGCGTAAGATGACCATCTATGGTTCACCGACTAGCTAAAGCAAGAGGTTCTTGACCAGGCGAAGGTTCTAACACCCTCAAGCTAGGAAACAAGAAATGGTTTTCCTCTACGTATTGAGCACCAAACAGTCCCTTTTCTGCCCAGAAATAACGATCTGTAGTGTGTTCATTTCGCTTTACGAGTAGCAACGCTGGCGGCAAAATACCTTCAGCTTGAATAAATCTTCTCGCTGCGGTAACAGGTTTTTCTTCACCACTTTCGATGCTATATTGAGGCACGTGTTCCAGAATCCTCCGTCCTTCTTGACGACGGCGACTTTTCCTTTTGCGTCTCCTTGCCAATCGATTGTCCTCCTCTTTCAAGCTATAGATTGTAGTGTTAGCTACAAAATCCGTCGTCATTATATAAGTTCTAGTTCAAAATATCAATAGTTTTTAACCTTTTCATGCACGAAAGTTAACATCTTTGAAAATAGATAAAACAAAATCACCTAAGAAAATAATCCCTTGGTACAAACCATCACTAAGAAGATTTTAGTTAAGCTTTATTGAATGAGTGAGGTAAAAATTAAGTATCCTCTCTTATCATCATGCCTCAAAATCTGTAATCTTGAGCAAGAACTAAAAAATGTTAATGTCTGCCAGTTCCGATTTTATTGCTTTGTGTCGAGAGCAAATAGCGCTGCTAACCCAAGGGCTGGGAGCAACTTTAAGTATTGTGTACCTGACACAAGAATTGGTAGAGTCTTCTTCTGGTGAGGCCAAACTGATTCCTGTGGTAATTTATCCAGAAACAGCATTATTACCTCCAGGAGAAGAGCCTACTGAGACAACAGTACACAAGCAACTTCAAGTTGGAAATGTGTTGATATTACCCAACGATCGCAGAAGGTTATTGACATCAGAATCAGTATCTTCAACCACGTCACCGGAGTCTGAGGCATCTCAACCCCATCTTAAAGAAGAATATCTCTTTAGTGGGAAGCAAATTGTTTTGCCTCTGGTTTATGAGGGTGTAATGATGGGGTTATTGGTGACAGGTAGGCAAGACCGGACATGGAATGAACACGAGGAAAGTCAGATTCAACGGATAGCCCAAACATTAGCGATCGCTTGTATTTTAGATCAACGCCGTGCATGGTTTGAGCAGCAGTTACATGAGCAACAAATTCTCCAAGAAAAACAGAGGGATTTGCTAGATAACCTGTTGCATCAGTTTCGTAACCCATTAACGGCATTGCGGACTTTTGGGAAACTGCTATTGAAAAGGTTGCGGCCAGGAGAGGCCAACCGAGATGTAGCAAATAGTATTGTGCGAGAAAGCGATCGCCTCAAAGAATTACTGCAACAATTCGATCAAGTAATTGACTTGACAGAAACAGATTTAGCACCATTACATCTGCCCGAACATGAAGTATTTGTGGAAGCAACTATTCAAAAATCCGCTAAACCACCACTATTATTGCCGGGAACAGGAGATAAAGCAGTTGATTGCTCCTTAGCAGATATATTAGAACCATTATTAATATCAGCCAAAGCGATCGCCCAAGAGCGAAAGCTAAAAGTAATAACTGAAATTAAACATAATTCACCCCTGGTACGTGCCAACATCAAAGCATTACGAGAGGTTTTAACTAACATCATCGATAATGCTTTGAAATATACTCCCGCTGGTGGCAAGATTTTGATTCAGGCGGGGCAAGAAAAAGCTAATTTTCAGGGAATTGTAATTAGTGATAACGGGCCTGGTATTCCACCCAAAGATTTAGAACATCTTGGAGAACGGCATTATCGCGGTGTACAAGCGCAGACAGAAATCCCTGGCACTGGTTTAGGGTTAGCGATCGCAAAACAATTAATAGAGCAAATGCAGGGCGAAATCGAGGTTTTCAGCCCTGCAATCAACTCTAAGCTAACTTCACCCCATGCACCGGGGACTACTTTTATTATTTGGTTGCCAGAAGTTCAAAATTAGTCATTTGTCATTTGTCATTTGTCATTAGTTAGGAGTCATAAGAAAAGAACTTTCTGTTTGTCCCCATTCCCAATTCCCCATTCCCAATTCCTATCTTAGTGACACCAACAAGTTTTGATTGATTGTCATTTGTAAATCGGTATCTGGATCAATGGCAATTAAGTCAACACTACTCTTACCGAAGAACAGACCAACCAATGCACCGATACCAGCGCCACCCAAAACTTCTTCTGTGGCGATCGCGCGATCGCCTGTGACGGCAGATACCGCAGTTGCTGCACCTGCACCCAATACAGTATTTTTGATAATTGAACCAACACTAGTACCCTTCTTGACGGTTTCAGTTTTAGTAATCACTTCAGAACTAGCGTTAAGCTGATACTCCTGTCCACTGGTCAAAACCAATTTCTGGGCAATGAATTGAGAACCACCTGTAGCAGGTTTTAGTTGACCAATAACTTGACTACCAGCCGGAATCACTACAGATCCGTCTTGTGTTACTACGTTTTGGGATACTGTCAACGTCAGAGGCGCAGTTTCATCCTTTGTAACCAGAATTTTTTCTGCCTTGTCATACTTCACAGGAATAGCAGTTCCTTGAGGAATTGTTACAGCTACAGGCGTTGGAGTAGTAGACCCGACAGCCACGACATAAGGCGAGTTAATTGCTGAGGCTTGGTTAGAACTAACCAATGCTTGATAGATAAAAGCTGCTACCTGGGCGCGAGTGGCGGTTGCAGTTGGATTCAAGAACTTCACATTAGGATAGTTCACCACAATTTGCTTTTCAGTTGCGGCTGCGATCGGACTACGGGCATAGCTGGCAATGTTAGAGGCATCGTTGAAGTATTGCAGAGTGCTTTCGGTATTGCCACTAGGACTATATTCCAGACCATTAGCGAGAGAAACTAAAACCTGTTGGCGAGGAATAGCTTGGTTAGGTTCAAAGCGATTACCAGGATATCCAGATAAGAAACCAATGGTATAGGCTTGCTGAATGGCACTTGATGCCCAATAGTTGCTAGGTACGTCAGCAAAATTGATTGGCGATCGCTGCTGTGATTTCTGGAAAGCTTTGTTGACCATAGCGGCAAATTGAGCGCGTGTCACCGCTTCTTCAGGACGGAAACTACCATCAGGAAATCCGGCAATTACACCTCGCTGTGATAATTGTTGAATAAATTGTGCCGCCCAATAATTAGATGAAACATCAGAAAAAGTAGTTTGAGCTAAAGATGGAGAAGCTGTCATAAAAGGTGCTACAGTGCCGACTGTGACGCTTAAAGCCATGAGTGCAGCTGTTCCAGATTGCAAACGATTTAAAGTAAACATTAGTTTTTAACTCCGGTACAATTATTTTTATTACTGTTAATTAATTAGACATTTGCTAAAGTCCGAGGTTCCCATTAATTTCTGCTTTTGTAAAAACCATTACTTTTGTCATATAGCCAAGCAGACACTTAAAATCATAGAGAGTTTGTCAATCTAGCTCACACTAACTAATAGTGTAATTAGCCTCTGACTGATGAATGCTATTAAACAAGTGTTTCTCCGAATGAGACGACCCAGAGGCAGGATAGTTGCTAAAAAAGAGATTTTTTAGGGTAAAAACTAAAAGCGATCGCACACTATATTAGAAGTGGCGATCGCTATATTAGGGGTGATAAATTCACAACTTGAATTCAGTTAAATCTAGTAGCGGGATGATGGTACTAAATTCAAGTTAGAATTCAGTGTGAGCCTTAAATCCTGTGCAGGTCTAAGAACAAAAGCATTTCCTTCTTTTTTCCGCAACAGTACACTTGCACTCGCACCCGCAGCCCCACCGACAATAGGTTTTAAATCGTCAATTTTGCGGTTTCCAGTCACTAGTGAACCTAAAAGACCAACACCTGTACCAATAGCTGCATCAGTTATAACCTGACCTGTACTTGGCTTCTGTGACACTTTTTCAGTTGTGGTGTATGTCCGAGAACTTGCATTAATCGATTGACGCTGACCATTAGAAAATTCTAATTCCTGAGCGACAAATCGCACGCCTTTTCCTTTGTTATCATCTGTATCTCTTGAATAACTATCTAAGTCAACAGGCTCTAACCGTCCATTTACTTTCGTACCAGCAGGAATCAAGACATTTCTATTCCTATCGATAATGTCATTGGCTATCCTCAAGGTCAGAGATTTACTTTCTCCGGGAGCAATAGTAATTGTCTCTTTCTCGTACTTAACAGGAAAAGTAACTCCAGAAGGAATGGTAACGTTTCCATATTGCCCAGTTCTGTCCTGTCCAATTCTGTATTGTGCATTGGCAGGAGCTAATATTAACAATGGGCTAGCGACGCTTGCAGTAACGGCTATTGCCATAAGTGCAGCAGTTCCAGATTTCCATTGATATAGGTGAGTCATAAGAGGGTTGTCCTTCGTGTATGTTATTTATGTAATGACGGTGATTTACTGAGTTTGTTTCTGACTGTTTTTGAACTTATATAAGCGTATTCCGAAGATAAAAGTACTCATTACCAAAGGGAATCTCTGCATTGAGGTAGCCTATCAGAGATATCGCACCCCAAAATTTGTATCCGGCTAATATTTATCACTCAAATCAGAAGCTATTATAGGACGTAAATTAGGATAACTTTGTTCCCAAGTGCTGTTTTCTTATTTATAAGAAGAATTCAGAACTCAGGAGTCAGAATTCAAGTATGAATTCTGTACGAGTGGGTGACGAATAGAGGTTTTAACCGGGCTTTGCCCCACTACACGCTTTCGCCCGAAGTCAAACGAAAAGAATAAAAATACTTTCGCCTTAAAACTCTATCCCTTTATGGGTAGAGTATTCTGAATTCTGAATTCTGTATTCTGACTCCTGTTTTATGTCCCAAAATGCCCGATCCTGATTCATGTTTTTGAACCAGTGTAACCCTCTGGGGACTCACTGTAGTAATTCCGTTCTCTCAGTCAAAATTCACGATAGTTCTGATGATGTTATAAGAAAGAATACATCCGTCAGCAGCGACAATCCACTATGAATTCTGGGCAACTAACGAAACTTTAGACCTTCATTCTCGTGAAAAGTTTGGATCAAAGGAAGCTTTTAATCTGACTTTTCACTAAATTACCTACTTGTATTTTTTGTATTCTGACTTCCAATTTTTAACTATTTATGGTTTCTACAACCCCTGCTCACCAAATTACTGATTTGTTCGCCGAACGAGCAAAAAACCTCGCACCACCTACTTACGGTACAGAGTTAAGCAAAATTGTCACTGTCAGCTTTGCCTACGGTCTAGCCGACCCAATTCTCTTTCCTCATGCTGACTTGGCTGCTGCAAGTGCCGTTGTGCTAGCAGAAGAGGCTCCCATCGCTCTCAATTACGGCCCACCTTCGGCTCAACTGTATGAGCAAATTATCCTCCGTTTGCAGGCTAAGGGAATCACTGCCGATCGCGATCGCCTAATCATTGGCTACGGTTCTGGTCAGATTCTCGGCTTGCTACCAGATGTGTTTGTGGAACCTGGTGATGTCGTAATTGTGGAAGGGCCAACTTTTTTAGGAGTAGTTGCCAGATTTGTCCACGCTGGCGCACGCATAATTACCATTCCTGTAGATGAGTTGGGGATGGATGTAGATGCTCTAGAAGTGACATTGAACGATTTGAAGAAACAGGGCATCCGACCCCGATTTATTTATACCATTCCCACCTTTCATAATCCTACAGGCGCTACTATGCCCTTATTTCGCCGCCAAAAACTGGTAGCGTTAGCGGCTGAGTATGGCGTTCTCATAGTGGAAGACGATGCTTATAGCGATTTGCACTTCCAAGGAGAAACTATGCCTCCCTTGGCAACCCTAGACCAGGAGGGGTGGGTATTATATGTGAGTACCTTCTCGAAAATTATTGCGCCTGGTATCCGCCTGGGATGGGCTTGTGGCGATCCAGCGATTATTGAGCGGCTGGCGATGTTCAAAAGTGAGGGGCCTGTGGGGCCATTTGTCAGCCATGTTGTTGCCCGTTACTGTGCTACAGGGAAACTAGAGAATCACATTCAAGAGCTAATCGCCTGCTATAAGCATAAGTGCAATTTGTTGTTAGAAGCGATCGCTCAAGAATTCCCCAGTGATATAGTTGCTTTGCGTCCCGATGGCGGCTTTTTTGTTTGGTGTAAATTGCCACCAGATATCAGCGCCAAAGCACTCCTTTTGGCTGCCAGCGAACACGGCATCAGCTTTCTGCCAGGAACTCGCTGCTACGCCAATGGACAGGGAGATGATGCCATCAGGTTAGCTTTTAGCTTTCAGCCTACACAGAAAATTGTTGAGGGAATTGCTACATTAGGCTCAGTGCTGCGCGGATTGAGGTAATTTATAATTCGTAATTCGTAATTCGTAATTCGTAATTCGTTCTCAGTCTCAGATGAGGAATGCTTTTTGGGAGACTAACGCCTCCTGATAACTTTTGTGGGGTGGGCATCTTGCCCGCCCTAGCTGTGCAAATTAAATATGGTACAAATTATCTAGAAACGAGATTTCAGCAGGTTTTAAATTTTGTAAATCTTTAAAAAATTTGTTCTAATCGTTGGAAATCGCGCTGCACTTCATACCAGAGACTTTTATTATGGGGGTCTGTTTTCAAAGCTTTCTTGAGATAAATTTTGGCTTTGAGCAATTGGTTCTCAGAAATTAGTGCCCGTCCCCAAATTTGATAGGCGATCGCTAACCATTGCCTGACTTCTGCATCTGTGGACAACCGATCTGCTAAAGCTTCTGCCAGTGCGATCGCTTGGGGAAATCGTCTTTCTTGCAAAAATCTCTGCAATTGCTCATAAGTCTTCCACTTCAGCCGTTCTTCTATTTCCAACAGATTAGGCGGCTTGGGTTTCCCCGGTTCTTGGTTTGTCACCGTTGTCACTGGTGTTTTCTGTCGCTGCGTTGCCTTCGCGTCACCACTCCCAGTTGACACCTGACTTGAATGTGCAACAGTTTCCTCTGGCAGTACTACCGTCAGCAGGAGTTTGTAAGCCTCTGTCAAGGCAATAAACTTATCTTTGGCTTTGTTGTCATCTGGGTTGATATCGGGATGATATTGCTGCGCCAATCGTCGGTAAGACGCTTTGATTTCAGCAAAAGAAGCTCCCGATCTTAAACCTAGCAAACGGTAGCAATCTCCAAGATCCATCTTGAGCTATGAGCTATCGAATATTTAGCTATCGGCTATTATCTGTCATTATCAGCTTCAAGCCTGGATTATTAATGATAATGGCTAATGGTCTATTTTAAAGTTCAATGTTGACAAATTGTTTGGGAATTGGGAATTGGGAATTGGGAATTGGGAATTGGGAATGGGGAATTAGGGACTGGGAATGGGGTATTCCCCTTGTCCCCTTGTCCCCTTGTCCCCTGCTCCCTGCTCCCTACTCTGGTACGATAAGGGTTCTTTCTTCAATTACACGGTCAATTAAACCGTATTCTTTCGCCTCTTCAGCAGACATGAAAAAGTCACGATCCATATCTTTTTCAATTTTTGCTATGGTCTGACCGGTTTTATCGGCATAAATGCCATTAAGCTGGTGACGAATCCGCAGAATTTCTCTAGCTTCAATTTCGATATCGGTTGCTTGTCCACGGGTTCCACCTGAAGGTTGGTGAATCATAATCCGTGAATGAGGCAATGCTATGCGTTTGCCTTTGGTGCCAGCAGCTAATAAGAAAGACCCCATTGAAGCAGCTAAACCCACGCAAATAGTCACTACATCTGATTTGATATGTTGCATGGTGTCAAAAATTGCCATGCCAGATGTTACCATTCCACCAGGGGAATTGATGTATAAATAAATATCTTTACCTGGATCGTCGGAGTCCAGATACAGCATTACAGCAATTATTTGATTGGCAATTTCATCATCAATATCTCGCCCCAAGAAAATAATCCGTTCCCGGTAAAGGCGATCGTAGATGCTAATCCAATCTGTATATTGTCCTCCGGGCATCCGGTAAGGAACTTTAGGAACGCCTATAGGCATAATTTACTCCGTTCTTAATTAGTCATTGATCATTAGTCATTGGTCATTGGTCATTAGTCATTAGTCATTGGTCGTTAACAATTAATAATTTTTGGTTATTAACAAAGGACGAATGACAAAGAACAAATGACAAAGAAAAAATTAAAGAACACTGGCTGGCAGGGGGGGATTTGCGAGTTCTTCTTTCTCAAAAACTCGGTCAATTAAACCGTATTCCTTTGCTTCGTAGGGTGTTAAATATAACAGCCGATCCATGTCTTTAGTAATTTTTTCTGGGGGCTGTCCGGTGGTGCGATGTAAGATATCAACTAACGCGCCTTTGTTTACCAAAACTTCCCTAGCCCGAATTTGAATATCCGTTGCTTGACCTTGGGCGTAGCTCTTAGGCTGATGCAGGATAATCGAAGAGTGAGGCAAACTAGCGCGGCAACCTTTTGTCCCAGCACTGAGAAGCATCGCTGACATACCCATCGCGGAACCGACGCAGATGGTATGGATAGGAGGCTTGATATATTTCATGGTGTCGTAGATGGCGAAGGCTTCGGTTTCAAAGCCAATGGGTTCACCACTGTAACCGGATGTGCCGGTGGAGTTGATATAGATTTTAATCGGTTTTTCTGGGTCGTCGGATTGCAAAAACAGCAATTGGGCTACGATCAATTCCGTGACAGCAGGCACCAGTGGCATCCCAATATAGACAATTCGCTCCTTCAATAAGAGGGAAGGTAAATCTGGCGGTGGTGTCCGGTAAGAGCTATCGCCGTAATATGGGGCTTGAACAGCTTTGATTGGGGAAATGTCCATAGCAACTGATCGCCTGAAACTATGCCGTTAACTGTAATACATCCTAGCGCGATGCACGCTTCCCTCAAGGTGCGGATTTCTCCCTAATGCTTCAGGTGGCTTTGCATCTGCCAATGTTTGGCTTCTAAGATATTCTGATTATATTCATGTATTTGTATCGGATAGGTTTTCCGTAGAGCTAAAGTGGTGCTTTGAAGTTATTTATTAATATGTATATCCTGCAATAGGGACTTTAAGTTATGAAGGTTAGCTTGCAGCCTGCCTTGAATGATGGTAATTTGGACGCGAATCAACTGAATAGTCAACGTCAGTTGGGAATTTCGATTTCGGCGATCGCAGAGACTCAAGATCGGCATGTGCCCCTGAATTTATGTTTAATTCTCGATCATAGTGGTTCGATGAATGGGCGATCGCTAGAAACGGTCAAAAAAGCTGCGAATCGTCTGGTAGATAGACTTAATCCTGGCGATCGCCTCAGTGTTGTAGTTTTCGATCACCGCGCCAAAGTCTTAGTACCTAGTCAAAGTGTCGAAAATCCAGAGAAAATAAAAAATCAAATTAATCGCCTAGCCGCCGATGGTGGAACTTCAATTGATGAAGGACTGCGTTTGGGGATTGAGGAGTTGGCGAAGGGAAAAAAAGATACTGTTTCTCAAGCCTTCTTATTAACCGATGGGGAAAATGAACATGGTGATAACAATCGCTGTTTGAAATTTGCCCAATTAGCCGCTAGTTATAATTTGACTTTGAACACTCTGGGCTTTGGTGACAACTGGAACCAAGATGTTTTAGAAAAAATTGCTGATGCTGGTTTGGGTACTTTATCTTACATTCAAAAACCCGAACAGGCTGTGGATGAGTTTAATCGCCTGTTCAGCCGCATTCAAACAGTGGGATTGACTAATGCTTATCTGTTATTCTCTCTGATGCCGAATGTCAGATTAGCCGAACTTAAACCTGTTGCCCAAGTTTCTCCAGACACAATTGAGTTACCAGTCCAACAAGAAACTGATGGACGTTTCGCTGTGCGCTTGGGAGATTTAATGAAAGATGCAGAACGGGTAATCTTAGCTAATATTTATTTGGGACAATTGCCAGCAGGTGAACAAGCGATCGCTAATGTGCAAGTCCGCTACGACGATCCAGCCTCCAATAAGGTAGGTTTAGTTACACCAAATATCCCAGTTTATGCCCATGTCGTGAGAAACTACCAAGCAGATCCGAATCCCCAGGTGCAACAGTCGATTTTGGCATTAGCTAAGTATCGCCAAACCCAGCTAGCCGAAACGAAATTGCAACAGGGCGATCGCAGTGGTGCAGCGACAATGCTACAAACAGCTGCTAAAACTGCGCTGCAAATGGGAGATACTGGGGCAGCGACGGTGTTGCAAACTTCTGCTACCCAGCTACAATCTGGTGGAGATTTATCTGAAAGCGATCGCAAGAAAACCAGAATTGTCTCCAAAACAGTTTTGCAAGATACCCCTCCCCAGTAAACTCAGGTTTAGATGAAAGTTAAATTGCTATCGGCGTTAAATGACAATAATGTTGATGTGGCTCAAACAAGTAGCCAACGTCAACTAGCAATAACGATTTTTGCGATTGCTGGCGAGTTCGATCAAAATCTACCCCTTAACCTCTGCTTGATTCTGGATAGAAGTGGTTCTATGCACGGACAACCGATTAAAACGGTGATTCAGGCAGTGGAAGGATTAGTAGATCGATTGAAAGTTGGCGATCGCATCTCAGTTGTGGCTTTTTCTGGTTCTGCGGAAGTCGTTATCCCCAACCAAGTCATCGAAGACCCCGAAAGCATCAAATCCCAAATAAAAAGTAAACTCAGTGCTAGCGGCGGTACAGCGATCGCTGACGGTTTAGAACTGGGAATTACAGAACTGATGAAGGGCACAAGAGGCGCTGTTTCTCAGGCGTTTCTGCTGACAGATGGACATGGTGAAAGCGGTTTGCGGATTTGGAAGTGGGATATTGGGCGAGATGACAATAAGCGCTGTCTCAAACTGGCGCAAAAAGCTGCCAAACTGAACCTAACTATCAATACTTTCGGATTTGGCAATAGTTGGAATCAGGATTTACTAGAAAAAATTGCTGATGTCGGTGGTGGGACTTTAGCTCATATAGAACGTCCCGAACAAGCTGTAGAGCAATTTAGCCGACTGTTTGGACGAATTCAATCTATTGGGCTAACGAATGCCTACTTGCTGTTATCTCTAGTGCCCAATGTCCGACTAGCAGAATTGAAACCCATTGCTCAAGTTGCCCCAGACACAATCGAGTTACCAGTGGAAACTGAAGCTGATGGTAGCTTTGCTGTACGTTTGGGAGATTTAATGCAGGATGTAGAACGGGTAGTTTTGGCGAACATTTATCTGGGACAATTGCCAGAGGGTAAACAAACAATTGGGCATCTGCAAATTCGTTATGATGACCCGTTAGTTAACCAAGAAGGCTTACTTTCCCCTCTGATGCCGATATATGCAGATGTAGTGCGGGCGTATCAACCAGCATCTAATCCGCAGGTGCAGCAGTCTATTTTGGCATTAGCTAAGTATCGTCAAACCCAGTTAGCCGAGGCGAAATTGCTACAAGGCGATCGCACTGGTGCAGCTACGATGCTACAAACAGCTGCTAAAACCGCTTTACAAATTGGAGATAAAGGTGCCGCAACGGTATTGCAAAGTTCCGCCACTCGCTTGCAAGCTGGCGAAGAACTTTCGGAAGCAGACCTCAAGAAAACTAGGATTGTATCAAAGACTGTTTTACAGGAATAGTAAAAATTCAGCGTTGCTGATTAACGGTGAGCTTGTACAGTATTTTCAATTTCAAAATCGGTATATTAAACCTCTTCTCTAGCTCTCTGGATGATTTCTGCATCTTCAGTCTCAGACATCCTAATTTCACCCACATGGATGGTGTCAATACCTACATTACGTAGCAATGCTGCCGCAGAGAGTGGTAATCCCTGATCAAGCAACAGTTTCATAGTGGTTAGGTAATTCAATGATGCGATCGCCCAAGTAGGACGATGCAAAAATTAAAGCTTGCTGAACTGAATATCAATCTTCTGCTTTAATATCCTGGGGCACAAAACCTGGTAAATCAGTAGTGTCAACCGCAAAGACGAAAAATTTGTTTGGGTTGTCAATAGCCGGCGCTATAGTACCAACGAAGTCGTTGTCATTGGTGATAAATAACGTATGCTTTTTCACATGGTTGATAACCACATCTTCTCCGAAGGCTAAACCTTCAAGCTTGGCCGGAATGTCCTCTTCTTTGAAGCCGTTTTGAGTTAGCGCAGTCACCACATCAAGGAACAGGGTTTTGCTTACTGCCTTACCAACAAGGTTGTTTTCGCCAGTGATATTGCTTATTTCTTGAGCATTTGTCAGATCGATATGGTAGATTTTCTTGAAGGCAGCCTTGGAACCATCTCCCAATCCCTTGCCATCGCGTTCATCTACTAACAATTCGCGATCGCTGATAGCCAAAATCTCACTTACAGTCGGATATTTGGGTTTAGCCAATGTACCAATATTATCTAGCTGATAGGCGTATTCCTGAGTAGCACCTGTTTCTATGTCAATTTTGACGATTCTGGTATAAGCACCATTAGTACCACCGTCTTGGAGCAAAGGACTTTGCAAAATACCAATCA
Organism: Nostoc sp. DedVER02; assembly: GCF_034530675.2. Taxonomy (NCBI): domain Bacteria; kingdom Bacillati; phylum Cyanobacteriota; class Cyanophyceae; order Nostocales; family Nostocaceae; genus Nostoc; species Nostoc sp. DedVER02. The sequence continues at coordinate 14,467 of NZ_JAVRCP020000039.1, forward strand.
GGGTCTTCCCATTAGGAGTAATTGCAAGCCCTTCCATGCCTTTGTTCGCAACCCGACCGGATGTATTATCACTGATCTCTGTATCACCAACGGGACTTAACTTGTTGACTGCAAACTTGCTAGGTAGGTTAAAGACCCTAATCCGCTTACCTGTATTGCGGTTAAATTGATATATATAAGGGCCGTATTCATCCGAGATAAATATATCCTTGCCATTATTGGATACACGCACCCCTTCAGGATCGAAACGGGCATTGTTGGGATATGTCGAGATTTGGGTGGGGTTGAAGTTGTCTGAGCGTCCAGTGAAATAGTTTTTGTTCTTGGTATTCAAGGCTGGGACACCACTGCCTAAGCCCAATCCCACACCATTACCGTAGTAAAGAGGCTCATTGCTGAATAGCAGAGTCGTGTCAATTAAGGAAGGGGTAAGGGTGAAAGGCAACGCTGAACCAAGCTTGCTTGGTGAAAGCTTGAGTTTAATAGTCTGGAAACGGTTGATATAGGATGCTGTGTCACTGACTGTGCTGTTGTATGACACAGCATTTGGCCCTCGGTCTGGGATAGCAATAAAGGTGTTACAACCAGCATAAGCCAGTCCCGATCCTAAACCACCTAAGAGGTTTCCCGGAACGCCGTTTTCTAGGGGAGCAGATGTTTTGGTGGAGCGATCGCTAATATTACCATCTAGACTCCCAATTGCAATCAATTTAACCTCTGCATTGGCAGCAGGAGCCGCAGCAAATAACGCCAACAAGGACAAAATGAGAATTTTGTTGAGCATATCAGTTTTATTTCTTAAAGACAGTATTTATTGAAGAATATTGTCAGTTCTTTTACTTTGTTATTATCCATTTTTTATGGTTAAGCAAAAATTAAGCTTGGATTAATCAAAGATTATTAAAGCCTAGATGAAAACCCTCAGTAGTAGTATTCTCAATCTGCTAGTAAGGAAGAAAAACTATACAAATTAACGGTAACTAAAGAGGAAATAAGGGGTTTAAAAAACTTAACTAAATAAAATTACCACTACCAAAACATAACCAAAATTTACTGAGGACTTAACTATTAACTATCAAGATTTTTACTTGATGGTTATCCCTATTATAAAAATCTCACATGGTTACTAACAAAAACCAAGGGTATTTATTAAGTCTTTTGCTGTTAAGTACCTTGAGTGCAAATATACAATCGGCTAGCGCTCGGACTACCAGCCCAGTTGGTAATTTAGAGGGTGGAGGTGCTTTGCTGCCCACAGGTCAAATTATCACACCCGCAGCAGCACCAGGCTCGACTTTTGCACCTTTAGCCACTGGTTTGCGTACAGATGATAATGCTGATGCAGCTGAAGCAGTAAGCACAGCCCTTAGTCCTGATGGCAAAACTTTACTGGTACTTACCAGTGGATATAATCAAAACTTCAAAGATGAAAACACAGGTAGTACTTTCACTTATCCTGTATTAGACCCGCTAACTGGTAAACCGAGTGGTACAACAACCCCTAAAGCTGAATGGGTTTTTGTCTATGATGTGAGTAGTGGTAAGTTAGTTAAAAAACAACAGATTAATATTCCGAATACCTATAACGGTTTAGCTTGGGCAAAAGACGGCTCACACTTCTTTGTTTCAGGTGGAATTGACGATCGCGTTTATATTTATGCGTCTAATGGTAGCAAGTTCGTACCAGAAGCCCCCTTTATTTTACTAGGTCATAATTCTAACCCAACTGCCCCTTTCCCTAAATACGATGGTGGTTTATTGAAGGATACGCCAGCCAAGGCTGTGTCTACAGGAGCAGTTGTAGCGGGTATTGCAGTTAGTAAGGATGGTAAGACCTTAGTCGCTGCTAATTTTGAAAACGACTCAATCTCAATAGTTGACAGCACTACTCGTCAGGTAACTAAAGAAATTAAGTTCTTTAAGCCAGGTGATAAAGTAGCAACTGGGGAATTTCCTTTTGATGTCGCCATCAAAAATACAGAAAACGGTCAAGCAGCTAAAGTTTTTATTAGTAGTCAGCGCGATAACGAAGTGCTTGCTGTTGGCATTACTTCTGGAGAAATTACCCGGATAGCAATAGGTAGCCAACCAAACAAACTACTGCTTTCGCCCAGCCAAAATCAACTATACGTAGCTAATGGCAACGATGACTCGATTTCAATCATTGACACAAACAGCAATAGCGTTGTTAAAACCATCTCTCTGTCTCGGCCTGGTGATAAATACAAAGGTGCTAATCCCAACGCTTTAGCCCTCAGCCCAGATGGAGGTACACTTTACGTAACTCTCGGCGGCGAGAATGCAGTTGCTGTTGTGGACTTGCAAAATGGTCGGGTGACTGGACGCATCCCCACTGGCTGGTATCCTAATTCTGTAAGCGTCAGTCAAGATGGTCAAAAACTTTACGTTGTCAATGCTAAGAGCAATTCAGGCCCTAACCCCTCAAATAGTCGGACAACAGCAGCCGGAACAGCACGTAACACCAATTTTAAAAATCAGTACACGTGGGCTTTAGAAAAAGCTGGTATCTCAATTATTCCAGTGCCAAAGAACAATACTTTGGCTTTACTTTCAACGCAGGTAGACAAAAATAACGGTTTTTACAATCGTCTTCCTGACCGGACAATGAGATATTTACAAGGCAAAATTAAGCACGTTATCTACATACTTAAAGAAAACCGTACTTATGACCAGGTACTCGGTGACTTACCTCTCGGTAATGGCGATCCGGCACTTACCTTGTTTCCAAACAATATTTCACCCAATCATCACAAGCTGTCCCTTGGCTTTGCAACTTTTGATAACTTCTACGACAGTGGCGAATCCAGTGGCGTAGGTTGGAACTGGTCTACTTATGCTCGGACTACAGACTACACCGAAAAAACTCAATCAGTTCTTTACGGTAACGCTGGCTTTAACGGCTTAACCTATGATTACGAAGGCACAAATCGAAATATCAGTCTCGCATTAGGGCAAACTTCCGCGAATAACTCGCCAATCAATACCCGTCTTACAGGAATTTTAGATCCCTCTGGGCAGTCTTCCATATTGCCTGGAGACAGGGATGTTGATGCTCCTGAAGGGGATGGTAATCTCGAACCAAATGCCATTGGTGGTTATTTGTGGGATACAGCGCTACGTGCTGGTAAGACTGTACGTAATTACGGTTTCTTCGTTGATAATGCAATTCCCTACACCACTAGCCAAACCGATCCTACTAAACCCGATCCAAAGAACCCGGCTTATATACCCATCTCCCCAACTCCCTACGCAGACAACATTCCTCAAGCTCCTGTTACTAAAACTGTATTGTTGGATAAAACCGATCTTTACTTCCGGTCATTCGATCAAAATAATGCCGATATTTATTTGTATAACGAATGGGAAAGAGATCTAAAGCAAAATGGACTACCCAATTTAATGCTTGTGCGTTTATCTCACGATCATTTTGGTTCTTTTGGTACTGCTTTGTTTGGGCTGAATACTCCTGAACTGCAAATGGCAGATAATGACTATGCTATTGGCAAGCTGGTAGAGAAAATTTCTCATCTGCCGGAGTGGAAGGAAACCGCAATTTTCATTATTGAAGATGATTCCCAGAATGGGCCAGATCACGTTGATTCACACCGTTCTTTAGCCTACGTTATCTCGCCCTACACAAAACGGGGTGCGCTCGTCAGCACAAACTACAACACCATTAGCGTATTGCGGACAATGGAGGATTTGTTAAACATTGGCTATTTGGCAATTACTGATGCTAATGCTGAACCAATGTCAGATGCCTTCACTAGAGAACCGAACTTTGAACCTTATACAGCTATTGTGCCAGGTAACTTGTGTGCTGATCCTGTAGACCCCAAATTAGTACCAGCTTGCAAAGACAAAAATGTTGAAAAGACAGCAGCTATGCCCATTTTAAATGCTCGGAAATGGTGGGCTGCTATGACCAAGGGCTTCAATTTTGTAGGTGAAGATAAGCTCGATCCAGAAGAATTTAACGAAATTCTCTGGGCAGGAATTAAGGGTGATGGCATTCCTTATCCTGAAGAACGTAACCGTAAAGATTTACGGCAAAATCGCGCTCAAATGCTAAAGCATTGGGAATTAAGTCAAAGAAATAACTCTACTGAAGCTAAGAAGTAAGTATTAGACATCTCCTGAAAAAGAATGTAGAGACTTCGCAGTGCTAAGTCTCTACAAAAATTTGGACAGCTTAATTTTCGTTTGATTGCCTGTTTTTTCAATTGATAATAAATGGTGTGAGGATTACAGAAAAATGATCAAAATGTTTTGGAAGTGGCTGCCGATTTCTCCAGTGGCTTTGGGGCTATTCTCGGTAATCACTACCACAACTGGGGCGATCGCACTTCCATCTCAAACTGAAACTGTTCAGAAATCAGCAGAACAGGTAACATCTGTTTCTCAACTGTCGGATGTACAGCCAACAGATTGGGCATTCGGGGCATTGCAATCTTTGGTGGAGCGTTATGGGTGTATTGCAGGTTATCCTAATGCAACTTATCGAGGTAATCGAGCTTTAACTCGTTATGAGTTTGCAGCTGGAATTAATGCCTGTTTAGAACGGGTAAACGAACTAATTGCAACTGCAACAGCTGACATAGTTAAGAAAGAAGATTTAGCAACTCTGCAAAAATTACAAGAACAGTTTGCGGCGGAATTGGCTACTTTGCGGGGCCGGGTGGATGCTTTAGAACCTCGCCTAGAAACTTTGGAACAACAGCAGTTTTCGACTACAACAAAACTTCATGGTGAGGCCATTTTTGCTCTATCAGGGTTTGCTTCTGGGCAAGATGCTGATAATGGTGATATTCCCAGAAACACGACTTTTGGCGATCGCGTTCGCCTCAATTTTGACACCAGTTTCACCGGCCAAGACTTACTCAGAGTTCGACTACAAGCCCTCAATCTGAATTACTTTTCCGGTGAAGATGGTACTGAAACTAGATTGCCAGAAGGGACTCTAGCTTTTAATGGAGAAATTGGGGATGAAGATCCTGAAAATAATCAAGTTGGGATTGAGACACTGTTTTACAGATTTCCTCTAGGCAAAAAAACCGAAGTTACTTTTTTTGCCAATGAAGGAGAAGTTGAGGACTTTGTAGATACAGTCAACCCCTTCTTAGATGGAGACGAGGGAGCCAGAGGTGCTTTATCCAAGTTTGGTAGCCGTAACTCAGTCTACTACTTTGTGCCAGATGGGGCGGGGGTTGGGCTGAGACATCGTTTCTTGGATCAGTTGGAACTGAGTTTGGGATATTTGTCAAGTACAGCATCCAATCCCAACGCTAACAGAGGTTTATTTAATGGATCTTATGGTGCGATCGCTCAGTTAACTTTTCAACCTAGCGATCGCTTCAGCATCGGTTTAACTTACGTCAATGCCTACAACAACCTGGGTGAAGATTTGGCAATCCCAGGTACAGGTAGCCAAAAGGCTAACTTGGGTTTAGTTACTGATTCGCCGACTTCCACCAATGCTTACGGCTTAGAAGCATCTTATCAAGTAAGTTCCCGCTTTTTGATTAATGCTTGGGCAGGCTATGCCAAAACCCGGGTTTTGGGCGTAGGAGATGCCGATATTTGGAACTATGCAGTTGCTCTAGCTTTCCCAGATTTGGGTAAAAAAGGTAATTTGGCGGGGATTATTGTGGGTATGGAGCCGAAAGTCACCGGTGCTGATGGAGCGATCGCTAATGTATTTACAGAGATAATTGCACCACAAAACCGCGACTCTGCTCAAGACAGAAATACCTCTTTACATGTTGAAGGTTTTTACAGCTATGCACTTTCAGACAATATTACCATCACCCCTGGTTTAATTTGGTTGACTGCCCCCAACCACGACGATCGTAACAGCGATGCTGTACTGGGAGTTATTAGAACTACCTTTACCTTCTAAATTCTGCTGTGGTTTTAGTCAAGACAATTAACGATTCATAATTCGTAATTAAATTATAAATGAGGATTTAGACCCCAAACATAACTAGGCAAACTGTAGAGATTTTTGACTCTTAACCATTTTTTAATTACGAATTACGAATTACGAATTATTTGTTGAAGGATTTGTTATGCACAAAATACGATTGAGTTCCATTTTTTTCAGATATAGTCTGGCCTCTGTCATCTTATTAACAACACTTTCTGCCGAGTTAATTCGCCCAGTCAAAACACTAGCTGAATGCACCCCTAGCACTAGTAACTGTGAGAACAAAACAGAAAATTCTCCCTGTAATTCTAGAAATCCATACAACTTGGTTGCAGACACCACAAGAGTACGGAGAATTAAGATTGCTTGGGATGTATGCCAAAAAAATGATTTTTATCAAGTGAGTTCGGGCGACGACAAAGATGATGTGACGCAAATTGATGACCCAACAGCACGTAGTTGGACTTATGTCGGAGCCAGGGATCTTGTTAAATACACTTTTAAAGTCCGTGGTTGCAATGCCCGTCCTACTCAAAATACTGCTCAAGAACCAGATTGCACCCCTTGGACACAGTTAGTTGTTACAACGCCCGATTGGTAACTGTTGGCAGTTGTTTGTAAAGTTCACTTACACAAATCTATCTTGAGGATAATCGATATGAAATTGTTTTCACAATTAGCGATCGCTACTAGCCTTGTTCTGGGTTTGGCTACATTAAGCACTAAATCCGCATCGGCTGCAATTATTAACTATGCCTTTAACGTTGATAGTTCTACAACCAAAGGAAACGGTTTATTTAGCTTTGATGACGCAACTTTCAGTAATGATAATTTTCCAGTAGCACCACTTCAGTCGCTAACTTTTCAATTCGATAATGACCCCAATATTTATACTGCCAAGGATGATATTGAATATCCAGATTATCCCCTTGCATTTCCAACAGTGTCATTAGCAGATAACGCACCTATTGGATTGCTGTACAGCTTCCTTGACAAAGTTAATCCTTCTAAAAGTTACGAAATTTCTGGAACATCATTTTCCGTATCCTCCGAAACTCCCAATTCCGGTACAGTTTCTTATCGAAAAGTACCTGAGCCTAGTACTTTAGATAGCACACTTCTGGTTGGCAGCATTGGCTTATTCCTGAAAAGAAAGGTAAGATCAATCAAAAAGATTAAAGCTTAACCTCAACTTCAGAGGGTGTAATGTCGTTGTGTCGCAACTACATACACTCTCTTAATAATTGTATAAAAAACAAAATATACATGAAAATTACTGACATTCATCATATAGCTATTATTTGTTCTGACTACGAGCGCTCTAAAAGTTTTTATGTCGAAATATTAGGATTTTCGATTATTCAAGAGACTTTTCGCGCCGAAAGAAATTCTTATAAATTAGATTTAAAAGTTGGAGTAAATGGTCAAATAGAGTTATTCTCTTTTCCCAATCCTCCACAACGATTTAGTAGTCCAGAAGCTTGTGGTTTAAGACATCTTGCTTTTAAAGTTGATGATATTGAGGAAACTGTTTTTTATTTAAACTCACAAGGTATAGAAACAGAAAATATCAGAATTGACGAAATCACAGGTAAGAAATTTACTTTTTTTAAAGATCCTGATAATTTGCCGTTAGAAATTTATGAAAATTAGAGTAGATAGATTTGGATTAAATAATTGCAGATTAATAATAAGTGAACAAGCTATTTGGTAAAATTATCAAATGTTTGACAATATCTGTAAATTTTTAGCTGAAAATTTCTCTAGCGACTTCGCCACTTGGTTATTAGGCGAACCCATTACTTTAACCGAACTAAGCCCAAAAGAATTATCTCTCGAACCCATTCGTGCTGATGCCCTAATTCTGCTACAGTCAGAGGAAAACATTTTACATCTGGAATTTCAAACCCAAGTCGATGCGGAAATTCCTTTTCGGATGATTGACTATCGATTGCGAGTGTATCGCCGCTTTCCACACAAAGCAATGCATCAAGTCGTAATTTATCTCAAACAGACAAATTCAGATTTGGTGCAACAAAATACATTTACAATTGCCGGGACACGCCATGAATTTTCAGTTATCAGACTTTGGGAACAACCAACTGAAGTATTTCTGAGAACGCCTGGGCTGTTACCCTTTGCAGTTTTGAGTAGTACAATTGATCCAGAAGCCGTGCTTAACCAAGTTGCACGGAAAATTAATAGTATGACAGAATCAAGAAATCAAAGTAATATTGCTGCTTCCACAGGGATTTTAGCTGGTTTAGTATTGGATAAAGACGTTATTAGACGAGTCTTGAGGTCAGATATTATGCGCGAGTCAGTGATTTATCAAGATATTTTAGAAGAAGGCAAAGCTGAAGGCAAAGCTGAAGGCAAAGCTGAAGGCAAAGCTGAAGGCAAAGCTGAAGCTTTACTTGAAGTGGCAATCAATCTTTTTAATACTGGTATGCCATTAGAAGAGATAGCAAGATTGACAGGGTTATCAATTGAGCAGTTACAGTATTTACAGGTAACTGAATCTGGTGATTCTAAATAAATAATCGGTGCAGGTTGACTGCACCGATTGCACAATTTATATTTAATTGCACGGGACATTTCCCTCACGCCAATGCTGATGCTTGGGGTTTAGCAAAAATCATTCTTCCTGCGGTGGTTTGCAAAGCGCTGGTGACTACTACTCGCAGTTCACCACCCACATAACTGCTGCCTTCTTCAACAACTACCATTGTGCCGTCATCTAGGTAGCCAATGCCTTGACTAGGTTCTTTGCCTTCCTTGAGGATTTTTAAATCCAGGTTGTCGCCAGGTAAATAACTGGGACGGACGGCGTTCACTAAATCATTTACATTCAAAACGGGCACTTTCTGAACGCTGGCGACTTTAGATAAGTTGTAGTCGTTGGTTAGCAACGTACCGCTAATTTCTTGGGCGAAACGCACCAATTTGGCATCCACTGTGGGAATATCTTCGTAGTCAACTGCATTAATCAAAATGCGATCAGGATATTCTTCCTTAATGCGGTTGAGAATTTCTAGTCCTCGCCTTCCCCGCACCCGCTTTTGGTCTTTGCTAGCATCGGCTACTTGTTGGAGTTCTTGCAAGACAAACTGCGGTACGAGAATTTGCCCTTCCAGAAACCCTGTTTCTAGTAACGCTTCAATGCGACCATCGATAATGCAGCTAGTATCTAAAACTTTCGTATTAGCTGGTTTTAGCGTTCCTTCCACAACCATCGATTCGACGGTGTTGGGATTAATGAACCGCAATAAACCTCGTCCGTGGGTATCTGCCAAGTTCATACCAGTGACGGAGAGGATAATACTACCGACAACTGCCACAAGTGGCTTAATAAATCCAAAATCTGCTGGGATAGGTAGTAAGAATAATGGGGCTAGCATCAGGTTAGCTAGCAATAACCCAATTACTAAGCCAATGGCACGAGTTAAAATTACTTCCAGAGGCATTTCTTTGACTTGTGATTCTAGACGGCGATATGTCGTCTGGAAACTCAGCCCGATCGCACCACCAATAATAGCGGCAAAGACGGCAACAACTAAGCGTAAAGCTTCAAGATTTGTTACCTGATCTAACGTGCCATTGGGTAGTAGTTCAATGCTGTAGAACCCTATTCCCGAAGCTGCGAGGATAAATGAAAAAATGATAATTGCGTCAAGCATGGTTATGTTGTTTTCCTGCAACTGTGTTCACCGATAAACTAAAGTATTTTTTATTTCATCGGTAAGATAAACTAATCAATATTGACTTACACTAAGGGTTTAGTAGGACAATATCTGCAATTATTATAACTAAAGGCTTTTATCTTAATATTTTTCATTGTTTCTTTGTAAAACGACAAAAATTTGTAAATAAACTACTCATTTTGTCAGAATTCAGAAGTCAGAATCCAGAAGTCAGGAGTCAGGAGTCAGAAGTCAGAAGTCAGAATTAAGAAGACTTTGATACCCAAACTTAATAATTTTAATAAAATCAATAAGTTATTCCACGCTTGATTTTACAATTATTCTGACTCCTGACTCCTGACTCCTGAGTTCTTTCTTCATTTTCATTGTCTTTAATTCGCAGTTGGCTTAACTTCAAACTTTTCTCAAAATGAGTCAAAAATTTAGTGTTTCTGGCATTGCGAGTTCTGCTTATGTGCATATTCCCTTTTGCAGGCGGCGGTGCTTTTATTGTGATTTTCCGGTGTCTGTTGTGGGCGATCGCTTGCGGGGCGAAACATCGGGTACTATTTCCCAATATGTTGAGGTGCTATGTCAAGAAATTGCCATTACACCAGCCTTTGACCAACCTCTAAAGACAATTTTCTTCGGGGGTGGTACTCCTTCGCTGCTATCAACGGAACAGCTACAACGGATAGTGGAGGAATTGGAGAAGCATTTTGGTATTGCAACTGGTGCAGAGATTTCTATGGAAATTGACCCAGCTACCTTTGATTTAGCCCATATAGCAGGCTATCGCAGTGCAGGTGTGAACCGGGTAAGTTTGGGCGTACAAGCCTTTCAAGAAGAATTATTGCAAAAGGCGGGGCGATCGCACTCAGTTGAAGATATTTTTGCAGCTGTGGAGTTAATCCACCAAGTTGAGATTCCTGAATTCAGCTTAGACTTAATTTCTGGGTTGCCGCATCAGTCTTTGGATCAATGGCAGGATTCCCTAGAAAAAGCGGTAGCTATTTTACCCACTCATATTTCTATCTACGATCTTACGATTGAGCCAGGTACAGCTTTTGGTCGTTACTACAAACCTGGTGATACTCCTTTACCTACGGATGAAGCCACAGTCAAAATGTACCAGATGGGGCAGCAAGTTTTGACTGGTGCAGGTTATGAGCATTATGAAATTTCCAATTATGCTCAACCTGGTCATCAGTGTCGGCATAATCGAGTGTATTGGGAAAACCGCCCTTACTATGGCTTTGGGATGGGTGCGGCGAGTTATGTTGACAGGAAGCGCTTCACTCGTCCGCGCCAGACTAGGGAATATTACCAGTGGGTGCAGGCTGGCGGTGTAATTGATTGTGATGTGACTCCCCCAAAGGAAGTATTGTTAGAAACGTTAATGTTGGGGTTGCGTTTGGCGGAGGGTTTGAGTTTGGCGGCGTTGGTGGAAGCGTTTGGCGAAGAAAAGGTGGAAGAAATTTGTAGGTGTTTGCAAGGGTATTTTGATAAAGGTTGGGTGGAAGTTGCAGGGGGAAGGTTGCGTTTGATCGATCCCCAAGGGTTTTTGTTTTCTAATGTGGTGTTGGCGGAGTTGTTTGAGAAGTTGGGATGACGAACCGCAGAGGCGCAGAGGGCGCAGAGAGGAGGAGAGATTTATGGAGAAAAATCAAGTTAGAAAGGCCGTGATTCCGGTAGCTGGTTTTGGGACTCGGTTGTTTCCAGCTACTAAGGTTGTGAAAAAAGAACTTTTCCCGATTATCGATCGAGATGGGAGGGCAAAACCTGTCATTCTCGCAATTATTGAAGAGGCAATTAATGCTGGAATTGCAGAAGTCGGGATTGTGGTACAACCAGATGATAAAGAAGTATTTGCAGACTTATTGAAAAATCCACCTAAAAAAGAACTTTTTGATAAACTTTCACCACCAAATAAAGAATATAGCCGATATCTCGAAGATTTAGGTAGCAAAGTTACCATCTTATTGCAAGAGGAACAATTAGGTTATGGTCATGCGGTATTTTGTGCCAAGGATTGGGTGCAAGATGAGCCGTTTTTGCTGATGTTGGGCGACCACATTTATGCATCTGATATTGAAAAATCTTGTGCTGGTCAAATTTTAGATGTTTATAAACAAGTTAATCGAAGTGTTGTTAGCTTAACTACAACGCCAGCCGAAAATCTTCATACATCTGGGTGTGTAACAGGAGTTTGGCAAGAATTAAACTCGATTCTGGAAGTTACACAACTCTATGAAAAACCTACCATTGAGTATGCACAACAAAATTTGCGCGTACAGGGAATGGCAGAAAATGAGTTTTTATGTATATTTGGTTTGTATTTACTTACGCCAAAAATTTTTGATTTTCTAGCAGAACACATCAAGCAAAATTTTCGAGAACGAGGGGAATTTCAGTTAACATCCTGTCTGGAGGAATTGCGTCAGTCAGAGGGAATGACCGGATATATTGTTAAGGGTAAATGTTTTGATACAGGTTTGCCAGATACTTATCGTCAGACAATGATTGATTTTAGAAGCGTTTCCTAGCTCAAATGAACACTTGATAAGGCTTACGGAAAACTTTTTGGCAGGCGATCGCAAAAAAACGGACGAAATAATTCGCAGGCGAGACTTACCTTTATACCATGTAGATGCACTAACCCCATCTTGTACAACTGAGAGGCTTGCACCGCCTCAAAATCTACAAGATTTGATTGCTGAAGGATTTCTGTAGCTGTCTGCAACCCTTGCTTTAGCTTGCTCAGACCAGGTTCGCAAAAGTAGAAGAAATTCACGAGCAATGTCGGGGTAAGCAAACAGCTGATTAAGTTCATCGATCGCAATCACCAGAGGGCAATCTATGTTAACTAAGATCGCATCCTCGAAGTAGTCTGTGGCATTCGATTTGCTACCCAAGGATTGAGTCCAAAAATCGGCGATCGTGTTTGGTAAATCTAACTGCTTGCTGACTCTGGCACAGAACCATTGTAAAAAGTATTCTAAGTTCTGTAAAATCTCATCGTTGGCAAGTTGCAAGCTCACGGAAACAGTTTTATATCCAAGATTTTTTGAGTAAGCCAGGATACGAGTCATTAGTGAGGTTTTTAGGTTGATGTGAACCAAGATGCGATCGCAGCTACAAATAAGACAAAAACTCCGTTGCTATCTTACTGAGGAACTGAGCGATCGCTCATATACGAAATTACTCTGTAATTTAAGCAGCAGCAAACTCAGTTAACTTACGAGTTTCTGGATCATGGAAAGCTAAAACAATATCCTCTTTCGGTACATTTTCCCTTAATAACTCAGTTGCAATTCCTTCCTCCGTCCAATCTTCCTCAATATAAATCTTTTCATTTTTGATGCGAATATGGACTTGAATATTTCTGATTTTTTTCTTCCCTTCCCAACCCATAAACAGCCAAAAATATTGATCGTGTATCTCGTCAAAAACAAGACAACTTTCTCGATCTAAATTGGCTGAACCAGAAACCCATTCATGATATTCTGTTAAGATTTTTTTTATATAACTACGATATTGCCCTAATTTATCCATTGTAAAATTTCCTCCTTTTCCATCTCAACAATAATCAAAAGTAATTGATTTATTTTAGTAATATCTTGAATTGACTCCCGTTTAAAAAAGTTTTCGTAAATACTATCCTTAATTGCTAAATAAATTTGATATTCTAGTTCAGTAAGATTGATTAAGTTTCGATATAGAATATATTGTCCTAAAGCCAATTCAAAATCCCTCATTGGTGAGGCGCTTAAAAAGCTTTTAATCTCGACAACGATTTTGCGCCCATTTTGTTCAGCAGCAATAGGTTTTTCTGCTGCTAAGTCAGCAAATAATTCAGCGTCTTTGTATTTAATTTTATAAGGATCGGCTAAAATACTCCAACCGTCTTTGATTAAAGCATTTTTAACCGCATCGTGGTAAACATCTTTTGCTGGCATTATCCTCCTTATAATTGGCACAATGATTTTAGCCCAAAGTTTTTAAGTGCGATCGCCCTATGATTAATTCGCTGGGTTAAGCTGTCGCTAATCCACCCTACATTTTACGTTCATGTTAACGAAGATGCGATCGCAGTTACAAATAAGACAAAAACCGAGTGCGATCGCCATAGCTAATTGAATAGCGATCGCTTTTTAAGCTTTCATTTGACATGTGAGAAGTCAGTTATAGATTTAAGGATGATTCCACAGGCGATCGCACCTAAAACTTCTGATTCTTGCAAGTATTATGTCTACGACGGGCTACGCCTACGGTAATTTTGTAAAGATAGTTTTGTAAAGACAGTCTTAATATGAGTTAAGCTAAAATGCGTCAATGGGTCAGCATTGAAAACAATGCTTTGGAATTAGAGGATGAATCAGTATTTTGCAACGGTTGCTCGCGGATTAGAAACCCTTGCGGCTCAAGAGTTAGAGCAATTGGGAGCCGATTCTGTAGAGCCAGGGTTTTGTGGTGTCGCCTTTGAGGGCGATCGCACCCTACTTTATCGCGTCAACCTCTGGGCTAGGCTGCCGTTCCGAATCTTGGTGAATATCCATGAGTTCCCTTGTCAAGATGCGGAGGATCTCTATCGCGGTATCCAAACCATCGATTGGCAAAACTATTTAACGCCAGATATGACCCTGGCGGTGAATGTCACGGGCAAAAACAAACACCTCAACCACAGCCACTTTACATCTCTCCAGATCAAAAATGCGATCGTTGACCAGCAGAAAGAAAATTTGGGTGAGCGTTCAAATGTAGAACTTCATGAACCAGATGTGCGGGTCAATGTTCATATTGAACGCGACTTTTGTACCGTCAAACTCGACAGTTCTGGAAATAGTCTGCACCGTCGAGGCTATCGCCCTGCGGTTGGAGCAGCACCTCTCAAGGAATCTCTAGCTGCTGCCCTCATTCAACTTTCTGGTTGGCAGACAGACCAGATGTTCTACGATCCTCTTTGTGGATCTGGGACTTTACCTTTGGAAGCTAGTTTAAAATCACTGAATATAGCACCAGGGCTGTTTCGGGATTCCTTTGGATTTGAAAATTGGCTCGATTTTGACCTACCCCTTTTAGAAAAACTGCTCCAAGAAGCTAAGGATAGTCAACTTGATACCCTGACCGCACCTATTTGGGGAAGCGATCGCGATGAAAATATAATTGAGCAGGCCATTAACAATGCTCAAAATTGCGGTGTTGATAATCATATCTGGTTTTCTCAAATGGAACTTGCTGATGTTGTGGCCCCCGCAGACAGTGGAATTTTATTGTGCAATCCACCTTATGGCGAACGGCTGGGGCGAGATAGTGATTTGGGGGCATTTTACAAACTTTTGGGCGATGTGTTGAAACAACGCTTCAAAGGCTGGACTGCATTTGTGCTGAGTGGGAATAAGGAACTATCTCAATCGATTGGACTGAAATCATCCAAACGGATTGCGGTGTACAACGGAACTATACCTTGTCAGTTAATGAAATATGAACTGTACTAAGGGCGATTTGTAGCATGGTTTAGCGATCGCTCTTAACTACTTCTCCTCAGTCAAAAATACATTGCCTCAAAATTTAGTAATACTTGCGGATGCGCTGTATTATCGGGCTTTGTGAAAACCGCGATTCAAATTCCGTGTTCCGTAATATTGGCTATCTTCCATACAACTAGGTAAGGTTTTTAATACTCTTTAAGAAATTTAATTATAGCTAAAAAAGCTTAAAATTACCTCTGGATATACATCCTGGGAGTTTAGCTAAAAAAATTCCAAAAAAGTGCCAGTATAATCGGTGACTGACGATTTGCAATTTATTTATCGCTAAGAGGCAATTTATGTCAGACCAATTTACCTTTACCGTTACCAATGAAACTGAACAGGCAATTACGGAGTTATGGGTATCTGTGGATGATGAAGAGTGGGCTTCATTTACCTTGAGTGATGAAGGGATTCCATCAGGTGAAACAGTAACCATTGCTTGGGCTGAATATACAAATGATTCACCTTGTGAATGGTATATCTCTGCTGTATTTGAAGATGAATCAGAAACAGAGTCAGCCCTGTTTAACTTCTGCGAAGAACCAGCTTTAACAATCGGATAAATTTCCTACTGCGATCGCCTACGGCGGGCGTGTACGCCATCGCGCTTAACAAACATTTACATCTCGACTCCACACATAAAAACAAAAGCCCCATCTAGAAAATATCTAGCTGGGGCTTGATATTAGAATCTACACAAACATTACTAATTGTTTCCTTTGTCTGAATTACCAGTGTGATTGGACAGTTGGTGTTTTTCTATAACCCGCTCAATCTGGCAAGTCACCGCATTTATCCTATGCTTAACCTTATCAAAATCAATA
Source organism: Nostoc sp. DedVER02 (assembly GCF_034530675.2). Classification (NCBI taxonomy): domain Bacteria; kingdom Bacillati; phylum Cyanobacteriota; class Cyanophyceae; order Nostocales; family Nostocaceae; genus Nostoc; species Nostoc sp. DedVER02. The sequence goes on from NZ_JAVRCP020000039.1 coordinate 30,455, forward strand.
TTCACCCAAATATAGGCTTTTTCAGGTCTTTCCTGCTTACTACTCATATATTGTTTTCTTTGTCAAGAGATTTTGTTATATCTATACAATATACCTATCTCAATTTCTAAACTACTTTCTTTAGACGTACAAGTAAATATACTTAATGTTTGCTTAAGGTTTTATATCAAGTTTTCTTTGAGTAATCGCATTTCTAGCATTACCGCCTCAACTTCATCTAAGGTGTTGTAGAAATGTGGTGCAATCCGAATTCATCTGCAAAAGCGATGATGCGGTCTGTCAAATCCAGTGACTTTTTCCGAATCGCTTCAACTCTTACTTCAGCAATGATTTTCAGCCCAATTTTTGCTGTAGTTTATTAAGACTTACTCAACTAGCACAGTAGCGATCGCTAGCTGTAGTACAAATCAACTGATAAGTAATTAGCCCCGATTTAATCAATAGTTATTTAATAAAATAAAAACGAATATTACGTTTATTGTGGCAAAATCTTTAAAAATTAATTGAAGTTGAGGAAAATTGGACGTTTACTTTATAAAAGATATTTTTCCCAAATAAATATATTTGACTAAGCAGCAGTGTAGCGCTCAGGATTTACGCAACTGGCACAAGCGATGGCACAGCATGGAGACTAACTCGCAATTTACGTGGATATACCCTCTAATTGTTTTCTCATAAGTATTTCAATAGTGCTTCGCTAATGCGATTTCTATTGTAAATACAAAGATTTTGAAATGTTACTCAATAATACTTATGTACTATAAAATGGCGATCGCATTGTGCCAGTTGCGTAAGTCTTGCGGTACTTAAATAATTCTTGTTAGATGTTGTACCAAATCTGCTGCTTGTCTTACACCTTCTATTTTCTCCACAGGCTGACCCTGCTTAAAAAGTACTAGAGTTGGTAGTGCAGCAATTTGATACTTGCTAGCTAACTCTGTGTATTTTTCTGTGTCAATTTTGACAATCCGCAGGCGATCCTTGAGTTGGGCATTTACTTGCTCTAAAATTGGCACCATCATCTGACATGGGCCACACCATTCAGCATAAAAATCCACTAATACAGGTACATCAGAATCAGACAACATTTCTTCAAAGCTGTTAAATTGTTTTTTAGTTGCCATGTGACACACACCGATTTTCAATTATGTTTTTCAATGGTAATTCTTAGAAAATAAAATCGCTATAGGATCATGGGTTTTTCTTGGTAAAAGATTACATTAGTTAATATAGATCAACAATATTAAATAATTCTAATAGAATACAGATATTAATTTTATTTATGTATAAAAATTAAAATTATTTTGCTAGCTAAAGAATTATACATCTTAATTTATTTGCGTAGTTAGGTAAGAGGTAATAGGCAACATAAAAAAAGGCTATTTAAATTGTACTGAGTTTTTTCAAAAATCAAAGATGAGTTAGATGTTTAGCTAAAAACAACGTGTAAAGTTATATATTTATTATCTAATTTGCATTATCCTAGCAAGATTGTCGTGTCCCAATAGTTAGATTTTATCCAGACAATATTTATATGTTCCCTAAATCGCCATAAGATAATTAGCGCGGTATTTCTAAGATCGAGGGACATTAAATGACACTATTAAAAGATAAAGTCGCAATTATCACAGGTGCTTCACGGGGAATTGGGAAAGCGATCGCAATTGAATTAGCTTCACAAGGAGCGATCGCAGTTGTCAATTATGCCAGTTCGAGTGCAGCAGCCGAGGCAGTTGTTACAGAAATTACAGAAGCGGGAGGTAAGGCGATCGCTATTCAAGCAGACGTTTCTAAAAGCGATCAAGTAGACACACTAGTTAACACCGTCATGGAAAAATTTAAGCGTGTGGATATTTTAGTCAATAATGCAGGAATTACCCGCGACACACTGCTTTTGCGTTTGAAGCCAGAAGATTGGCAAGCTGTGATAGACCTTAACCTGACTGGTGTTTTTTTATGTACACGCAACGTCAGTAAAATTATGCTTAAGCAGCGATCGGGGCGAATTATTAACATTACCTCCGTTGCGGGGCAAATGGGCAACCCAGGTCAGTCCAACTACAGCGCCGCCAAAGCAGGTGTAATCGGCTTCACCAAAAGCGTTGCCAAAGAACTGGCTACTCGCGGCATCACCGTTAACGCTGTCGCCCCTGGCTTCATCGCCACCGATATGACCAGCGATCTCAACAACCCCGAAGATATTCTGAAATTTATACCCCTCGGTCGCTTCGGCCAGCCCGAAGAAGTTGCTGGGATGGTGCGCTTCCTCGCTGCCGATCCCGCCGCTAACTACATCACTGGACAAGTTTTTAATGTTGATGGCGGTATGGTAATGGCGTAAATAGTTTAAGCAATCAATAAATACAATTGCTCTGAATAAATAATTTGAGATTTTACATAAATAGGGGCGCACAGCTAGTTGTGCGCCCCTATTTATATACAAATATATACAAATAATTTTGGATAATTTATTTTTTGGAGTGCTGCTTCAACAAAATCTAAAATCTAAAATCTAAAATTCAGTCGTAAGCTGTCGCGCCTACAAGTTGCCTCATAATCTTTTAGGCAAAACCTGTAAACCCTCTCCTCTGCTCCCCTGCTGTCTCAATGTGCAAATTAAAAACACAACAGCTTAGTATACATACACCACAGAGAAAAAACCATAGTAGGGCTAGCATTGCAATGCCAACCCTACAAGCAACTAAGGTTGTTGGCGTATCCTTTGCCAGACAGTAAAACCCAAAAGAATAATAATACTACTGGCGGTAGCCAGCATCACAGCCAAACTCATGCCTTGTATTCTCATCGCCAGCAAATTAAAAAATAAGGTAATTGACCAAAGTGTGAACGCAGCATGGCGCTGGGAGAGTCCCCAAGCAAGTAAGCGGTGATGCAGATGATCTTTGCCAGGAGTACTCAGAGGGTTATTTCCAGCTAGTAACCGCCGTACAAATACTTGGGTGGTGTCTAGCACTGGCAACAATAGAAATAAAACTGTGGGAATTAGGGCATAAATTGTGTTTTGTTGTAGTTTGCCTAAAATACTAGTTGCTGCCAGCACATAGCCAAAAAAATACGCTCCGGCATCACCCATAATAATCCGTGAAGGATGGAAGTTATGGCGCAAAAAGCCTAATGCAGCACCTCCCAAGGCTGCAAGTACCAAAATTGCCGCCGCACGATTGTTAAATTGGGCTGCAACCCCCAATAAACTCATGGCGGTAATAAAGCTGATTCCTCCTGCCAAACCATCCATTCCATCCATCAAGTTGATGGCGTTGGTAATCCCTACTACCCACAGTACTGTCAGCGACATAGACAGAAGTGAGTCGATGGGAGTCCCAAACATAACTTTGACACTGATACCATTAGCTACCAACAAAAGTGCCGTGACGATTTGTGCCCACAATCGAATAGAGGGCGGTAAGCCGAACTGATCGTCGATAAAACCCACAAGGACTAATATCGAACCCCCCAACAGAATAGTGAGCACCTGAGCCAATACGTTTTGGAGTTCGATCGGTCGTAAAAGGCTAGCTAATACCAGCGCGGCAATTACACCCGCGTAGATAGCCAGCCCCCCTGCATTGGGTAAAGGTTCTCGATTGAGTCGCCGAGCGTTGGGTTGGTCAGCCCAACCTACTCGCAAGGCGAATTTGCGGACTGTCGGAATTGAACGCCACGTTACAAGCCAAGCCAAGAGAAACGTAAATACTACTGCCAACCAGCCGGTGCCGCTAGGGTCGGCAATACCAAGGTATTTAAGGGAGTTGTCTAGATTCATCTCCCAATTCAAGCATTACTGCCAGTATCTAATATGAGCATCACCTGTATATTAATCAATTTTTTATTTTTTATTTCCATTTGTAACTTTAGAGATTAGCACTCTTGCCCTGTGAGTGCTAAATTGTCTAATGGAAGCGCTAGAGAAATAAAACATGGCGAAAATTATTGCATTTGACGAGGAATCGCGGCGAGCTCTAGAAAGGGGTGTTAACGCCCTTGCCGATGCCGTAAAAATCACCTTGGGGCCGAAAGGTCGCAATGTCCTTTTAGAGAAAAAATTTGGCGCACCTCAAATTGTCAACGATGGTATCACTGTTGCCAAGGAAATTGAATTAGAAGATCCTTTGGAAAATACTGGTGCAAGACTCATTCAGGAAGTAGCCTCAAAAACTAAAGATGTGGCTGGGGATGGTACTACTACCGCCACAGTTTTAGCACAAGCCTTGATTCGGGAAGGTTTGAAGAACGTCGCGGCAGGTAGTAACCCAGTTAGCTTGAAACGCGGGATCGACAAAACTGTGGAAGCACTGGTAAAAGAAATTGCCAGGATAGCCAAGCCAGTCGAAGGAAGTGCGATCGCTCAAGTTGCCACTGTCTCTGCTGGTAACGATGAAGAAGTTGGCCAAATGTTAGCTCAAGCAATGGAAAAAGTCACCAAAGATGGTGTCATTACCGTTGAAGAATCCAAATCCCTCACCACTGAACTAGAAGTAGTTGAAGGGATGCAGATTGACAGAGGTTATATTTCTCCCTACTTCGTCACCAACAACGAGCGGCAAATCGTAGAATTTGAAAACGCCCGAATCTTGGTGACAGATAAAAAAATCAGCAGCATCCAAGATTTAGTACCAGTTTTGGAAAAAGTCGCCCGTTCTGGTCAGCCCTTGTTAATCATCGCTGAAGATGTCGAAGGTGATGCTTTGGCAACTTTGGTAGTGAACAAAGCGCGGGGTGTACTTGCTGTGGCTGCAATCAAAGCGCCTGGATTTGGCGATCGCCGCAAAGCTTTGTTAGAAGATATTGCTATTCTCACCGATGGGCAATTAATTTCTGAAGAAATCGGTTTAAGTTTGGATACCGCTTCTTTAGAAGCGCTGGGAACTGCCCGCAAAATCACCATTGACAAAGAAAGCACCACCATTGTAGCTGGCAGTGTCACCAAGCCAGAGGTACAAAAGCGGATTGGTCAAATTCGCAGGCAGTTGGAAGAAACCGATTCTGAATACGATCAAGAAAAACTGCAAGAACGCATCGCCAAGCTTGCTGGCGGTGTGGCAGTGATTAAAGTGGGTGCGGCAACCGAAACCGAACTCAAAGACCGTAAACTGCGGATTGAAGACGCGCTGAACGCTACTAAAGCTGCCGTGGAAGAAGGTATTGTTCCTGGTGGTGGAACGACTTTAATTCACTTAGCTAAGACAGTAGAAGCGATTAAAAACAGCTTAGAAAGCGAAGAAGAAAAAATTGGGGCTGATATAGTCCAAAGAGCGCTAGAAGCTCCCTTGCGTCAAATAGCAGATAACGCTGGTGCTGAAGGTTCTGTGATCGTCTCTAGAGTTCGAGACAGCGAGTTTAACATTGGCTACAACGCCGCTACCGGAGAATTTGAAGACTTGATCGCGGCTGGTATTATCGACCCTGCCAAAGTCGTGCGTTCAGCTTTGCAAAATGCTGGTTCCATTGCTGGTTTGGTGTTAACTACCGAAGCGATCGTTGTTGAAAAACCAGAGAAGAAATCTGCTGCTCCTGCCCCTGATATGGGCGGCATGGGTGGCATGGGCGGTATGGGTGGTATGGGTGGCATGGGCGGCATGGGCATGTTCTAACTTCTGCTTACCCAGATAAATATTTTTTCAACAGTTTGTCTTGTCAAGACAAACTGTTTTTTTATAGCATTGCTGATTCAGAGCCAATATGTTATCTCTATTGCTGGGAAGTAGCTGGTCATAAATAAAAATAATCATCATAGCGATCGGTAATTAGTCGTGAATACAACTAACCACTAAAAAATGCTGATTTCTAAATTACCCAACCTAAATAACTGCTTAATCTAAAAGTCACAGTATTTGTATTAATTTTTGTAAGATTAATAGCAAAAGCTGAAATAAATCAAAGCGCCTCATAAGTGTTGAGTAGGGAATCTTACTTCTTTACTAAGCACTGAGAAAAGAGGAACTTGTCCAATGCCCAATTCCCAATTCCCAATGCCCAATGTAGGTAATATTGCATGGTACGAAAACTGCGTCGTCTTCCCAAAATAGTAACCAAGCTATATGAAGATGAGTTCTATCACCAACCAGGGACTATACCTGGAACAATTTTTATTGATGAAGACGCTCCACCACCGATAATTTTTTTGATTGACTATAACCAAACCAATTTCATCCGCGAACAAATAGCAACTCCAGAGGAGTGTGTTCCATATCTGGAGATGGAATCCGTTTCGTGGGTAGATGTACAAGGTTTAGGCAGTCAAGATATATTACAACGATTGGGTAAAGTTTTTGAGTTACATCCTCTAGTTTTAGAAGATATAGTCAATGTGCCAGAGCGACCCAAAACAGAGGATTATGAAGACCAATTGCTATTCATTGCTCGGATGGTAGTAGCAAAAGAAAGAACATGCGGTTTTTACAGCGAGCAAGTAAGTTTGATATTAGGAAAAAATTATTTGCTGACAGTACAAGAAGAACCAGAACATGATTGTTTTGAAGGAGTGCGATCGCGAATTGAAAAAAATAAAGGTATCATCCGTAAACAGGGGGCCGATTATTTAGCTTACGCTGTGTTAGATGCAATTATTGATGGCTTTTTCCCAGTGCTAGAGCTTTATGGGGAGCGAATCGAAGAGTTGGAAGAGGAGGTAATAGTCAGACCTACCCCGCAAACACTACAAAATATTTATCAAATTAGGCGAGAACTACTGCAACTACGTCGTGCTATTTGGCCCCAGCGAGATGCAATTAATTCTTTGATTCGAGATGGTAGTGAACTAATTGGCGAAGAAGTGCGAATCTACTTGCGAGATTGTTATGACCATACAGTGCAAGTGATGGATATGGTAGAAACTTATCGAGAACTAGCATCTGGATTAATGGATGTGTACCTTTCGGCAGTGAGTAATAAAATGAATGAAATCATGAAGGTACTAACGATAGTTTCAACAATTTTTATTCCACTGACTTTTATTGCCGGAATATATGGTATGAATTTCAATACTGAAAAATCGCCATATAATATGCCTGAGTTGAATTGGTATTGGGGCTATCCACTTTGTTGGGCAGTGATGTTAGCGATCGCACTTAGTTTGCTATTCTTTTTTTGGCGACGAGGCTGGCTGCAAAATTCTGTAACAATTAAGAGTAATTAATAATTGCAGATGGGCGACGAATCAAATATACATTCATTAGCACCGGGAGTTAATATTCTAATTTATGAGGAGTAGCGACCAGAATTTAATAGTTTTGACTGTTTATATTATCGGTGTTTCATACATTTTTAACCGCATGATCGAATCTATCGACGATCAAGTTAAGTTTGAGTTTAAAAAAGGAATCGTTGACGAACAACTCAAAGAACAAAATCTCGACGATAAAATTGGGATTTCTTTTAAACTCAAAGCCTCATACCCAATTGACGATTTGAAAGATTTAGGGATTAGCATTGAAAATAAATCTGATAATGTTGCCCTATATGTTGACTGGGACAACAGTTCTTTAGTAGTTGAACATAGCAAGCAATCGCGCCGCGTAATTCGGAAATCACCAGATTTAACCCGCGACTTAGCAGTACCTCAAAGTCCTAGCCTAATTGCTCCCAAGAAAACACTTTCTGAAACGGTGACAGCAGAAGATGTTTTCGAGCGCGATAAAGATGCTGGAACTTATTTAGCGAAAAAACCACTAATTGATATCAACGGGCTGCAAAAAGGGCAAAAAAAATTGTACAACGACTTTATTAACAGAAAAAAGGAGTTGGACTTTTCCCTGCAACTGGTGCTAAGGATATCTGAAGTGCGTTTAGGTCTAGCCCCAGGCCGTGATTTTCCTCCCATTAGCATTATCAATTGTCCTTTCACAGTCAGAAAACTACCTTGGACTTACGCTCTACCTTGGAATAAAAAAAAGCAATAGCAACCAGACAGACTATGCCATCCAAGATTACACTGGATCTAAGGAGAGAGTAGACGCAGGCGGTTGCAGATCAGTCATAGTCACTGGTTTGAGGAAAGTCCGGGCTCCCGAAAGACCAAACTTGCTGGATAACGTCCAGTGCGAGCGATCGTGAGGATAGTGCCACAGAAAGATACCGCCAGATTAATTAAAAATTAAAAATTAAAAATCTAAAATGAATAATTTTTAATTTTTAATTTTACATTTTTAATTGATCTGGTAAGGGTGCAAAGGTGCGGTAAGAGCGCACCAGCAGTATCGAGAGGTGCTGGCTCGGTAAACCCCGGTTGGGAGCAAGGCGATAGGAACTACGGTTGGTCTTTTACCAGTTCCGCTCAATGAGAGCCGCTTGAGGCGTTTGGTAACAAACGTCCCAGATAGATAACTGCCCTCGCAAGAGAACAGAACCCGGCTTATGTACTGCTCTTTCCCCTCTTTTTTAGTGCTGAGTGCTGTTAGCGGTAGCGGGGCGTTTAGCCCGTGCTGAGTTAGAAGTTAAGAGTTATTAGTTTCCCTCTGCTTCCCTTCCCCCTTCCCCTTGTCACGTAATGCCCCTTGCTTATCCACGCCGTCAACGGCAACTTGAAAGTTTAGTCCAAAAATTGGGTTTATCGCTAGAAGCACCTATTAAGTGGGAACTGCTAGATTTAGCGCTAACTCATCCGACTGTCTCTGATTCGGCAAATTATGAACAGCTAGAGTTTGTTGGCGATGCAGTGGTGCGGCTGGTGTCGGCTATTGTGTTATGGGAAAATTATCCTGATTGTCCTGTAGGGGATTTTGCGGCAATTCGTTCGGTGTTAGTGAGCGATCGCATTCTCGCCCAATTAGCCAGAGTTTATGGTTTGGAGTTATACTTACTAGTTGCCGGTAGTGCTACGGCTGATAAAGTTGGTCAAGAGTCACGACTAGCAGATGCTTTTGAAGCAGTTCTGGGTGCGCTTTACTTAAGTACTCAAAATTTGGAATTGATCCGCTCTTGGCTAGATCCTCACTTTCAAGAACTAACCACAGAAATTCGCCTCGATCCTGCCAGACTTAATTACAAAGCTGCTCTCCAAGAATGGACTCAGGCGCAATTTAAAGTTTTACCAGAATATCGAGTTGTAGAAGTCACTCAACCGCACCGTAATCAAGAACGTTTCATGGCTGAAGTGTGGCTCCACGGCAACAAGCTCGGCGAAGGTAAGGGGCGATCAATCAAAACTGCTGAACAAGCCGCAGCTAAAGTAGCTTTTTTAGCAATTCCTAACCCGCAAAAACCCTGAGCTTAAAATAAGAGGAATTAGCCGATAATCAGTTGATTGTCAGTGGTCATTTGTCTCTAGTCCTTTGTATACAAATGACAAATGACAAATAACAAATGACAAATGACAAATAACAAATGACAAACCAAATTAAAATTGCTGTTATCGGGGTTGGGCGTTGGGGAGTGCATCTGCTGCGGAATTTTTTAGCACATCCTCAAGTAGATGTAGTTGCTGTAGTAGATCCCCATCCAGAACGATTAGCGGCGGTTAAACAGCAGTTTAATTTAGATGAAAATGTAGTATTAACAACCCAGTGGGAAGATTTAAAAAAAGTGCCAGGGTTGACAGGAGTTGCGATCGCAACTCCAGCTACTACCCACTATGCTTTAATTAAAGACGCTCTCCAAAACGGACACCATGTTTTAGCTGAAAAGCCCCTAACTCTCGATCCCGCAGAATGTCGGGAACTTTGCCAGTTAGCAAAGCAGCATCATTTAATACTCATGGTTGACCACACTTATTTATTTCACCCAGCAGTTGAGGAAGGGCAAAGTGTAGTACAAGCAGGTAAATTAGGTGATTTACGCTATGGCTATGCGACGCGCACCCATTTAGGGCCTGTCCGCCAAGATGTTGATGCACTGTGGGACTTAGCTATTCACGATATTGCTATCTTTAACGCTTGGCTGGGTCAGATTCCTGTGAAAGTACAAGCAACGGGTACAGTGTGGCTACAGGGAGCAGGGGAGCGGGGGAGCAGGGAAGTAGGGGAAAAGAAAGATACAAATTCTCTTCTGTCTCAAGGTTTGGCTGATCTGGTATGGTTGACACTGACATACCCAGATGGCTTTCAAGCTTATATTCATTTGTGTTGGTTGAATCCTGATAAGCAGCGACGGCTGGGGATTGTAGGTAGCCTTGGTAGCTTGATTTTTGATGAAATGTTGCGATCGTCGCCTCTAACGCTGCTACATGGGGAGTTTGAACAGCAGGGTAATCATTTTATTCCGGTAAATCAAAAACAGGTGGTGCTGGAATTAGAGCCAGGGGAACCGTTGCAACGGGTTTGCTCTTGTTTTGTTGACTCTATTCTCAACAATACTCCCTCAGAGATTTCGTCTGGCTGGGTAGGCACACAGTTAGTAGAAATTCTTGCTGCACTAACAGTATCTCTTGAGCAAGGCGGTCAACCTGTTTTTCTTAACAACTGCTCTCAAGTCTAATTTTCCCCTGAAACCGCCCAATAATCCTCGGTTAAGGCAAGAGACGCGATAAATCGCCGTCTCTACAAAGGGCTGATTCTTGTAGAGACGGCGATTTATCGCGTCTTTACTTTACGATCGCATCGAAAGGGAAAAAGAATTCTCAATCTAAAATCTAAAATTCAAAATGGTATTACCTTTCAGAAGTTCCGTTTGCATAAACTTCTGTTTTTGGAAGACTTACCAAGAGAGTTTGCTGTGGCGAAAGACTAATCTCGTAAGTCTCATTTCCAAGTAACACCTGAAACTTCATCGATTTTTCTTTTTCTACAACTGTTTTAACAGATTTATTACTTCTTAAAGATGGACTTCCCCCAGACTGCTGTAGGTTAGAGTATTGGCTTGCTTTTGCCCCCTTATTCTCAGAAGAAAATCCCAGATCCCCAATATTTTCATCTTTTTTTGAAGCAGGTAACAGCGAGATATCAATCAAGGGTAAGGTAATCTTCAGCGTCGTACCTTGATGAAGCCCTGCACTCTCAAGAGTAATGCTGCCTCCCATGAGTTCGATTAAGTTCCGTGAAATTGCTAATCCTAGTCCAGTCCCTTCAAACTGGCGCGTGGTTGTGCCATTCACCATCACAAAGGGGCGAAATAGTTTGTGTTGTTGAGTGGGATCGATACCTATACCTGTATCTTTAACTATGACCACCACTTGAGATTTACCATTACTAGATTGAATTTCTGTAGCAATGGTGATGCTTCCTGTGTCGGTGAACTTAGTAGCATTGCCAATAACATTAATCAGCACTTGCTTCAGTTTTGCCGCGTCTGCCTTAATTGGTATTGGTTGAGGATCTAACTCGCATTTCAATTGCAAGCCCTTTTGTTGAACATTAACTGATTGTAAATTAATCACCTCTAGCAATATCTGTCTCAGATCGAGAGGTGTAATGACTACAGAAAGTTTACCTGCTTCGATTTTAGAAATGTCGAGTAAATCATTAATAATATTTAGCAAATGAATGGTTGTTTCATCGGCACGTTTGAGAAATTCCATTTCTTCTTCACGGCTATCACATAAGCCATCTTCAACCACGCGAATGCAGCTAATAATAGTATGTAATGGATTTCTCAATTCATGGGAAGTAGTAGCCAAAAACTGGCTTTTAATTTGGTTAGCGCTTTTTGCTTCTTTCCACGCTATTTCTAACTCTTCCGCCCCAGCTTTGAGACGTTCTACCATTTGATCTAATGCTTGGGCGAGTTGATTGAATTCTCGAATTTGGAAATTGTGTGGAACTGGTTGCGCGGCGTGATGGGAGTGAATATTGAGAGCATAGTCTCGCAATTCTTCTACAGGACGTGCCAGGTAAGGAGCTAAATATATAGATGCTAACAAACTTGCACCAATCAAACCAACTGTCAAAACTATGAGAATTAGTTTAATTTCTTCTAAACCAAAAAGTGCATTATCGATACTAGTAACAGCTAAGACTATCCATTTTTGATGCTGTTGTTCGGTGAGTGGATTTGCAATAGCTGTATAGCCAGCTACTAATTCGTTCCCTTCTTTAAAAGACAAATTTACCGAATCATTCCGTCCGGCAAGAGCATTTTTAATTATACTTTTGAATTCGGAAGAATTTGGCTGTTGATTGATATTAGTTCCCACCCAGTCTGTGTATGGGTGCGCCAAAATTGTCCCATCTTCAGCAATCACTACCATAGAGCCTGTGAGCGATCCCGGCGGGTTTCTGGTTTGTTGGTATAATGCAGACTGAATACTTAAGCTGTAAACTAAATTTTTTCGGCTATCCGACACTGGTGCAGATACCACTAATCGCAATTGATTTTGTGCGTTTCTTTTGCCAGTCATTCCTGCCTTTGACGGGAAGATTGCTTTGACATTAATTCCATCACTAGGTAAAGGGAATATCAATTCTCCTATTGCTTGATCCCCACAGCTACTAGCAATTACTTTCTGGTTTAGGAGATCCGTTAATTGGATACATTCAATATTGGTCGGAAGTTGTTGCTTTAACTGCGCGAGAATTTCTTGCTCTTGTATAGGCGAACCCGATGGAATCACCGTTGTTTTACTTACACTCAGTAAACTAGCTTTTAAGATTGCGATCGCATCGCCAATTCTCTCCCCTTTACTGATGGCGCTTTCTGTTAAATTTTGACGCGCAGTTCCCAAGATGCTAGAACGTGCCTTATTTAAGGCAATAATCTCACCTATAAGTAAAACTGGAACGAACAGCAGCAATATTTTCGTTACTAAAATTCGACGAAAGGAAGATTGGCGAGAATTAGTCATCGAGTGTCTCACTTTGCATCCGCAAACCACAACAGCAAAGATATGTAATTAGACTGGCTAGATGAGACATCTTATTAAATTATCAGAATTTTATTTTCAATGTTTAAAAATAACAAATTGCTATAATCTAAAAAGAAACGTGGTATACCAAAATTTATATATGCTAAATTAAAAAGTGGTTTGTGTTGCATATAAATACAGTGGTAAACAGTGGTAAAATTGTAAAAAAGCAACTTGTAGGTATGGATTTTTTTGCAATTTACACACGAATAAAGAAAATATTCAACCTATCAAATCAATTTAATGTTGCAACATCGTCCTCATACTACAGTTGTTTTAGCAATGAGTGTAGATGGCAAAATAGCAGATTTTAGGCGATCGCCCGCTCGTTTTGGCTCAAAGGTTGATAAAGCACATCTGGAAAAACAAATCGCTGCCTCTGATGCGGTTTTATTCGGTGCTGGTACTCTTCGGGCTTATGGAACGACACTTACTGTATCAGATCCAACTTTAGTGGAACTTCGGGCACAAGAAGGGAAGCCTCCGCAGCCAGTTCATATAGTGACTACACACTCTGCAAACCTCAATCCGGAAATTAACTTTTTTAAGCAACCAGTTAGACGCTGGCTACTCACGACAAAAGCGGGGGTACTTTCATGGAAAGGACGCTTACAGACGCTTCCTTCAACTATAAGAACCGGAACACAAGAGTGTTCTCCAGAATTCTCTCCAGAATTTGAACAGATTCTGGTTTTTGAAACACCAACGCGAGAAATCGACATTTCCGCAGCTTTGAAGTATCTAGCCAATATAGATATAACACGATTGGTAGTCTTAGGTGGAGGTGAATTAGTCGCTTCCCTGCTGGGCTTAGATTTAATCGATGAATTATGGCTCACTGTCTGTCCCCTGATTTTAGGTGGTAGTACCGCCCCCACACCTGCCGGAGGGAAAGGATTTTTACCCGATTTAGCTCCCAAATTGCAACTTATAGAAGTTCATACAGTTGAGCAAGAAGTGTTTTTGCACTATCGCCTGCAACGATCAGCAGATTAGATTACGCTATTTATTGGTAATTGGGCATTGGGCATTGGGCATGAAGAAGAGACAAGGTAGACAAGGAAGAGGGGGGAGACTTATTCAATAATTCCCTCTTGTCCCCCTGCCCCCTGCCCCCTGCCCCCTGCCCCCTGCCCCCTGCCCCCTGCCCCCCTGCCCCCTAATATGGTGGAACAACTAAAACCTCGCTATTCTGTTGTTTGGACGAACAAAATTGCTGAAGTACCCCAAAATGCCTGGAATGCTTTGGCAATGCCATTCCAAACGCCGTTTTTAGAATGGGAATGGCTGAATAATCTCGAAACCTCCCAGAGTGCTACTGCTAAAGCTGGTTGGTTGCCAAATCACTTGACATTGTGGCGAGATAGAACGCTGATTGCGGCTGCGCCACTTTATCTCAAAGGACATAGTTCTGGTGAATTTGTATTCGATCACCAATGGGCAGAGTTAGCCACTCGCATTGGAGTCCAATATTACCCAAAATTGCTGGGAATGACACCATTTACCCCAGCTGAAGGTTATCGGTTTTTAATTGCCCCAGGGGAAGATGAGGATGAAATCACAGCGATGATGGTGCATGAAATTGACACTTTTTGCTCCAAAAATCGGATTTCTGGGTGTCATTTTCTCTACGTTGATCCCCAATGGCGGCCGATGCTGGAACGGCATGGTTTTACAACTTGGCTTCACCACAGCTACATCTGGGAAAATTCTGGCTTTAAAACTTTTGATGATTATTTGAAAGTTTTCAACGCTAATCAGCGCCGCAATATTAAGCGAGAACGCAAAGCTGTGGAGAAAGCAGGCTTGCGATTGCAAGCGCTGAGTGGCGATCAAATTCCTCAGTCTTTATTTCCTTTGATGTACCAGTTCTATGCCGACACTTGTGATAAGTTTGGCTGGTGGGGTAGCAAATATCTGACAAAGCGGTTTTTTGAGCAGCTACACGCCGATTATCGCCATCGAGTTGTGTTTTTTGCTGCATATAGCGAGGAAGATAATTCTCATCCTTTAGGAATGTCCTTTTGTTTATTTAAAGATGAAAAACTCTACGGACGCTATTGGGGAAGTTTCCAAGAAATAGATTGCTTACATTTTGATGCTTGTTATTATGCGCCGATTGAGTGGGCGATCGCTAACAATATCCAAAGTTTTGATCCTGGTGCAGGTGGCCGCCACAAAAAACGGCGCGGTTTCCCGGCTATGCCCAATCACAGTCTGCACCGCTTTTACAACAATCGTCTAGGACAAATTATTCGTCCCTATATTAAGGAAGTGAATCAACTAGAACAGCAAGAAATTGAGGCGATTAATGCAGAGTTGCCATTTAGTGAGAAAATCTCCAATTCTGATTAATTGGATAATATTCCGGCAATACTCGTCAATTCCATAATTTTCTCAAACTGAAAGTCCTGAGCTAAATTCTTAATAAAATTTTGCAGATCCTCCTTTTCTGAAGGGATTTGCTCAATCAATTCTAAAATTAAGTCGTCGCTACATTGGGCTGCGGCAGTATACAACTGCTTCACCCATTCAGGCGACATTTCAGATAATATAGGCACTAAGTCTGTAAGCTTCAAGATGGATGTTGCTATCTTTTCTTTTGAGTTTCCTATCTGATAATTATCTTCTTGATAAATATATTGAACATCTAAATATTCGCTTAATTTTTCTAGTAATTGTTCCTCGCGGAAAGGCTTGTTCATATAATCATCACAACCCGCTTGAATCATTGCCTCTCGCTGTTCCTCAAAGGCATTAGCAGTTAAGGCGATGATAATTGTCTTAGAATTTGAAATTAAGGTTTCTTCTTTGGTTTTAATAATTTTTGTGGCTTCGTAGCCGTCCATAATCGGCATCCGCATATCCATTAAAATTAAGTGTGGTTGCCATTTCTGCCAAACTGCGATCGCTTCGATACCATTTGCTGCTTCTTGGACTACAAAACCGATAGATGTCAGTATTTTTACCAATACTAAACGGCTGTCTATGGAGTCATCAACCACCAAGATCCGATATTCGCTTTGAGTGGGTGCTAAACTCAGAACTTGCCGTCTAATTTGCTTAATCTGGATTTCGCTAGCTGTGGCTAAACTAATTTGAATGTCAAAGGCAAATTTACTTCCCTCGCCAATAATGCTGGTAACACTAATATCTCCCCCCATTAGTTGCACGTATTTGCGGCTAATTGCTAAACCTAATCCTGTTCCCTGTTGCGATTTTCTTCCAGTTTCAGTTTGCCCAAAAGCTTCAAACAACAAGTCAATTTCTTGTGGGGCAATACCGCGGCCAGTATCCGTAACCTCGAAGATTAAGGATTGGGCATTGGATAAAATGTCTTCACCATGCCCCGTGCCCAATGCCCCATGCCCCACCCCCACCCGTAATATCACTCTTCCCGTATCGGTAAATTTGATGGCATTTCCCAAGAGGTTAAGCAAGACTTGACGCAGTTTACTTTCGTCAGCTTGGATGTATTGGGGGAGGTGAGATGTATATTCGAAAATTAATTCTAATCCTTTAGAGGTGGCGCGGAAGCGCAACATCTCTTCGAGATTTTCTAAGAGACGAATTAAGTCAAAACTGTTGATATTTAATGTGATTCTGCCAGCTTCGATTTTAGACATTTCTAAAATGTCGTTGATTAAGTTGAGGAGATGTTCGCCTGCACGATTGATGATTGCTAGATTTTGCTGATGTTCAGTAGATAAAGCAAGATCGTGGCTCATAACTTGGGTAAAACCGAGGATGGCGTTGAGTGGGGTACGTAGTTCGTGGCTCATATTGGCAAGGAATTCACTTTTGGCACGATTGGCAGTATCAGCAACGATCACAGCTTCTTGCAACGCTTGTGACTGCCTTTGAGTTTGCGCTAGTAATTGTGCCTGCTGTAAAGCGACACCCAACTGATTGCCAATTTGAACTGCGATGTTGATTTCTCCTGGTTTCCATTGGCGGATATCGGAATTTTGATAACTCGCTAGTAATCCCCAAAGCTGACTACCATATAAAATGGGGACAATAATGTAAGCTTTTGCCTGAAAGCGCTCTAAGAGGCTGATGTAACAAGGATGAAAGTCAGCGTTGTAAATGTCTGGGACACAGAGGAAACTTGCACCTTGAGTTGCTTGCAGATAAGGATCTTCTAGATGATTATCTTCTCTATCCAAGATTTTTGCTAGGCAACGACCATCATCTAAGACACCCTCTGTAAGATAAGGGTTATTGTTATGTTCTTCGATGAGAGAAATCCAACCATTACCTACTGACTCAGAGACAAATTCGCCAGCCCAGTGGGGATTGAAACGATAGACAACAACCCGATCGCAATTGAGTACTTGCCGTAATTCTTGGGTTGTAGCTGCAAATATAGTCTCTAAATCCAGTGTTTGGCGCATCCTTTGAATAACTTGGGCGATCGCTCTTTCCCTTTCTGCACTCTCACACAGGGCTTCTTCTGCCAATTTTCTCTCGGTAATATCTGTAATTGTACCGATGTAGCCTTTGATTTCTCCATCATCTCGAAATTCTGGCAAAGCCTGACAAATTACCCAGACGACCGTACTATCATCACGTAAAAACCGATGTTCGTACTTATATGTAGTTTTGGCAATTCTGGCTTGATTCCATACCAACAGCAGCTGCTCGCGATCGTCTGGATGTACAGCTTTTGTCCAACCTGTTCCCAGAGACTCTTCTAAATTAAATCCAGTAATTTCACTCCAGCGTTGATTAAAATATAAGGCATTGCCATCCACATCGGTGTGAAATATACAAACTGGTGAGGCTTCTGCTAAAAGTTTATATTGCTGCCTACCTGATTGCAAAGCTAATTCTACCAGTTTAACATCGTTGATGTCTGCCCAAAAACCAACACATTCTATCGGTTTACCAGCTTCGTCACGGATGAGCCTCATCTTTTCGTAAAACCAATGATAAGTTCCGTCGGCGTGTAACCAGCGGTATTCGTAAAAACTGTACTCCTGCTCAACCAACTGAGAAAATTTTTCTAAGATTAGCTCAACATCTTCTGGGTGGACGCGATCAAGCCAGAAATTGGGATTTTCGAGAAAATTCCGTGCTTCGTAGCCAACCATTGCCTTAACATTCTCACTAACAAAGGTAGTGCTAAACTTAAAGTTACTTGATGTTTTTTTGCTGCTATAAATCACCACAGGGCTAGAAGTAAGCAGATATTGTAGGCGTTCGTTGGCTAAACGCAGTTCTTGTTCGACGTGTTTGCGTTCGCTAATTTCTACTAAAACCGTACCTACACCAGAGGGGCGATCGTCTTCACCAGGAATCGGAAAATAAGAAACTAAGAAATGGCGGATAATATCTGGTTGTTGAATTGATGCGCTGCTTAATTCTTGATTTAGAAGTGGTTGACTAGTTAAGAGAACCTGTTGATAGATTGGTTCTATTAGAGGGGCCATCTGGGGTAAGACTTCATGGATGGTCTTGCCAATATGATCTTTCTGGGATAATCCATTAATGTCCGCTAGGGGTTGGTTGATTTGCACAAACCGTAGCTGGTTATCT
Source organism: Nostoc sp. DedVER02 (assembly GCF_034530675.2). Taxonomy (NCBI): domain Bacteria; kingdom Bacillati; phylum Cyanobacteriota; class Cyanophyceae; order Nostocales; family Nostocaceae; genus Nostoc; species Nostoc sp. DedVER02. The sequence continues at coordinate 48,789 of NZ_JAVRCP020000039.1, forward strand.
ACAATATTCATGCCGACGGGAGCGCTGCTAAAAAAGGCATTGAGGCGGGCTTCTCTGAGCGCTAGTTCTTGTTCTAGAGTTTTGCGTTCAATTAACCCACCTAACTGAGCAGCAACAGCGTTTACTAGCAAGAGCAAACGTCTATCTACCGATACTGAACTACGTTTAAAAAATACTAAAACAGCCAATACTTCGTTTCCCGCCAGTATGGGAACACCAAAACCAGCTTTTAATCCTACCTTTGCTGCTTGTTGCGATCGCAAAAAAATTGGCTTTGTGACTTCCGAAACATCTTCTATCCATTCTGGTTCTTGGCTTTGCCAAACTCTTCCTGGTAGCCCCACTCCCAGAGGAAATTTCACAGCTTGGCTTTGGCGGCAAAATTCTTCTAAACTGCTCTCCTCACCGTACCAGCCTAGACTTTGTTCTAAAATAGTACCATCTTCATTAGGAATCCATGCTTCACCAAAATCCCAGCCAATGGTGTGACAAATTAAGCGTAAGACTAGCGCTAATGAGCTATTGACATCACCGGCGCGAGTGATGGCTTGGGTTGTCAACAATAACAAACGGCTTTCGTTTTCTGCCTGTTTGCGTTCAGTAATATCTTTTGCTGTGCCTAGTACATACCATTTTCCATCTATCTCGATCATTTCCGCACTCAACAATGTTGTCTTAATTTCTCCTGAACAAGTGCAGACATCAACTTCGTAGTTACGGATGGCTTTAGTTTTTTGCAGCATTTGAGCCAGGAAATTATATTCTTCTGGATTCGCCCAAATATTCAATTCTCGATCGGTGCGATTAATCACCTGAGAACGAGAATAACCAAAAAACCGACAAAAGCTGTCGTTAACTTCAACACAGCGTTTGTGCGGAAGAGTAATTAAGGCAATTGGATCGGGAGATGACCGAAAAGCTGATGCTAACTTTTCTTCAGAGGCCCGTCGCGCTGCTTCTGCGCGTTGGCGTTCTATTGCTTCCAATACCAATGAGGCTAAATTGCCCAGAGAACGAGCGAAGTTCTGGTCTTCTAACGTCCAATGATGAGCAACTCCCACGGCTTCCATAGATAAGACTCCTACGGTTTTGCCCTCCAGCCGAATGGGTGTATCGAGTACGGAAGTAACGTTTAATCTTGAGTAAAATGCAGAAAATTCTCTAATTCTGATATCTTGATAAGCATCATCTGTGGCGATTGATTGGTCTTGTTGCAAAGCTGCAAAATAAACTGGATAGTCTGCTGCTGATAAGGAAGCTCCTTGGCTATGTTGATTAGGGCTGCCTTCAAATAGGTCAAAACACTCGATTTTCAAGCCTGTTTCGTCGTACAACCAGATACTAGCTCGTTCCATTCCAATATTTTTGACGGCAGCTTCAGTAATCTTACCTAAAGCTGCTTTTAAGTCACCTTGATAAAGAGTTTTATCTTGTGCTAGTTGGGTTAGCACTAGGTTATGATTGCGGAGCTTAATCGCGCTCTCTTGGAGTAATTTTTCTACACCTCTACGCTGAGTAATATTACTAGCAGTGCCTGTCATGCCTATAACTAGACCTTCTTCGTTGCGTAATGCGATCGCATTAAACATTAGATAAAGTAAAGTATTATCTTTAGCTACACAGGTAGTTTCATACTGAAAGAGCGACTTTCCCTGTAAAACACCCTCAAACGCTACTTTATCTTGAGCAATTTGTCTCGGCGAGATGAAATCAGTCAAAGGCCGTCCAATCATTTCCTGGGGTTCATAGCCATAAATCTGCTTAACTGCCGGGTTGACAAAGGTAAGTAATCCATCAATATCTACCGACCAGATCATATCCTGGGATGTCTCCACTAGGTGGCGATACTGATTCTCGCTCTTTTTGAGGGCGGCTTCGACTAAAAGGCGATCGCTTTGGTAAACTTCTCTACAAAAGGTTTTAGCAAGGCTAACAGGAAGATTTTGGAAAATATCTTCTATCTGTTTGTTGCAAATGCTTAACTCAGAAGCAATCCGTTGACTTTCTTGAATCTGCTGTTGCAGTTGGATATTTTGTTCTTTTAACTGTTGTTTTAGCCTTTGGATAGTTAATTGATTTTGGATGCGGAATAAAACTTCTTTAGTTTGGAAGGGTTGAGTAATATAGTCAACATTGCCTAAATCAAAAATGTTGATTTCTTCAGCTAATTCATCTAAAATACCAAAAAAAATTATCGGAGTATTTTCAGTTTTTTGGTAGGTTTTCACCTGTTGATAAAATTTATAGCCATCCATATTTGATATGGAAAAGTTTAGCAAAACTAAATCAGGTGGAGTAGATAGCATATTGATTGCCAATTCTTCAGACATGGCAAATTGCAACTGATAACCTTGGTTTTCAAGAATGTTTGATAAATATTTTATATTCTCTAATTTATTATCAACTAATAAAATTTTAATTTTTTGAATATCCATATCATTTGCTAAGTAAATTTTCAATTAGTAATAATTTTTTAAATCAAACTGAACATGAAATCAGAAAGCAAAACTATATAAAAAGAGTGTAAATAAAATTATTATCACTTAAGTAGATGGGTGTAAATAGATATAGGATTACTATTTGATTTTTGAGCAAAATTAGGTATTGTAGAGGAGCCAGGGCGTTGCGGTGAGGGGGTCGCAGTCTTGGCGGTTCCCGTCGATTGCAAACCCCCGAACCCGAAGGGAGGTTCCCGACGCTCGTTCGCGTAGCGTCTCCGACAAGAGAGACTCGCTTGCCGCCGACGCTATCCGTTGTAGCAACTGGCGTTGTGTTAGAACTGAGTTCGTAACGCACTATTATCAAGGGTTTGATGCCGTACTCTTTGCGCTCACATCCTACGTATATTTTCAAAAAGAAAACCGAAATTTTGTATAATATATTTTATGGTTGCAAATATTGTCGCAGCCTCTCGCAATAACATATTGTATTCAATTATGCTTACTTACCACCAGACTTTAGTTTAAGGTATAAAAGAGTCAAATTAAGCCAAAACCCTTTTTATAGCAGGAGGCAGAATGTAAAATTATTACCGAAGAGAGGAAAAGCGGAAGGTGGGGCCCCCTCTGGAGAAAAAGGGCGGAGGAAGAGGTAAAGGAATTAAAGTTAAAGCTTTTCCCACACGGTATAGAGCAAGTATTTTTAAATATGAAAAATATTAAAAGAAGATTTTTGAGACACCCAGTGCGTTCGCTCTTAGCGTCTCGTAAAGAGAAAAATCAGCGTCCATACTTGAAACCCCTGCTTTGAAGTATGGGTTCCCTTTCCCCTTTCCCCTTTCCCCTTCTTCATTATTCCTAGTTTTCATGCTTTCAAAATGTCCTAACCAATGTGACTACTGACATGTCAATACCTAAGTATAAATACTATTATTGTGGAAGCGTCTGTCAGAAATATTATCTACTATGTTGAGCTAGCTTGCGGAACGTCGGATAAGGGCAAGCAAATACTAAAACAAGTTCTCCCTGGCTGGGACTCAAATGAGAGCGTACCGTGATGGCGATTTTCTACAATCCGGCGAGTAGTTTCCAAACCAAGTCCTGAACCACGCCCCACTGATTTGGTGGTGAAGAAAGGTTCAAAAATGCGGGTTTTAATTTCAGATGGAATTCCACTACCAGAATCGATGATGTCAATATGAGCGAAGCGATCGCAATGGTATGTTGTAATTTCCAGCAGTCCCTTACCATCCATTGCATCAATGGCGTTGTCAATTAAGTTTGTCCATATCTGATTCAGTTCGCTGCCATAAGCAAGGATTTTAGGAAGCTGTCGATCGTAATTGCGTTGTACTTGGATGCCGGATTTGAGTTTATGAACGAACAATCGCAATGTATCTTCTAAACCTTGATGCACATCCACTTCTTGCTGAACGCCTTGATCCAGATGAGAGTACGACTTCATCGCTTGCACAAGTTCGGAAATCCTCTCGGCTCCTCGTAAACCATGTTTAATCATTGATATGACTTCAAAGGAGAGCGATAGCCAGTGCAATCCGATTTCTCGCAATTCAGTCTCGTCGTTGCGCCAACGTTCCATGAGGCGATCTAAGGTTTCGACCTCAACACCACCTTCTGCTAAAGGTTCTGATAATTTCCATGCCTGCTTCACACCATAATCTTCTAGCCATTCCAGTAACACGGTTTCGCGATCGCTTAGTGTCACCGGATCTAGACGATTATTTAAAATCGCATCATAACCGCGATCGCGCACACTCAACCATTCTTGAGTATGGGCTTCCTCTACATTGCGTTGCCCATAAACTAAGTTCATTCGTTGTAGTTCCAGAATGGCAGCTGGCATTTCCCCTAAAGTCCGAACTAGGGCTGAGGCTGGGTTGTTAAGTTCATGAGCTAAACCGGCGGCAAGTGTCCCTAAAGCTGCCATCTTTTCCCGCCCTCGAATAAAAGACTCTAATCCCCGCAGCCGACGTTCCATAATGCGGAAGACCATCCGCTCAAAATTACGACATTCATGCAGCAGTTTACGGAAATCTTCTCCTTTGATTTGATAGAGGTGGCAATTTGTCAATCCCCGCATTGTGACAGGTGCAGGTTCATCTGTAAGTATTGGAATTTCACCAAAAAAAGATGGGGCATCATGTTGCCCGATGGGAATTTCAACTCCTTGACTGCGGCGAGTCATCTTGATTTTACCTTTGACTAAGATAAATAACCGACATACAGGGTCTCCCTCATGAGACAACACTTCTCCAGCAGAAAGTTCAACTGTTTGAGCGCGATCGCAAACCCACTCTAATTGCTCTTTAGAAAGCTGTTGAAACGGGTCTAAGTCGATCAATTCTTCAACACACAACATGAAAAACCCCCTATACTAGTTCGTAATTCGTAATTCGTAATTAAGAGGGTTAGATATAACCTGGGCTTTGTAGCTTCCACCTGTAGTATTCTTTTGGAGAATCGATCTAAATACCAAATGTGAAAGAAAGTATTGTTTCAAGACTAGGCTAAAAGATGGAAAACTTTTTTGAGTAAGCTTTGTGTAGTTTGTCATTAATTACGAATTACGAATTACGAATTACGAATTAGCTAAACATTGCTCAGGTAGCGGTGAACGAATTGAATGGCGATGGAACCTTCACCCACACCGGATGCCACCCGCTTAATTGACCCGGCTCGCACATCTCCGGCTGCAAAGATCCCAGGAACGCTGGCTTCTAGCAAAAAAGGTGAGCGTTCCAACTGCCAGCCTGGAGGAGATTTGCCATTGTGCGTTAAGTCGGGGCCTGTGAGGATAAACCCCTGAGCATCGCGTCGAATAACATCATCGAGCCAATCAGTTTTAGGGCTAGCACCGATGAAGATAAAAAGCGATCGCGCTGGCACGGTTTCAGTTTGTCCAGTCTTGCTATGGGCGATCGTAATTGCTTCTAGATGTTCATCTCCCTTCACTTCCACAACGCTGCAATTAGTGCAAACTTGGATATTTGCAGTCGCCGCAATTTGGTCAATCAAGTATTGGGACATACTTAATGAAAGCGACTCACCCCGCACTAACATAATCACTTTGCTGGCATACTTAGAAAAATGCATTGCTGCCTGTCCAGCAGAGTTTGCCCCGCCTACTAGGTAAACCTCTTCATTGGTACAGGCGATCGCCTCAGTCATAGCAGCGCCGTAATAAATTCCTGCCCCTGTCAGCTTCTTGGCTCCTGGGATATTCAGCCAACGGTAGGAAACGCCGGTTGCAACTAAAAGCGCATGGCAACTTATCTCGCTACCATCTGCTAATTGCAGAACCCGATAAGGATCTTGCAGCTTAACTCCAGTTACTACTTGAGGAGTGAGAATTTCTACTCCAAATCGCCGCGCCTGGGTGACTCCCCGCCTTGCCAAATCGTTGCCGCTCAAACCAACAGGAAACCCTAAATAGTTCTCAATACGCGAACTTGTTCCTGCTTGCCCGCCCGGAGCCTCACGCTCAATTAAGACAGTACTCAATCCTTCCGAAGCACCATAGACTGCGGCGGCAAGTCCGGCGGGCCCAGCACCCACGATCGCCAAGTCATAAAATGGTCGCTCTGCCTGGGTTTGCAGTCCAATTTTAGCGGCAATCTCTAAATTCGATGGTTGAATTAATCGGGAACCATCAGGAAATAGCACCAAGGGCAATTGCTGTCTGCCATCAGTTTCTGCGTATTCTACTAATTTCGCGGCATCCGGCTCCAGTTCAATATCCAACCACTTGTAGGGAATCTGGTTACGCGCCAAGAAGTCTTTTACCTGATGGGAGAAAGGCGACCAGCGATTACCGATGACTCGAATTCCTTCAAAGGGTGGGCGGAATCCAGCTAGCCAGTCATCTAGCAAATCATCCAAAACCGGATATAGCTTTTCTTCTGGAGGATTCCAGGGTTTGAGTAAGTAGTAATCAAGTTTGGCGCTATTGATTGATTTAATCGCAGCATCCGTATCTGCATAGGCCGTCAGCAAAGCACGTTTTGCACGAGGAAAGATGAGTTTTGCCTGTTCAAGAAACTCCACACCTCCCATTTGGGGCATTCTTTGATCGGCCAAGAACAGAGCAACTGCTTCATTCCGTAATTTGAGTTGCTGCACCGCTTCTAGAGCAGTAATACCAGAATCCGCCCGGACAATGCGGAAGCGATCGCCATACTGATGCCGCAAGTCTCGTGACACTGCTTGCAATACTTCTGGATCGTCATCGACGGTTAAAATTGCGGGTTTCGCCATAACTACTGTTATTTAACGATTACAGTACCTAGCTGTTATCTTCAAAAATCTGTTTTAAAATATTTACCGAAGAAGAATTCAGGAGTCAGGAGCCAGAATTAAGAATTGAATTCTGAACTTCATAGTGGATAGCGCAGCGTTAGCTCATCCTGGAGCGTCTGAATCATAGTCTAGAGCAAACGACAACTCTTGGAGACGCGCAAGGGACAGTCGTGGAGGAGAAAAAAAGTATTCCTTGCTTGAAACCCCTGATAACTCTTGGAGACGCGCAAGGGACAGACATGGGGTATTCTGACTCCTGAATTCTGACTTCTGACTTCTGACTCCTTTTCATTGTTTCACCAGTTGCTTTAAACGAAAGTATGCCTCTTCTGGTGTCAGCGCTTCTGATTGACTTTCATTAGGTATATAAAATACCCAAGTATCAGGAAAGTAATGCACCACAAAGCTTGGAATCAAACCCAAGCTTATTGCTTGCTTTCCAAGTTTCTCAGCTTGTTCCTCTAAACTCAGTTGGTCATGAAATGAGTGTTCAGCCATACTTTTCATCCCCCTGCACTTTATTCTTTAACCCTGTAAGAATCTTCACGTTCAATACTAAAATTGCACAAATCACTTTTAAGTAATTGCTCGTGTTTAGGACTTACGCACTGTACAAATTAATCATGGTATGAATTTACGAGAATAAGTTATTTCAGGCTCAACGGACTTGTGTTCTGAACCAACAGACTTGTGTTCTGAACCAACGGACTTGTGTTCTGAACCAACGGACTTGTGTTCTGAACCAACAGACTTGTGTTCTGAACCAACAGACTTGTGTTCTGAACCAACGGACTTGTGTTCTGAACCAATCGTTATGCACATAATAGTCATATTGGACAGTGCGTAAATCCTAATGTTCTAGAACGGGCTTGAGAATATTTAGGTCTACTACCAAAATAATTTCAAATATGCTTTTGTAGAGAATCATAAAGCTATTTTGGTCATTTAGGGTAACTGAAATTGGATTTCAGATACAACTATCTAATCAAGGTGTAATAAAATTCTTGAGATTCAATTGGGGCATTGGGCATTGGGCATTGGGCATTGGGCATTGGGCATTGGGCATTGGCATTCCCCATTCCCCATGCCCAAAAAGTGTAACTAAATCAAGAGGGGGTACTATTCCTCTTGCACATCAACCCAGATATTGCCTTCTTCCACACGAAGAGGAAATACTGGCAGTGCTTTTGGTGGTGAAACCAAAGAGAGTACTTTCCCTACACCAGGTGGCCAAGAACACCAGTCTTGTACTTCACCAGTCCGTAGATCAAAAGCGCTGCGATGGAAAGTACAAACGATTGTCCCATCTTTAATTTTGCCACTTTTCAGAGGTAATTTTAAGTGAGGACAGGTATTATCTACAGCATAAAGCTGATTTTCGTGATTCAAAAGTAGAATTTTCCGGTTGCCAACTTTCACCACTTCTCGCGTACCTGGGGAAAGTGCTTCAACTGCAAGAACTTTAGTCCAACTCATTAGGTTCTCCTTTCCTAATTGATCTGCTTTCAGTTTCCCGCAATTGTGACCAGTGCGATCGCCTTTCAGTACTGGGCAAAAGTTCAGTAGTTCGCAAATTTTTCCCGAAAGAGCGATATCTATGACAGGCTTTGCTAAGACTAGCGAAGTATTAAAGCTATAAAATATTACATTAAGTTCTTCTTTCACACTGGATAAAATTAATTCTGGGTAAACTAAAGAAAGTACTTCTTATGCCAGCTTCATAAGGCTTCTAGCCTATAAAAACCAATTTTGAGAAATATAAAAAATGATTAAGACAAGTTACGAATTTGACCAGTCTATTCTGCCCGCAGGGTCTTCATTAAAGACTAATATTCTGCTACGTTTTCGTGCTGATATAGCTGAATCTCCCCGGCGAAATCTTAACCTTTCTCTTGTAATTGACCGTTCCGGCTCTATGGCAGGCGCTCCCTTACATCATGCACTCAAAGCTGCTGAGTCTGTGGTAGATCAACTTGAGCCTGATGACATTCTTTCAGTAGTTGTTTACGACGATGAAGTAGACAGCGTTGTACCACCCCAAACTGTGACTAACAAAGCTACACTGAAAAATTCGATCCGTAAAGTTAGAGCAGGCGGTATTACCAACTTATCGGGGGGATGGCTCAAAGGCTGCGAACACGTCAAAGCGGGACTAGATCCCCAAAAAATCAATCGTGTTCTTTTGCTTACCGATGGTCACGCCAATATGGGGATTCAAGACCCCAAGGTACTAACGGCGACATCAGCGCAAAAAGCAGAGGAAGGTATCACCACAACTACATTAGGTTTTGCTCAGGGTTTCAATGAAGACTTACTGATTGGGATGGCAAGGGCCGCTACAGGCAACTTCTACTTTATTCAAAGCATTGATGAAGCAACTGAAGTATTTAGTATTGAGCTAGACAGTCTCAGAGCAGTAGTAGGACAAAACCTGAAGGTGACACTTGAGTTAGCTGATGGTGTCAGCTTGGTTGATACCTTAAGTCTAGCCAAAGTTAGCCAGAATGATGCTGGTCAACCTGCGATCGCTTTGGGAGAGCTTTATGAAGGTGAAGACAAACTTCTCGGCTTAAGTTTACTGATATCAAGCGCTCAAGTTGGCGAGTTACCTGTGATGAAACTGCATTACAGTGCCGATGTTGTCCAAAATGATCTTATTCAAAGCGTCTCAGGCACAGCAGATATTATCGCTAAAGTTGGCACTGTTGAGGAAGCAGCTTTTGCCTCTACAAGCCATATCATTCTTGAACTGAGCCGCCTTACCATTGCGAAGGCCAAAGAAACTGCCCTCGATTTAGCTGAACATGGCAAACACCAACAAGCCGAAGAAATCCTCCGTACCGTTGTGAAAGATTTGCGGGATAAAGGGTTAAACGAGAATTTTGAAATTGCTGAAGAGATCGAGCAACTTGAGTATTTCGCAGGTCGAATCGCTCAAAAAGCTCTGGGTAATGCCGGCCGCAAAGAATTGCGAGATCAGTCTTACCAAACCATGAACCGCAATCGCAGCGATTTAGTGGGGCGCGGTGTCACTGCTGGCGATGAAGTGTACGCAATGCCAGTTGTAAATGAAGTCGGTTCAGGTGTTGAACTGTATTGCGTTCGGGAAGGGGGTAAACTACGAGTTAAAGTCATATCCGAGGGCTATGATTCCAGTAAGAATGTCCAGTTTCCCCGGAGTATTCGGGCTGAGGGAGCAAGGTACGTTGTTGAAGGGTTAGAACTTTCGAGCGAAGGCACTTTTTATCGTGTACGTGGCAATATCACTCGTTTTGCTCAACCCGGTGAAACAGATATCTTCGTTGCTCCTAGACAATCAAATATTGCTAGCACAGGCAAAGCCTCTAAAGGCCCCGCCAGTGCCGCCGACCTTCCCACAATTGACACTGTAAAGGACGGCATTCTTGTTCAGTGCGTCAAAGATGGCAGCAAGTTACGTGCTAGGGTAGTTTCCGACGGATATGAACCCGATTGGAACATGCGTTTTCCGCGATCGGTTCGTGAAGAAGGAATGCTTTATGTTGTTGATGAAGTGAAAACAGCACCCGATGGCAAGTCTTATATTGCCTGTGGTGAAATTAAGCGATTTGTCCAACCTACTATTACTGTATCGCCGTAAAATTCTAACCAATATAGGAATCATATTTGATTTCTGAAAAATCTAAGTATTTGTAGTGGACTGACACAGCTAAAATGTTGCATTAGAACTAACAGATTCCTCCTCCTCAAAAACTGGATAAA